>NZ_QKML01000007.1:0-303244 GCF_003208455.1 Rhizobium sp. UGM030330-04
CGGGCGATGCCGCCTACCGTCAGGCGCGTGCCTATCGCGACGCCATCCTGCTTGCCATTGCGCCCGCCACCAACCACGAGCAGGCCGTGCTTCTGCGCAAGAACAACCGAAGCGGCATCTCCGGTGTCAGACGTGTAGAGACGGCCGAAGGTGATGTCTGGCAAGCAACGCTGACGACCCGTGAAGGCCAGAAGAAGGAGAACTTCTCCATCGCCAGATTTGGCGAGGAAGCGGCAAAGTCGATGGCGATCACACGACGCCACAAATCGTTGACGGCGCTGCCGGTAACCTATCTCGCCTATGCCCATCACGCCGCGGAAGTGGCCGCCATCAATTTGGCCAAGAACTCACACCCGCTGACGATATAAGCCGGACGCGCATCACGGCGATACGGAAATTGAAGCACGCATCAGGGCGATCAACGACCAATTTGATGCGTCCCGCCCGAAGCGACTGCGGGTCCGGGTCAAAAGCTAACCGCAGCATTGGTCGCGTCCCTAAACACCCCAAGGTTTTCGCGTGTCGTGTCTAATGCTCTTGCCCTGACCGAGAAAATCCTCTCGATACCGTCCACTGTAGGCTTCAGTTTTGTAGTCGTGTCATAGTGGGAGGACGACACGAGTGAAAGTTGGATATAGCCACCTGGTGCGATGGTGAAGCTCGCCGTCCCTGCATTTCGCACCGAAGCGTAGTTCCGGTCGATGCAGCGCTTGCGGTGCAGATGTAATGTAGACGGTGCCGTAGTTGTCGGCCGGTACGCCTTCGAGCCTCTTGAGAGTCGGCGTCGTTGTGTCCGTGATCCCGGTGACCTGGGCTATGACGGACCGGACGCGAACACTGTGTTCGCGTTCTATTATCGTAGCGAATGCGACGAGGTTAACCGGAACAGTGTTGGTTGGACGTGTCCGTACCGTCCGGGGCAAGTCTTGGTCGTTGATGGTGAGGCCAAGGGTTGCGGGGTGTCGAACGAGGATGCCGACGTTGCTACCAGCTTGACATAGTCGCCGTTTGAGATGCTCCGCAGCGTAGTCGTTGTGACCGCTACCTTGTAGTTGGCTTGGCAATTGGCCGATGCCCCGGACAGGCACACATGGGCGTGTTGCAAAGAAATCCCAATAGCAGACATTGCGAGAGACGTGCATTATCAGAGAAGACAATCGTCGTAGCGACAAACCTACGGAGCGCATCACCTGCTCGGAACAGCCAAAACCTTCCGGACCGACATGGCCTGTCCGAAAGGTCGATTTCCAGCGCAGTCCGCTGCGCGTCTACACCGCCACCGGCGTGATCCAGCGCGGATCGGTGCTTTCGGCGCTGTCCACCACCGCTTCCACAAAGGCCACGCCTTTCAGCCCGTCATAGGCAAGCGGGATGTTGCGGCCGATTGCACCGGGCTCGCGGCCCGCCTTGCGGGCACGGATGGCTTCCGCGAAACCGGCATAGAGGTTGGCGAAGGCCTCCAGATATCCCTCCGGATGGCCGGGCGGAGTGCGGGTTCGAACCTTCGCATCTTCGGAAAGATCATCCGCGCCCCGCTTGATGGTCTGCACACGCCCGTTAAGCGGCGTATAGACGAGTTCGTTCGGCTGTTCCTGAAACCATTGCAGCGAACCGGTCGCGCCGAAAACCCGCAGACGCACGCCGTTGGAATTGCCGAGCGCCACCTGCGACGACCACAGGAGCCCCCGCGCGCCGCCCTCATAACGCATCATCACATGGGCATTGTCATCCAGCGCCCGCCCCACCACGAAAGTGGCGAGATCGGCGGTGAGCGACTGCAGTTTCAGCCCGGTCACGAAGCCAGCCAAATGATAGGCATGGGTGCCGATATCGCCGATGGAGCCGCCGCGGCCGTTCTTTTTCGGGTCGGTACGCCATGCCGCCTGGGCATTGCCCTGCTGTTCGATGGCCGTCGCCATCCATTCCAGCGGATATTCCACCTGCACGGTTCGAACCTCGCCGATCTCACCCGCCGCGACGCGCGCACGCGCTTCGTGCACCATCGGGTATCCGGAATAGGTATAGGTCACCCCAACGAAGCGGCCGCTTTCCCGCGACAGTTTTTCCAGCGCGATGGCGTCTTCCAGCGTCGCGGTCAGCGGTTTTTCGCAGATCACGTCGAAACCTGCCTCGATCAGCGCCTTCGCTATCGGATAGTGGGTGAAATTCGGTGTGCAGATTGCAACCGCATCGACACGATCCTCTCGGGCAGCCTCGCCGGCGATCAGGTCCTGATAGCTGCCATAGCTGCGGGCCGGGTCGAGTCCCTCATTGATGGCGAAGGCGCGGCCTCTTTCGGGATCGACATCGAAGGCCCCGGCCACAAGCAGCCATTTGCCGTCAAGGCGTGCGGCAAGACGGTGGATGTTGCCGATATAGGCTCCCTGACCGCCACCGATCATGCCCAGACGAAGTGGTCTTTCGATAGTCATTGTTCCTCCAGCCCCAGCATGGCGCGGTTGGCATTGCGGTTCGCGCCGGATTTGACGAAATCGTCAAAGGCGCGGTCCGAAACGCGGATGATGTGATCGGCGATGAAACGCGCGCCTTCAGACGCGCCGTCCTCCGGATTTTTGACGAAGCATTCCCACTCCAGCACCGCCCAGCCATCGAAGCCGTAGGTCGTCAGCTTGGTGAAGATCGCCCCGAAATCGACCTGCCCGTCGCCGGGGCTGCGGAAGCGGCCGGCCCTTTTGGACCAGGGCTGATAACCGCCATAGGCGCCTGATTTTCCGTCTGGACGAAACTCGGCATCCTTGACGTGGAAGGCTTTTATCCGCTCGTGGTAATGGTCGATGAAGGCGAGATAATCCATTCCCTGCAGAACCAGATGCGAGGGATCATACATCAGGTTCGCCCGCGGATGCTCCTTGACCTTGTCGAGAAACATCTCCCAGCTGTGGCCGTCATGCAGGTCTTCGCTGGGATGGATTTCATAACAGACGTCCACGCCATGGGCGTCGAAGTCATCGAGAATCGGTGTCCAGCGGCGCGCAAGCTCGTCAAAGCCTTCTTCCACCAGCCCTTCGGGCCATTGCGGATAGGGATAAAGATAGGGCCATAAAAGCGCCCCGGGAAAAGTCACATGGCGGTCGATGCCGAGACGCTTTGAGGCGCGGGCGGCAAAGCGCAGCTGTTCCTCGGCCCATGCCCGACGCTTTGCGGGATAGCCGCGCACATGCTCCGGCGCAAAACTGTCCATGATCGCGTCATGGGCAGGGTGCACCGCCACAAGCTGCCCGGTGATGTGGGAGGCGAGTTCGGTGATCTCCAGCCCATGCTCGCCGAGCATGCCCTTCAGATCATCACAATAGGCATCGCTTTCCGCCGCCTGTTTCATGTCGATCAGGCGCGTATCCCAGGTGGGAATCTGCACGCCCTTGAAGCCCTTGGCCGAGGCCCACGCCGCCAGCGAGGCAAGCGAATTATAGGGCGCCTCATCCGCGGCGAACTGCGCCAGGAAGACGCCTGGCCCCTTGATGGTCCGCATCATCTTATTCCTCCAGCTTTTTCGCCGGCACCGGCGCGTCGTCGTAACCGCCATAGACCGACTGATCGAAGGGGATAACCGCGCCCGTCATCATGCCGCTGTCGTCGGAGGACATCCACAGGATAGCGCGGGCCACTTCGAGCGGATCGAGGATGCGCCCGAACGGCTTGGCCGCCGCCGCACGGTCGATGAAATCGGGATCGCCGGTCTCGGAAAGGACAAGCTTGCGCTCGTGATCGGAATTCATCCAGCCGATATCGAGCTGGTTCACATGGATACGGTGGCGCATCAGCGAAAAGCCGGCATGGCGGGTGACGGTGGCAAGCGCGCCCTTGGACGCCGCATAGGGCGCAAGGAAAGGCTGGCCTGTCAGACCCGACATTGATCCGACATTAACGACACGACCCTCGATCCCCTCGCGGATCATCACCTTTGCCGCATCCTGAATGAGAAAGAATGGCGCACGCGTGTTGACCGCGAACATCCGGTCGAAAAGCTCGGGCGTCGTGTTGAGCATATTGCCGCGATCCGTCAGGCCCGCCGCGTTAACGAGGATATCGACCCGACCGAAGCGTTTGTCCGTCGCCGGAATGATGCTGCGGACATCATCGATATCGCCGAGATCGGCCGCCACCATCTCAACCGGCACGCCGGATTTCTGTGTGATGGCATCCGCGACCGCCTGTCCTTTTTCCACACCGCGCCCGACAATGACGATCCCCGCCGCGCCCGCCTGCGCAAACACCTGCGCAACCGCTGCGCCCAGACCCTGGGTTCCGCCGGTAACAACGGCGATCTTTCCTTCAATACGGTTCATTTCACGACCTCATATCCAGCGGCGTCCATCACGCGCAGCAATTCCTGGTGCCCCTTTCGGGCCATGTCCAGCGGCGGGTTCCTGACCGGGTCCTGCTCCGCCTCGACCACGAACCAGCCCTCGTAACCTTTCGACGCCAGCGCCTTGACGATCGCCTCGAAATCCAGGCTGCCATCGCCCGGCACGGTAAAGGCGCCCTTGATGACGGCATCGAGGAAACTCTCCCGGCTCCTGTCCAGCCCATCGACAACCTCACGCCTGATATCCTTGGTGTGGACATGGGTAACGCGTGCATGATGGTTTTCGATGACACGCATGACATCGCCGCCGGCAAAGGCCATGTGCCCGGCATCGAACAGCAGGGGCACGGAGGAGTGCTTCATGAAGAGATCGAGTTCCGGCTCGGTCTCCACCACGGCCGCCATATGGTGATGGTAAGAAATCGGCATGCCCTTCGCCGCGCACCAGTCGGCAAAGTCGGACATCTTGCGGCCATAGGCCGCCATGCCGGCCTCGTCGAGCCGGGGCTTCGTGGCAAGCGGAGCGGAGCGCACGCCCTGAATGGAGCGCGTCGTTTCACCATAAACGATGCAGGGCGCACCGGCGGCGATGAAGAATTCCATCTGCTGCGCGATGCGGTCTTTCTCCGCCTCGATGTCGCCATCCAGCAGCAGGCCGGAAAACCAGCCGCCGCATACCGATATGCCGTAGCGGTCGAGGATCGGCCCAAGCTCCGCCATATCCATCGGAAACCGGCGCCCGGTCTCCATTCCGGTAAAGCCGGCTTCGCTTGCCTGCCGCAGGCATTCCTCAAGGCTCACATCATCGGAAAGCTCGGCAAGATCGTCATTCCACCAGGCAATCGGCGCGATACCAAGTCTTGCTTTCATCTCAGACCCCCACTCGCTGCGCCTTGCGGATGTTTTCCTGCGCGGCGCGGGCGGCACGCACTGTCTCGAAACTGGAGACGGAGGGAACACCGACATCCCAGTCGGCGTCGCCCGGCACCCATTTCCACGCATCGGAAACGATGGAAATGACGGTCACGCCATCGTTGCCCTGCGCCCAGATCATCGCGTCTTCAAGATCGGCAAGGCTTTCGGCCCTGCGCGCATGGGCGCCCATGGCTTCCGCATGTTTGACGAAATCGACATGCAGCGGATTTTCCCTGTCCCTGACGCGGCAATCTGCCAGCAGATTGTTGAAGCCGGGAACGCCCTTGGCCTGCTGCAAACGGTTGATGACGGCATAGCCGCCATTATCGCAGACCACCACGATCATCCGGTGCCCGGTAAGCGCGGCTGAATAAATATCCGAGTTCATCATCATATAGGTGCCATCCCCCAGCATGACGATTGGAACGCCGCCGGTACCGCCCGGCCCTTCCTGCGCCATGGAGCAGCCCCAGCCGGCAGCGATTTCATAACCCATGCAGGAAAAACCGAATTCGCAATCGAACGTATTCGGGTTCTTGACCCGCCAGCCCTTGGTCACCTCACCCGGCGTTCCGCCCGCCGCCGCAATCAGCGTATCTTCGGGACGCGCCACCCGGTTCAGCACGCCAACCACCTGCGCATAGGAAGGAACCGGCGCATTGGTGATGCGTTGGTGTTCGTCGAGCAGATTATCCCATTCGGCAAACAGCGTTTTGGCCCGCTGCATATGGGCGGCATCGGCCTTGTAGGCGCCGAGCGCGTGGTCCAGTTCCTCGATTGTCTCCAGCGCATCGCCGACCACGGAAAGCGCCCGGTGTTTCACCGCATCGAAGCGGGCGGCGTTGACGGAAATGAACTGCGCATCGCAGGAGAAAGCCGTCCAGGAACCCGTGGTGAAATCCTGAAGCCGGGTACCGATCGCCAGCACGACATCCGCATCCTTGGCCAGCGCATTCGCCGATGTCGATCCGACGATGCCGATCGGCCCGGCATGGACCGGATGGTGATGGGTGAGCGCGCCCTTGCCGGCGATGGTTTCGACCACGGGAATGCCGCGCTTTGCAGCGAAATCGGCAAGGCGCTCTTCCGCCAGCGAATAACGCACGCCGCCGCCGGAAATGATGAGCGGACGTTTCGCCTGCGCCAGCAGCCGGGCGGCAGTCGCCACGGCGTCACGGTCAGGACGCGGCCGAGGAATTTTCCAGACCTTCGGTTCAAAAAAGACTGCCGGATAATCAAAAGCGATTTCCTGCGTATCCTGCGCAAGACCGATGAAAGCCGGGCCGCAATCGGCCGGATCGAGCATGGTTGCGACCGCCTGCGGCAGCGATTGCAGCAATTGTTCCGGCAGCACGATCCTGTCCCAGTAACGCACCACGGATTTGAACGCGTCATTGACGGTCAGTGTCGGATCGCCGAAATGCTCGACCTGCTGCAGAACCGGGTCCGGCAGGCGGCTTGCGAAGGTATCGCCCGCAATGAGGAGAACGGGCAGCCGGTTGGCCATGGCGACGCCGGCGGCGGTCACCATGTTCAACGCTCCCGGCCCGATCGAAGTCGCAGCGACCATGATCTGCCTGCGCCGCTTTGCCTTGGCAAAGCCGATTGCGGCAAGCGCCATGGATTGTTCGTTCTGCCCGCGCCAGGTCGGCAACTGGTCCTGCACCGTCTCCAGAGCTTCGGAAAGGCATGTGACATTGCCGTGCCCGAAAATGGCGAACACGCCCGCAAACAGGGGAACGCGCTCTCCGTCGATCTCGGTAAACTGGTTGCACAGGTAACGTACTAGCGCCTGGGCCATGGTCAGGCGTAAGGTCTTCGCGGTCATCTCGCCTCCTCCTGCGGATGGTTGTTGATATGTTTTTGGAATACATATTGACAAATTCTGTACTTTGCAATGATTATTGCCAAATACCTCGGGAGGAAAATTTCAATGCTGAGAATTGCAGTGCTTGGCGTGGGCCGTATCGGCCGCATGCATGCGGAAAACATCGTCGCTCATCCACGCGCGACATTGGCTGGTGTCTTTGATGTATACGAGCCCTCGGCGAAAGAAATTGCCGAAAAGCTTGATGTGACACGATTCGAGTCGGCCGAGGCGGTTTTTGCCTCGCCTGAGGTCGACGCCGTGCTGATCGCCACCTCAACCCCCACCCATGCGGATCTGCTGGAAAAGGCGGTTGCCGCCGGAAAACCGGTGCTCTGCGAAAAGCCCATCGATCTCTCCCTCGACCGCGTCAACGCCTGTGCAACAAAAATTGCCGGCAGCGGCGTACCGATCATGCTCGGCTTCGTCCGGCGTTTTGACAGCGGACACCGCGCCGTGCGTGAGGCCGTCGAAAACGGAACGATAGGCGATCTGCATCAGGTCGTCATCACCTCGCGCGACCCTGGCATGGCGCCCGCCGCCTATATCGAAATGTCGGGCGGCATTTTCCGCGACATGACGATCCATGATTTCGACATGGCCCGCTTCATTCTGGGTGAAGAGATCAGCCAAGTCTCCGCTACCGGTTCGCGGCTGGTCGATCCGGCGCTGATGGAAAAATGCGACGACTACGACACCGTGACCGTGGTGCTGAAAACCGCTTCGGGCAAACAATGCACGATCAGCAATTCGCGCCGCGCGGTTTATGGCTACGATCAGCGGGTGGAAGCCTTCGGAAGTGCCGGCATGGCGATTTCCGAAAACCGGACGCTCAATCACCTGCGCCTCCACACCGAAACCGGCACCGACCGGGCAGCACCGCTGATGAACTTCTTCATCGACCGTTATGCCGATGCTTTCGCAGCGGAAATCAGCGCCTTCGTCGATGCGGTGGAACAGGGCAAGGCACCGGAGGTCGGCTTCGAAGACGGCCGGCTGGCATTGCTTCTGGCCGAAGCGGCGATCCGCTCTGTCGCCGAGGGGCGCACCGTCAACACAAGCGAGATCGGATAAACCATGTACGCGAATTTTGGACTTTTCATCAATGGCCGCTGGCTTGCCGGTGCCGCAACGGGAGAGGTCGTCTCTCCGGTCACCGGCGCTGCGCTCGGCGAGGTGATGCTTGCCAGCGCCGATCAAACCCGCGATGCGATCGACGCGGCCGCTGCGGCCCTTCCGAAACTGCGCGCCATGGGCGGCTTCGCACGTGCCGAAGCGCTGCATCGCGCAGCCGACGAAATGTTGCGCCGTGCCGATGAGGGTGCGAAGATGATCTCGCTGGAGACCGGCAAACCGATTGCCCAGGCGGGTCGCGAATGGACGCTTTCCTGCGACCAGTTCCGCTGGTTCGCCGAAGAAGCGCGCCGCATCTATGGCCGCATCATCGACAGCCGGGTGCCCGGCGGACGATTTGAAGTGACACGCGAAGCAGTCGGCATCGTCGGCGCTTTCACCGCCTGGAATTTTCCGGCCGCCCTTCCGGCCCGCAAGCTCGCCCCGGCGCTCGCCGCCGGATGCCCCGTCGTGCTGCGCCCCTCATCCCAGACGCCGGGTGTCGCCATGGTCATGGTCGATTGCCTCAGGGCCGCCGGCTTTCCCGATGGCGCCGTCAACCTGGTTGTCGGTTCGACCGCCGATACCTATGGCCCGATCATGGCGGACAAGCGCGTGCGCAAGGTGTCGCTGACCGGCTCCACCCGGGTCGGCCAGCAAATGATCCGTGACGCCGCTGAGACCGTGAAAAAGGTCTCTATGGAACTGGGCGGCAATGCACCCCTCATCATTTATGACGATGCGGATCTCGACACCGCGCTCGATCTTGCGGTGCCCACCAAATTCGCCAATTGCGGCCAGGTCTGCGTCACGCCGGATCGCATCTTCGTCCACGAGAGCCTGCACGATGCCTTTGTCGATGGTTTCGTGGCCCGCGCGGCGAAGATCAAGCTTGGCGACGGGCTTGATGCCGATACAGGAATGGGTCCGCTCATCAATGCCGGTCGCCTTGAGGACATCGAGGCGGTGGTCGCCGACGCCGTGCGCGCCGGCGCGAAAATCGCCCATGGCGGCAAACGCCCATCGCAGCTGAACCACGGTTTCTTTTTCGAGCCCACCGTACTGACCGACGTGACGGACACGATGAAGGTTTTTGCCGAAGAAAATTTCGGTCCGATTGCCGCGATCACCCGCTTCAGCACCGAGGACGAGGTTCTGGAGCGGGCCAACGCCTCCGACATGGGCCTTTCCGCCTATGCCTTCACCCGTTCTCCGGACAGGGCACGGCGAACGGTAGCGGCACTGAAATCCGGCATGGTCGGCATCAACAGCTTCGCGCTCGCCGCATCCGAAGCGCCTTTCGGCGGCACCAACCATTCCGGCATGGGGCGCGAGGGTGGTATCGAGGGGATAAGCGATTATCTCGAAACCAAACTCGCCCAGATCGTCTTTTGAAGACGAATATTCTTGCAGGAGAAAATCATGCGGAAAAACAAGTTGAAGGAAATCTGGGCCGAGGGACGTCCGGTGCTGCATGGCTGGCTGTCCATTGCCAGCCCGTTCAGCGCCGAAATCATGGCGGCGCAGGACTATGACGCCATCTCCATCGACATCCAGCACGGCGCGGTTGACTACAAGGACGTGCTCGGCATGTTCCAGGCAATGCGCGCTTCGGACAAGGTTCTGATGGCGCGGGTGCCCTGGCTCGATCCGGCGTGGATATCCAAGGTTCTGGATGCCGGGGCTTATGGCATCATCTGCCCGATGATCAACAACCGGGCGCAGGCCGAGCAATTCGTTCGTTACATGCGCTACCCGCCGCTCGGGGAGCGCAGCTTCGGCCCCACCCGCGCCGTTTACGCAGCCGGCGGCAATTATGCCGCAGAAGCCAATGACGAAATCCTCGCCTTTGCGATGATCGAAACGGCAGAGGCGATGGACAATCTCGAGGAGATCGCTTCCACCCCCGGCCTCGACGGGATTTATGTCGGTCCCGCCGACCTGAGTTTCTCGCTTTCTAAAGGGCAACTGACACCTGCCTTTGACCGCGAGGAGCCCGAGGTCATTGACGCCATCAAGCGCATCCTCGATGCCTGCCACCGCAACGGCGTCAAGGCAGCCCTCCATTGCGGCACAGCGGATTACGCGGCACGCGCGGTGGAATGGGGTTTCGACATGACCACCGTATCAGGCGATTCCCGCCTGCTGGCTGCTGCAGCGACGGAATCGACCGCGACCTGGCGCAAGCTGGTGGAAAAGACGGCCAAAAAAACCGATGGCAAAGGGGGGTATTGAATGCCGAACCTTCTCGTGGCCGGAAAACTTCATCCTTCCGGCGAGGCCATGCTGCGCGACCTGCCGGCCCTCGGCTTCTCCGTCCGCTATATCGAAGACGTTTCCGAAGCCTCCTACGCTCCCTTCATCGAAGAAGCGGATGCCATCGTCATTCGCACACAGCCACTTTCGGCAGCCACCATTGCCAGGGCCGGACGGCTGAAAGTGGTGTCCCGCCATGGAGTGGGTTACGATAGCGTCGATCTTGCCGAACTCAACCGGCGCAACATCGCGCTCACCATCGTCGGCGACGTCAACTCCGTCTCCGTCGCCGAACATGCGATGATGCTGCTGCTGGCGGCGGCAAAGCGAGCCATACTCGCCGACCGCGCCGTCCGGGAGGCCGGACAGTGGAGCTGGCGCAACAGGCTGGAGCAGCAGGAAATATCCGGCAAGAACCTGCTCATCCTCGGTTATGGCCGGATCGGGCGGCATCTCGCCAGAATGGCTTCGGGTTTCGGCATGCATATCCGCGCCTATGACCCCTACCTGCTGCAATCGGGATGGCCCGAGGGGCCGACAAGACCCGTATCGCTGGAAGAGGGCCTGCCCTGGGCCGACTATATTTCCGTGCATATTCCCAAAGGGCCAAGCCCGGCAATCGGGGCCGCCGAAATCGCTCTGATGAAACCCGGTGTCGTCCTGTCAAACACGGCCCGTGGCGGTGTCGTTTGTGAAAAGGCGCTCAGCGAGGCACTTGCCTCGGGTCATGTCGGTGCGGCCGGGCTGGATGTCTTCGACGACGAGCCGCCGGAAAGCTCCTCCCCGCTGCTGTCGCAGTTCAATACCGTCCTGTCGCCGCATATTGCCGGGCTTACGACGGAATGCGGGGAGAGGATGGCCATCGCGTCCATCCAGAACGCCGTCAATTATCTGAAAGGGACGATCGATCCCGGCCTCATCGTCAATCCGGAATTTGCCCATGTCTGAAAAACCCGTTCTACGCGTCGGCCTCATCGGCACCGGCTTCATGGGCAAAGCCCATGTCTTCGGTTTCGCCTCTGCCCAGAAGGTCTTCGACCTCCCCTACCGGATCGAACTGCACACCGTTGCCGACATCACCGAAGATGCGGCTGCACGGGCAGCTGCGGATTTCGGCTTTGCGCATTCCACGGCGGACTGGCGCAGCATCATCGCCGATCCGGATATCGACCTCGTCGACATCACCGCGCCGAACGCCCTGCACAAGGAAATGGCGCTTGCCGCCATTGCTGCCGGCAAACATGTCTATTGCGAAAAGCCGCTGGCACCGCTTGCTGCGGATGCCGGCGAGATGGCCGCAGCCGCGGCTGCGCGTGGTGTCAAAACGCAGGTGGGCTTCAACTATCTCTGCAATCCCATGCTGCGGCTGGCGCGGGAAATGGTGGCGTCAGGTGAACTCGGCAAGATACGCGGTTATCGCGGTCTGCATGCCGAAGATTATATGGCCGACGCCGCAGGCACCTTCACCTTCCGCCACGATCCGGCCGGGGGCGGTGCGCTTGCCGATATCGGCTCGCACGCGCTTGCCGCAGCCGAATTCCTGCTTGGTCCGATAACCGAAGTGATGGGGGATTGCGTGACGCTGATTGCCGAGCGGCCGGATGGCAAGGGCGGTACACGCAAGGTGGAAGTGGACGATGTGGGGCGCGCCTTCCTGCGTTTCGCCAATGGCGCGCAGGGCTCGGTCGAAGGCAACTGGATCGCCACCGGCCGCAAGATGCAGCATGATTTCGAGATCTACGGCGACAAGGGTGCGCTTTATTTCACACAGGAGCGGTTCAACGAGCTGCATTTCTATTCCGCCGCTGACCCGGCCGGCCGCCGTGGCTTCCGCAAAATAGAGGCCTCTCCTGACCACGCGCCCTATGGCCGCTTCTGCGTCGCGCCCGGCCATCAGCTCGGCTTCAACGACCTGAAAGCCATCGAAATCGAGGGTTATCTCCGGGCGATCGCGGGACAGGTACCTGAGCCTTTCGGCTTCGCTGCCGGCCTGCGCATCCAGCGGCTGGTCGAGACGATCCAGCGCTCGTCATCCACAAGGCAATGGATGGATGTCGACGCCTGAAATCCCGGATTAAGCGGCGGGCTGCGGACCTTCATGCCTCTTGGAAAACCGCAATAAATATTGCAAGATCATGCCATGAAGCAACAACCGCAGCCCGTCGACCCTCCGAAAGATTACGAAGAACTGATCCGCCTCATCCATGATCGTCATGATCAGATGAGCAAGACCTATCAGCGGATTTCCGTTTATCTGACGCAGAACCCCAATGAAGTCGCCGTGCACTCGGTCAATACCATTGCCGAGCGGCACAACATCCACGCCTCCAGCTTCGTGCGGTTCGCGCAGTCGCTGGGCTACAAGGGTTTCAAGGAGCTGCAGGCGCTGTTCCAGAAACGGCTGGCGACGGCGGCTCCGGGTTTCGAGGCACGCGTGCGCGCGCTCGACGATGAATTGCAAAGCCGCGAGGACCGTTCGGAATATGGTTTCCTTCACGATCTTGTCGTCAGGGATATCGCCTCCCTTCAGGACCTGCTCGAACGCATCAGCGCCGAACAGCTCGGCACCGCCGCCGATCTGATCGAGGCCGCCGGTACAGTCTATCTCGTCGGCCAGCTGCGCTCCGCACCGGTGGCGGAGCTGCTGCGTTACATTCTCACCATGCTCGGCAAGCAATGTATCCTTCTCGATCCCGGCGGCGGGCTCGCCACCCATATGGCGCGGACGATGAAGACCGGTGACGTGCTGATCGCGGTGTCCTTCCGATTTTACGCGACGGAAGTGGTGAATATCGTCGAGGAGGCGGAAAGGATCGGTGTGCCGACCGTAGCGATTTCCGACAGTACCCTGTCGCCGCTGGCAAAATCGGCAAAGGTCCTGTTCTCGGTCCCCGAGCATGACTACAGCTTTTCCCGGTCTCTGGCAGCGCCGATGTGCCTTGCGCAGGCTCTGGCCGTCGCCGTTGCCGCGCGGGTTCAGAAGAACGAGACCGCGCCGCGCATTCCGACGGTGACCGGCCTCTAGGCACCCACACTCAAAGCCCTGTCACGCCGTCCCAGATCAGCTTCACCGCCACCAGCGCCACGGACACATAGGTCAGCGGATAAAAGATCGAGGCGCGCATGTGGCGCACCGTCCAGGCGCCAAGCCATGTGGAGACGATAGCCAACGGCACCATCAGGGCGGCGCGGCCGAGATTCTGCGCGCCGAAACCGCCGAGAGCCGCATAAGGCACGAGCTTCAGCACATTGGTGATGGCAAAGAACATCACATTGGTGCCGGTGAAAACCTTCGGGTCCATACGAAGCGGCAGCAGGTAGACCTGCAGCGGCGGCGAACCCGCATGGGCGACGAAACTGGTGTAACCCGCAAGCAGGCTCCAGAACCGTCCCGCCATCGGCCGCTCTTTCGCAACCGTCACCAGAACGCCCCTTGAAAGCACGACGCGCAGCACGAACACGGCCGAGACAAGGCCGACGATCAGGCGCACCACGGCATCCGAGGTGATCTCGGCGGTCATCCATCCAAGCCCGATGCCGAGAACGGCTGCCGGCAGAAGCTGGCGCATGATCCGCCAGTCGACCCATTTGCGCCAAGCGGCCACGCCGACCATGTCCATGACTACCAGAATGGGCAGCAGGATGGCGGCTGCCGTGACCGGTGACATCACCAGCGCCATCAGCGGCACGCCAAGCAGGCTCATGCCGCCGAGCCCGCCCTTGGAAAGCCCGACCAGCACGACGGCAAGCACGGTGACGCCCAGTTCCAGAGGAGAGTTGAAAAGGTTCAAGTGCATCTCCTCGGCATTGCCGCCGGCACCCCTGCCGGGGCACCGCGCGCATGGATATCAGCCCTTCCTGAGCCGGGCTTTTTGACGGTAGACATCAGCAACGACCGCGCTGACGATGATCAGTCCCTTGACGATCTCCTGATAGTAAGCATCCACACGCAGAAATGTGAAGCCCGACATCATCAGACCGAGGATCACCGTGCCGATAACGGTGCCGAAAATGCGCCCCCGCCCACCGGAAAGGGATGTGCCGCCGATCACCGCCGCAGCGATGGCGTCGAGTTCATACATCATGCCCATGCCGGCCTGCGCCGTTTCCGCACGGGCGGCGGTGACGATGCCAGCGAGGCCCGCGAGCAGGCCGGCAATGGCATAGACCTTGACCAGATGCAGCTGGACATTGATGCCGGACACCCGGGCCGCCTGCATGTTCGCGCCGATCGCATAGGTGAACTTGCCATAACGCGTATAGCGCAGAGCAATGTGGAAGGTAACGGCGACGAGCAGGAAGATGACGACAGGCCATGCCCCCGAGCCGATCGACGCGAAGCTCTCGGTCGGGAAGGAGATCGGCTGCCCCTTCGTATACCACTTGGCGATGCCGCGTGCGGTCACCATCATGCCCAGCGTGGCGATGAAGGGCGGTATTCCCGTCACCGCGATGAGCATGCCGTTAACGATGCCGGCGATCAGGCCGAGACCGAGGCCGACGGCCAGCGGCACCACCACGGGCATATCGGTGAGCGCCGGATAGATCGCCCGGGCGAAATCGCTGCTTTGCGCAAAACTCATGGCGATCATGGCCGTCATCGCCACCACCGAGCCCGAACTGAGGTCAATGCCGCCGGTGATGATGACCTGGGTGACCCCGACGGCGATGATGCCGACGACGGAGACCTGCAGGATCATGATCGTCAGGCGCTGCGGGCTGCCGAGAAAGCTCTGCCCCTGCACGAACCAGCCGAGCAACTCAAACACAAGTGCGACGCCGATCAGCACGGTCAGAATATTCAGTTCCTGCGGCAGCTTGCGCCTTTTCCGTTCGACCGGTTCGGTCTGTACGCTATCCATGATTTTTCCTCCCCGGCGTTACCGCCGTCGCAGCCTCAGCGGGCCGCCAGTTCCATGATTTTGACTTGGTCCGCTTCGGCGCGATCGAGAATCCCGGTCATATGCCCCTCATGCATCACGACAATCCGGTCGGACATGCCGAGAACCTCCGGCAGTTCCGACGAGATCATGATGACGGCGACACCTTCCTTCGCCAGACTGGAAATCAGGCGATGGATTTCTGCCTTGGCGCCGACATCGATGCCGCGCGTCGGCTCGTCGAGAATGAGGATTGCCGGTTTCGTCAGAAGCCAGCGGGCGATCAGCACCTTCTGCTGGTTGCCGCCGGACAGGTTTTCGATCCGCTCGTCGAGATCGGGCGTCTTGATACGCAGTGCCTTCTTCATGTCGTTGCACAGCACCGTCAAACCGCGCTCATCGACGTAACCCATCGCCGCATGGCCATTCTGGAGGGCCGCGATCTGCATGTTTTCAAGGATCGAGAGCGGCAGAAAACAGCCGGTTGCCTTGCGGTCTTCCGTCAGCAGCGCCATGCCCCTGCGCATCGCATCCGCTGGCGAATGGATCGTGACCGGGGCACCGTTGATGCGGATGGTCCCTTCGCTCGCCGGCACCACTCCGAAAATCGCTTCGGCGACGTTGGAACGGCCGGATCCCACCAGCCCCGCCACGCCGAGGATTTCGCCACGATGCAGATCGAAGGAAATACCGCGGAAAACGCCGGACAAGCCGAGATCGCGGACCTCGAGAACCACGTCGCCGATCGATGCCTCCTGCTTGGGAAACATGTTGGTGATCTCGCGTCCGACCATCATTTTTATGATGTCGTCGCGCGTGACATCGGTGCTCGCATGGGTTCCGACATATCGCCCGTCGCGGAACACCGAAAACTCGTCGGCGATCTCGAACAGCTCGTTCATCTTGTGGGTGATGTAGACGATGCCGATATTGCGTGACCGCAGGTCGCGGATGATATCGAAGAGATGCGCGACCTCGGACTCCGTGAGCGCGGATGTCGGCTCATCCATGATGAGCACGCTGGACTGGTAACTGACGGCCTTGGCGATTTCGACCATCTGCCGCTGCGCCACCGTCAGCGTGCTGACCTCCGCCGCCGGATCGATATTGATCTTCAGCTGGTTAAACAGCGCCTGCGTCTCCGCCAGCATTCTCGCATGGTCTATGAGGCCGAGACGGTTTTTCGGCTCGCGGCGGATCCAGATGTTCTCCGCCACGCTCATCCAGTCCATCAGCGCCAGCTCCTGATGGATCATGGCGATGCCGCGCTCCAGTGCATCACGCGGACTTTTGAGGCGGACATCCTCTCCCCGCAGCCTGACGGTGCCGGCATCCGGGCTGTAAATACCGGCGATGATCTTCATGAGCGTCGACTTGCCAGCGCCATTTTCGCCCATCAGCGCGTGCACGGAACCGGGGCGCAGCCGAAACTGCACATCATCCAGCGCAACGACACCCGGAAATTCCTTGCGCACCCCCTCGATTTCGAGAAGGTAGGGGCCGGCGGCCTGCTTGAAGCGTTCGATCGCCTCTAAGGTGGTTGTGGAAATCATATCTCACCCGTCCTTTATCCGGCCAGTGGCCGGGCCGTGATTTGCTGTGCCGGCGACCGAGGCAGTGCCCGGTCGCCGGCCACAAATCAGTTGTTGGACTTGTATTGAGCGACATTGGCAGGGGTGACGAGTTCAAAGGGCACATCGACCTTGTGCTCGAACTTTTCACCGCGTGCGATTTTAAGGACGGTATCGAGCGATCCTTCGCCCTGCCCCTTGGCGGACTGGTAGACGGTGACGTCAAGGTCGCCCGCTTCCATCGCCGCCAGCGCATCCTGCGTTGCGTCAACACCGGCGACGATGACATCCTTCATGCCGACGCCGGATGATTTCAACGCCTGGATCGCGCCGAGCGCCATCTCATCATTGTTTCCAAGCACGATGGTCGGCTTCATGCCGGATGTGATCCAGTTCGTCATCAGGTCCATGGCTGGGGTGCGCATCCAGTTCGCGGTCTGCGCGTCCAGTAACTTGATGTCCTTGCAGGCATCGCTTTTGAGGACACGTTCGGCCGCCGCGGTGCGGCCACGCTGGCCGGTGGTGCCGAGTTGCCCCATAAGAATGACCGCATCGCCCTTGCCGCTGGCAAGCTTGCAAACCTCGGTCGCCTGCAATTCGCCGGCCTGTTCCTCATTGGAACCGACCCATGCCTGCTTTTCCGGGAATTTTTCCATATTGGCCGGCAGCATGTTCACGAAGACCAGCGGGATACCCGCCTGATCGGCGATCTTCGACATCGCCCTGCCGGAATCCGCATCCACCAGCATGGTGATGATGCCATCAACGCCAGCCGCCACGAAGTTTTCGATCTGCGATTGCTGGCGGGCGATATCGCCCTGCGCATCTTCCATCTGGACTTCGACGCCGAGGTCCTTGGCATGGCGCTGAATGTTGTGACGCAATACGGTGAGATAATTGTCGTCGAAAAGCGACATTGCCACGCCGATCTTCTCGGCATGGGCAGCGTTTGCCATCAGGGCGCAGAATGCGGTTGTGATTACGATTTTTTTGATCACGAGATTTTCTCCTCCTCTTTTCCCCGCACGTGACGAATGTGTGCGATCACCCAAACCGGCGCCTCCCGGCCGTCTCCAGGCATGGCTTCGCCGGTGACGGATGCAGCAGCAAAATCCGCCTCAAGCGAAGTCATGTCCTGTCGATCAGTCGAAACGGCAGCACTGTTTGCGCGCAGCTTTAGTGCTGCGCCCGTCTCTCCCATGCGACCGGGTATTTTCCGGGCGCAGTTTCAACATAGCGGGATGGAATAGGATTCGCAACAAAAATTGCAGAATTTCTATACGGCAATAAAATTTCCAAAATCTCAGTCGTGGTCCACGGGGGCATCATCCACCGGAAGATGATTGGGGAGAGCGCCTGGCCCGGATGCCGCGGCTTCACCGACCGCACCGTGTGACTGGAGCGTTGTCGCATTTCCGGAGGGAAACCCGGGAGCCACTTTTCCTGGATATGCTCAATATCGCTTTTTGGGGAACGGCAGTTGAAAGCGGCACCGTCAGGCCGCAAAACTCACTCGACGAAAATCCGCACGCTCGAGGCGCGGCCATCGGCATCGATCACCGTGAGGGTGGAAAACCCTTGCCCCTCGGGTCGCCACTCGCTGTTGCGGCGATGGGAAGCGTCGGGCAGAGGCATGCCATTCGCGAGCCAGCGGAAAGGAGCACGCCCGCCTTGCAGCTTCAGCACCAGCGGTGAAATGCCCGACTGGCCGGAAAGCTCAACCCTTGCTCCTTCCGGCGGATAAACGATACGCGGGGCGCTTTCGCGTCTCGAGGCCGAAAGCAGGCCGCTTGCGGTCAGGGTGAAACGCCGCTGGTTGGCGGGAAGGTCGGTGACGGCAACGCGTGCGACACCGGCGGGTGCGCCGGGCATCGGCGTGATCGCTACACCGGATTTTGCGAAGGCCTCAAACAGGATCGGGGCCGCTGTCGCGTAACCGGCAATACCCGGCACCGCGCCATTATCAGCCCGGCCGACCCAGACACCGATCACGTGCCGCCCGTCATAGCCCACCGACCAAGCATCACGGTAACCGTAACTCGTACCTGTCTTGTAGGCGATGCCACGCTGTTTCATGCCAAGCGGCGGCAGCACGCCGGAGAGTATGTCAGAGACATTCCAGATCGCGGCATCGGAAAACAGCCGGTCACCGGCAAGGCGCTCAGGGATTGAGCGGACGCCGTCGCCCAACCGCACGGGATCACCGCTGCCGGCAAGCCCGGCATAAAGCTGCACCAGATCAACAAGCGAAATACCCGCACCGCCAAGCGCAATAGCAAGTCCGGGCGCCTCGCTTGACGGCAGCACCAGCCGGACGCCCGCCCGCCGGAACCGCACTATCAGCGCCGATGGGCTGACGGCATCCAGCAGCTTGACGGCGGGTACGTTGAGCGACAGTTGCAGGGCCTGCCGGATGCTCACATCGCCCTGATAATGCATATCGAAATTGCGCGGCCGATAACCGGAAAAATCCGCCGGGCGATCCTCGATGATGGTTTCCTGCCCGACAAGACCGTCTTCAAAGGCAAGGCCATAGATGAACGGCTTCAGGGTGGAGCCCGGCGAGCGCACCGCCCGGCTCATCTCGACGAAACCACGCCTCGCCGTATCGAGATAATCCGCCGAGCCGACCTCCGCGAGAATATCGCCGGTCTGCGCATCGGCCATGACGATCGCGACGGAAACCTTGTCGCCGAGCTTTTCCGCCGCATGGCGGGCAACCCTCTCGAGTTCCCGCTGGATCGGCAGTTTCAGCGTCGAGCGCGCCTCTGTGATATTCGGAAATTTCGCCCGCGCGGCGACGGCCATATGCGGCGCATAAGCCGGCAGGTCGCGCCGGCTGGCGGGCACGGCGGAAAGAGACGCCCGCTCCGCTTCCCCTTCGCCCACCACGCGCTCGACGGCAAGCCGTTGCAGCACCCGCTCGCGCGCCTGCCTTGCCGCTTCCGGAAAACGGTCCGGACGACGTTTCTCCGGCAGCTGCGGCAGCGCCACCAGCAGGGCCGCCTCCGCCGTATCGAGCCGGCCCGGCTCCTTGCCGAACCAGGCGAGGCTTGCGGCCCTGACGCCTTCGAGATTGCCGCCATAGGGCGCGATATTCAGATAGAGATCGAGGATATCAGCCTTGTCGAGCCGTCTTTCGATCTGGAGCGCCCGCATGGCCTGCAGCAATTTTGCCGAGAATGAGCGGTCGGCGCGCGGCTCGATCAGCCGCGCCACCTGCATGGAAAGAGTCGAAGCGCCGGAGACGATCCGGCCGTTGCTGGCCAGTTGCCAGGCGGAGCGCATAAGCGCCCATGGGTCGACCCCGTGATGATCGTAGAACCGCTGGTCCTCATAAGCGACCAGCATGCGCAGGAACTGCGGATCGACATCGGCTGCAGTCGTTTTCAGCCGCCAGCGGCCATCCGCTGTCGCAAAGGCGCGCAACAGCTTGCCGTCGCGGTCCAACACCTCGAAGGATCGTTGCTGCGCAGCCTCCAGCGGCGGCGGATAGGCCTTGTCCAGTGCATCAAGACCGAAGGCCGCGCCGCCGAGAAGCAGCGCGGCTGACACGATGCCGACGATGATCGCCTTGCGTCGCCTCATGGGGTTGCCGAGCGCACCTCCATGCGGCCGGTTGCCGTGCGGGCGGCAAATTGCGGCCGATACATATCTTCAACAGAGGCTGCCGGATGGTCATAGGTGCCCGGAGTAACGGCGCGGACGACATAGGCAAGCGTGATCTCCGAACTGTCGCCGGCCGAGCGGTCGAAGGCCGCCACGAAGCGGTCGTAGCGGAATTCGGTATGGGCCGCTTCCGTTTCCGGCAACCAGTCGAAATTCGAAAGCGCTGCCGAATTGACGAGGCTCGGATTGTCGATTTCGAAACCGGAGGGCAGCAGATCCGTCACGAGAATGCGCGACTGCCAGTTATTTTGCGGCACGACGTTCAGCACCGCGACATAACGCTCGTTTTGCGTGACCTCGCTCGGGTTCACCTCCTCGCCATCCATGGAATAATAGGTGCGGGTGATGGTGAAGCCTTCGCCGCCCGCCGCAAGCGGTTGAGCCGGCGGCGCGACCGTGGTGACAACGGCCGTGACCGGATCGGCCGAGGCATTGGCGATCTTCAATGGAGCGGCCAGCAATTCATCGCCGCTCATCCGCTTGCCGAAACCGCCGGTCTGCAGGTCGCCGTTCACGTCGAGGCGGATATCCTTGTCCTCGCCTTTGACGGCACGGGCGGCCAGCAGCATCCAGGCCTGTTCCTGGGTGCTGGTATAGGGCTTCTTTTCCCATTCCTTGGCCACCGCACCGGCAAGCTGCGGCACGACGGCCGGAACCGGACGGCTTTCGGCCGCAAGCGCCAGCGTCGCCGCGCCGTCGCGCAGCGCAGAGCCGTAGTCCGCGCGCGAGAAGCTGACATTGGTGGCACGGCTTGCCATATCGAGCGAAGCGCCGAACACGGCCTTCGAACGGGCCTGATCGCCATAAAGCGAAAGGGCGGCGGCAACCTGCGCCTTGGCGAGCGGCGTCGGGAAATCGGCAAGCGCCGTATCGGCGTAATAACGCAGATCGTTGATCGCCGCCTTGCGGTTGCGCGCCAGCACATAAAGCGAATAGGCGATCTCGTTACCACGATCCTTGACGTTGCTGTCATAGGACAGACCGTTCTGCAGATTGTTCAGCGCCTGCACCATGGCCGCTTCGGGAACATCATAATTCTGCTCGCGGGCGCGGGTCAGGAAGTCGCTGATATAGGCATCAAGCCACAGATCGCCGTAACCCGGCGACCAGAGGCCAAAGCTGCCGGAACTCGACTGGAAGGACAGCACCCGGTAAATCGCCTCCTGCACCCGCTTGCGGGTATCGGGGTCTTCGGCCATGCCGCTGTCCTTCGTCAGCTCCGAAAGGTAGAGCAACGGCAGAGCGCGGCTCGTCGTCTGCTCGGCGCAGCCGTAAGGATATTTGTCCAGCATCATCACCAACGCCGGAATATCAAAGGCAGGCGAGCGCGTTACGTTGACGGCGACCGAAGAGCCGAGAAGCATGCTGTCGGCCAGAAGATCGCCGTTGATCGTCAGACTGCTGTTCGGCGCGATCTTGATTTCGCGCCGCGTTGTGACAGGCAGAACGGCCGGGCGCACCGGAACATTCAGAACCTGCTCCAGCGAGACACCCGCAGCATTGGAAACCTTGATGGTGATTGCGCCATTGCCGGGCTGTTCGCCCGTCAGCGGAACCGTCAGCGACGACTTACCGCCCTTTTGCAGCGCCAAGGTCTGCGACATCTCTCCCTGATCAACCGTCAAGGCCGTGTTGCTCGTCACGTCCAGCCGGTAGTCGCCGGCCTCGCCATCGGTATTGGCGATATCGAGCCGCAATTGCGAGACATCACCGGGGGCGAGGAATTTCGGCGCGCTGGCCGTGACCACGACGGGATCGCGGATGACGGCATCGGAGACCGCGTGGCCAACACCCGTCTTCGTCCAGGCCACCGCCATGATGCGCGCTGTACCGTTGAACTGCGGAATATCGAAGCTCACCGTCGCCTTGCCGTTAGCGTCGAGTTCGACCGGACCGGCAAAGAAGGCCACCAGCTTTTCGGTGGGCGGGCTGCCCTGAAGGGCGGCGCCTGCGCCATCACCGCCGGTGCGCAACCGGCCGGTGGTACCAAGCGAACCGTCAATCAGGCGGCCATAAAGGTCGCGGATTTCAAGCCCCAGCCGGCGCTGGCCGAAATACCATTCATCCGGCTTCGGCGGCTCATAGCGGGTGAGGTTCAGGATGCCGACATCCACGGCCGCAACGATGGCATAGGCTTTTTCGCCGACACCAGCGCCCGCAACCGTGATCGGAATTTCAAGCGGCTGGCGCGGCAGCGTCTTCTGCGGCGCGCCGAGGGTGACGGCAAGCTTGCGCTCGGCCGGATCGACGGCAAGCCATTTGATGCCGATGGCGCGCATCGGCATGCGGCTTTCCTGCGCATCGCCGGGCCGGAACAGCGTGGCGGTGACGTAAGCGCCCGCACCCCATTCCTCGGTGACCGGAATGTCGATTTCGCCGCCATCCGCGCCGATCTCGGCATTCTGAACGGAAATCAGCTTCTCGGAACCGGACGTGATCATCAGCTCGCCGGCAAAACGTGAGGAAACCTTGAGTTTCGCCGTATCACCGATCTTGTAGCTCTGTTTGTCCAGCGCGATTTCCAGCGCATCCGGCGTTTCGGTCGAGCTTGCCTCGACATAAAAACCGGCATCGAATTCAACGCTGGAAACCGGTGCGCCATTACCAGCACCCTCCACTTCCAGCCGGTAGCGGCCCCAGGTGACGGGCACGGAAATCTCGCCGCCATTGGCATCGACGGACAAGCTGCCGGCTTCCTGCTGTTTGGTATATTCCACCGGCTCGTAACGCCAGGAATTGCCCTGACGATACCATTGATAGTTCCGCTCGACCTTGATGAGCTTCCAGTTGAGGCCGCTCATCGCCTGTTTTACGCCATCGGCATCAACGCCGATGATGTGGAAACGACCGACGGAATTCTGGGCGAGATCGCCGGAAAATTGCGGCTTGATGCCGATGACAGAGGCTTCCGCCTTGATAGGCAGCGTCAGCGAGCGCTCCACGGCACGCCCACCCGCCTCCTGCATACGCACGGTGATGTTGGCGGAAAGCAGCTGCGTGGTGGAGGGCAGGTCGGTCAGATCGACATTGAAGCTCGCCTTGCCCTCTTCATCCAGAACCGGCAGATCGGCAAGCGTGGTGCGGTTTTCTTCTTCGCTTTCCTCATCGGCCAGACCAAAGAAATAACCTTCGAAATTGGCGCTGGTACGCGTCGGCTTGATCGCGACCTCGCCTTCCAGCGTCAGGCCGGCTGCGGGCGCGCCATAGAGATAACGGCCATCGACGTCGATTGCCGTTTCCGCAGCCGGGTCGATCTGTTTTGCCTTGCTGGAAAGATCGAACTCGGTGCGATCAGGCACGAAATCATCAACGAGGAAGCTCTTTTCGCTGATGGCAGCCGTCTTCGGGTCGGTATGGATGCGCAGCGTCCAGGTGCCGCGCATGGCATTTGCCTGCAACGGCAGATCAACCGCATGGCCGCCCAGCGCCTTGCCGTCGCTGACGAAACGCCGGTCCTCGACACCGTCAGGGCGAGAGAAGATGAAAGTGAGCGGCAGGTCCTCAATTGCCTTGCCGTCGACATCGCGGGCAAGCGCTGCGGCATGCACGGTCTCGCCGGCGCGGTAGATACCGCGTTCGGTCCAGCTGAACACATCGATCGCGCCGGGTGCTGCACGCCCCGTCACGCCACGATCCGAGAGATCGAAGCCAGCGCGGGTCATGTCGAGGAACACATAGTCCTTGTCGCCGTTGCGCGCCGTCAGGATTGCCGGTGCCTGCGCGGCGGTGCCGCGCATCAGGCCGGCGGAAAATACCGCGCGGCCGTCCGCATCGGTCTTTGCGGTGCCAAGCACCTCGTTATTCTTGGCGAGCAACTGCAAATCCACGTCCGCGAGCGGCTTCGCGCTGCCGAGTGCACGGACAAAGACGTTGAGCCCGTCGGTTCCGGCATAGGTGGTGATGCCGGTATCGGAGACCAGGAACCATTGCGTGGCGCGCGAGTCCCAGGTTTCCGGCGCGGTGCCGGGCGGCACGGCGGTCAGCACATAGATGCCAGGCTTGCGTTCCGGCAAGGCCTCATCCACCGGGAAGCTCGTCACCACATCCTTGTTGAGGTCGGGCTGGATATCGATCGAACCCTGCCAGACGAGTTCGCCGATCTCGTTTTCGATGCGGTCGGCATTGTAGCCGTCCATCTGCGTCAGAAACTGCGAATTCGCGAGCAGCGAGGTGATGTTGCGGTCACCGACGCGATAGAGCTTCAGATCGGCCTTGTCGGCATTAACAGAGACAATGGGGATGCCGCGGCGCACCGTGCCCGGCAGCACGAAATTCTCACCCGTGAAGCGCACGGTGGCGGCACGGTCGCGCACGTAAATGTCGAGGTCGACCTGCTTTTCCAGCGGCTCGTCCACAGAAGACGGCAGGCCGGCGCGAAACGCGATCTTGTAGCGCTGGCCATGAGTCAGGCCTTCCACACAAATTTCGCTGCCCTTCGCCTCGATGGCCTTTGGCGCTGCCCCATCCAGCGTGATGAAGGAGGAATAATCGACGCCGTTCTTCACCAGCGGTTCGGAAAACTGCACGCAGGCGCGCGGGCTGACGCTATCCGTATCCACCGTATTGTTGATGACGCGGAACCCTTGACGCGCGCGTAGGTCGACATAAGCCGCCTTGGTCTGCGCATTGTCGGTGAGCGCAAGGCTCTCCTTATAGGCACTGAGCGCTGCGCGATAATTCTGGGTTCTTTCGAAAGCCTTCGCCAGCCGGTTCAGGGCCTCGGTACGGGCGCTGACCGTGCGGCTCAGCTGATAGGCGTTGATGGCGGCGGACGCCGCCTGCCCGGCAATCGAATAATTATCAGTGACCTGCGCCGCCTTTTCCGACAGTTCGGCCCAGAGAGCGCCGTCATCAGGTGTGATCGCAAGGGCCTGCTTGTAGGTCGAGACCGCATTGGGAACATTGCCCGCGGCCGCCTGCTGCCGCGCCGTCTGCACGAGGGCTTCCACGCCCTGTCCGCCCTCACCGTCATTTGCCGCAAGGCCGGATTTCAGCCGGCGCGCTTCCTGCTGCAGGCTGTCAGTGACGAAGGACAGGCGCTGCGGTGCGCCGATATCGGCTTCCGTGGCCACCTCGACGATCTTGCCGGCAACTGCGCCGGGGAAGGCATTCAGCTGATTGAAATCCGATTTGAGGAAGCACCATTTCACCTTGGGATTGTAGGTGAAGGCCTTGCAAGCGGTATCGCCCACGCAAATCTCGCCGCATTGTTCCAGCGAGACATTCTGCTCCGTTCGAAGATCGAAGCCGAAATAATCGCCGTTTTGGGTGGTAACGACCTTGCGGGATGGCTCCGCCGCCATGGCCGGCGGAAAAATGAGGGCGGTTGTGACCGCAACCAGCGAAATCCGGACGAGCGCGCGCAACGACATCAGTATTCTCCCCGCAACAGACATGTCGGGCGGGACTCTGGTCAAATCCACGCATGGTTGTCAACGCATCTTCGTCAATTCACAACATGACAATCGATACGGGCGAGCGGACGGGAAGATTAGTCTTCTATTTTGCGCGCCTCGGAAATCAGCATGATTGGCACGCCGTCACGGATCGGATAGGCAAGCCTTGCGCTCTCGGAGACGAGTTCATTGCGGGCGCGGTCATAGGAAAGGCGCCCCTTCGTCAGGGGACAGACCAGCAGCTCCAGCAACTTCGGATCGACATTGCTCATCCTGTCATCCATGGCGGCGATCCTATTGCAGCACGTTGCCGCCCTCACCCGATCCTTGGGCAAGGACGATCTCGGTGATGGCGATCAATGTTTCGGCCCGCGTCTTCAGATCAGGCGCTTCCAGGAGCGCCTGTTTTTCCGCCGGCCCGAAGGGAGACATCATGGAAAGCGAATTGACAAGAACACGGTTGCCCGCCCTTTCCACGCTTTCCCAATCCGCCTCCAGCTGGTTGGCATCCAGAAACGCCCGGAAAACCCGCAGCAGGTTTTCCCGATCCACCGCCTCTTCATCATATTCACCGGAGAGATCGGCGATGAAAGGCGCATGACGGAAGTTGCGATAGGGCTTGCCGGCCTCCACCTCTTCCAGCAGGCGGAAACGGCATACCCCGGTGAGCGAGATGATGTAGCGGCCATCGCCGGTTTCGGAAAAGGAGGTAATGCGGCCGAGACATCCGACCGCGCTCAGAGGTCCGCCCTCAAGCCCTGCCTCTATGACGTGAAGGGCCGGCTGCACCATGCCGATGAGCCGGTGGCCCGCCAGCGCCGTGTCGATCATGGCAAGATATCGCGGCTCGAAAATATTGAGCGGAAGATGACCCTCCGGCAGGAGCAGCGCACCCGGCAGCGGAAAGACCGGCACGGTTTCCGGCAGGTCGTCGTTCTTCATATATCTCGCATTTCCGACGTGCATGGGATCAAGCCCCCTGTTCACTGCTGCCCGGCTGGCGGATCAACCGCCATGGCCGGGATATGCCCGCATTACGAAAACAGTATCGCCGAAAGCTTCCGGCGGCCAGCGACGGTTGCCGGATCCTTGAAGCCCCAGGCCTCGAAAAACTCCAGAAGCTGGCGGCGCGCGCCGTCATCGTCGAAGGTCCGGTCCTTGCGCATGACGTAGAGCAGATGGTCCGCCGCCTCATCACGCCGCCCCTGTGCATTCAGCACCTTGGCAAGCTTCACCCGCGCCTCGTGATGATCGGGATTGAGCGCCAGATCGCTTTCCAGCGCCACCGGGTCGCCGATCTTCCGGGCTTCCTCATATTGAGCGATCTTTTTCGAAACGAGCTGAATACCCGCATCTTCACCCAGTTCCGCAGGCAGGGAAGAGAGCAGTTCGCTGGCCCGCTCATATTGACCGGCAGCGATCATGCATTCGGCAATACCGGCAATTGCCCCCGGATTTTCCGGATCGGCCTGCATGACGGCGCCGAACAGCTGTGCTGCGCCGTTAAAATCGCCATCCGCCAGAAGCTGCTTCGCCTCGGTCAGAATGGCCTCGATCTCGGCTTTCGGATCGCCCGCGTCAGGCCCGGCAATCTTGTCGATGAACTGCTTGATCTGGCTTTCCGGCACAGCGCCCATGAAACCGTCCACCGGCCGGCCATCGGCAAAGGCGACGATGGCGGGAATGGACTGGATGCCGAGCTGGCCCGGAATGGACGGGTGATCGTCGATGTTCAGCTTCACGAGCTTCACACGGCCATTCGCCTCGTTGACAACCTTTTCCAGCACCGGCGTCAGCTGCTTGCACGGACCGCACCAGGGCGCCCAGAAATCCACCAGAACCGGCTGGCGGCGCGATTCCTCGAGAACATCCCTGGAGAAGGCAGCCGTCGTGGTGTCCTTGATGTGACCGGAGGCCGCACCGTTCAGATCCCCGCTATATTGCGCGCTCGCAGACATCTGTCCGCCATAGGAACTGCCGTAAGGATTGTTCGTGCCGCTCATGCCGGTCTCCCGTAATCTCTGTCGTATTGTCTTGGTTGAAGCAAAGATCGTATCTCACTCGCTGACTTTCAAGACAAGCGGCGCATGTCCGGTCGCCTCGAGAAAGCGAATAAGATCCTTCGACGCGATCGTCGTGGTCTGGTCGTTGGAAAGCGGATGGCCATTGACCAGTTCGTTTTCCAGAAGGCCACTATCAAGCACGAAGGTGACCTGCCGGCCGGTGTCGTTGATGGCGCCGAATACCGTCACCGATCCCGGCACCACGCCCAGATATTCGAGCATTTTTTCCGGCCTGCCGAAAGAAACGCGGCTTGCGGCACCTATCGTCTTGTGAACGCTCTTGAGATCAACGACCGCGTTTTCCTCGACAGTCAGAACGAAATATTGATCCTTCTTGTCCTTCACGAAAAGGTTCTTCGTGTGACCTCCCGGAATGAGATCGCGCAGCGACTGGGATTCAGCGACGGTAAATACCGGCTCATGCTGTTTGGTGGTGTGGGAAATGCCGAGCCCGTCCAGAAACCCGAACAGATCCGTTGCCGTCTTGGGAGAATTCTCCGCCATATTCTGCCGCCCGCCTTTGCCGATTGCGATATCATTACATTCCTGATTAAGGGCGCAACCGGCGCTTGGCAACGCACGAAAAAACAGGAGGATGAAAAACTCTCAATCATTTCCGCCGCTTGTCGCATTTTTCAAAGAAATTTTCGCGTTTTTGTCATTTCCCTGTTGCATTCCAAAATCGATTGAGCGATATAGCGCCCGTCGCCGCAACGTGGTGACCTACGGTTCAGCGAACTACCCCGGACCGGTGGATTTGAGCGGGTGTAGCTCAGGGGTAGAGCACAACCTTGCCAAGGTTGGGGTCGAGGGTTCAAATCCCTTCGCCCGCTCCAAATTTTCCAGAGACAGATTTCCAGTAAGACACGCGCCTTTCATGGCGGATCGTGTCGCGCCTGCAAACTTCGTCACTCACTACCGCTCCTGCAGCAGAGCAGACGTGAAATTATCGCGCGTGCGGAACTTATATCATGAATGGCCGTTTCAGACGCGAGGCTCCCAACCTCGGTTCCCCTCTGAATTGCCCGCCCTGAGCGGGCATTTTTTTGCGACGAACGCCGTGTGAAATAACACAGTCTCCTGTACATCATCCCACGACTAAAACCGACGTCTCAATCGAATGCGGCTGAAAACACCTGTTCGAATCAGCCCGGAATGCGCTGTTCTGAGAACATCGCCTCCTGCCGGCGCGGCATCCGAAACGCAGGAAAGCCCGTCAGGCCCGCCTATTCGCCGTTAAATTGGCGAAGGCAGCCGTCCACGGCAACAATATGCTCGCCATGATCTTGCCATAATTCAATCAATGTGCTTTTGTTCACCCGCCCTTGTGGGAGGGGGTAGAGGTTGAGACCCGCTGGCTGCATTTTGGCAGTAAGCGGGTTTCCCTTTTTTTGGCGACCGCCAATCGCAGGGATGCCACGAGAGGCTTTGCGTACCTTCGCAGACACACAAAGACACGGGCAGGCACTCGCCGTTTTTCTCGATATGTTGGATGAAAATGGTAGCGGGAGAGGGACTTGAACCCCCGACACGCGGATTATGATTCCGCTGCTCTAACCACCTGAGCTACCCCGCCACAGGGGAAACGTGACAGTCATGTGACTGGCCGCTCCATCAGGATGTGCGGCTTATAAGGTGCCGCTCCCCAAAGTGTCAAGCGCAAGATGCGCAAAAAATTCGCTTTCCACGAGAGCGGGGATAACAAGGCGTGCGAGCGGTTTTCGTGTGAAATCCCGCCCGCATTCTTTCATTGAGAGCGCGTTTGAGATTTCAGGTCGATCGGACCTGAAATCTCCATGATCCGGCGGCGAAACCTGCGTGGTTCAGGCTGCGACCGGCTTTTCCAGAAGCGCCTTGAGAGAAGCTTCCGCTTCCGCCGAACGTTCCGAACGTTCAATGAAGCCACCGCCCCAGACGCGGGCGTCAGCACCAGGTGCGGAATAGAGCACGCAGGCCTGGCCGGGGGCAACACCGGCCTCGCCGGTCATCAGATCGACATAGATGCCGTTTTCGTCGGCATGCAGCATCGCTTCCGTCGGCGGGCGTGTGGAGCGCACCTTGGCAAAGCAGGCAAAGCCCTTGCCGGCGTCAGTCGCCAGTTCGGCATCGCCCAGCCAGTTCATGTCGCGAAGATAGACACGGCGGGTTTCCAGCGCCTCGCGCGGGCCGACAATGACCCGGCGTCCGCGTGCATCGAGGTGCACCACGTAAAGCGGCTCGCCCGTCGCAACGCCAATACCGCGGCGCTGGCCGATTGTATAATGCACGATGCCATCGTGGCGGCCGAGCACGCGCCCGTCGAGATGCACGATATCGCCCGCCAGAGCCGCATTCGGCTTCAGCTTGTTGATGATATCGGTATATTTGCCCTGCGGTACGAAACAGATGTCCTGACTGTCGGCCTTTTTGGCCACGACAAGCCCCATATCTTCCGCCAGCGCCCGCGTTTCGGCCTTGGAGAGGCCGCCAAGCGGAAAGCGCAGATAGTCGATCTGCTCCTGCGTGGTTGCAAACAGGAACCAGCTCTGATCACGGTCGCTGTCAATCGGCCGATAAAGCGCACGCCGCCCCGGCTGGCCGGAAACGGGATTGGGGCGCGAGCGGATGTAATGGCCGGTCGCCAGCGCATCGGCGCCCAGTTCCTGCGCGGTGGCGAGCAGATCGGCGAATTTTACCGTCTGGTTGCAGGCCACGCAGGGGATCGGCGTTTCGCCCATCGCATAGGCTTCGGCAAAGGGATTGATGACGGTTTCACGAAACCGCGCTTCATAATCCAGCACGTAGTGGGGAATACCGAGCGTTTCGGAGACCCTGCGCGCATCGTCGATATCCTGCCCCGCGCAACAGGAGCCGGCGCGGTGCACGGCAGCGCCGTGGTCGTAAAGCTGGAGCGTAATGCCGAGGACATCATAGCCCTCGCGCTTGAGGATGCCGGCCACCACGGAAGAATCGACGCCACCGGACATGGCGACAACGATCCGGGTATCTTCCGGCCTCTTGTCAAAATCGAGCGTATTCACGTTTTTTCCCATCGTCAGTCATAACGGGGGTAAAGGCCCCGCCGCCTGTCGGTCATCCGCAACGCGGGCACCAGCCGAAAATCGGACTGTTCTGGCTCACTATCCTGCGGATTTAAGGGCTGCATATAGAAAGGAATGGCCGCGCACGCAAGTACGGGGCGGAAAACCGCCCCGCAAAGCCACCAGATTCGGGCTGGGACCGGCCGTCAGGCGCCGGCCGTCTTCTGACCGCTGCTGCCGAACCACCTGTCGCGCTCCCGCCACAGGGCTGGCAGGGCCAGCAATCCGATAGCGGTGAAGGCAATCAGCGTCTTGTTGAGCTGCGACAGCTCCGCCGTGCGGCCATCCAGATAATAGACGCCATAAACGATCGCCACGTGCCAGACATAGACCTGCAGCGAATGGCGGCCGAGCAATTGCAGGAACTTCAGCGACAGCACCCAGATGACGCCCTCCGCAATGGAGCGCACGAGCGGGCGGTGGTGCTTCGGGCCTGCGATCACCAGCCAGGTCAGGCCAATGCCGACGGCGAGGAAGTTGATGAGATAGACCGGGCCGAAATCGGCGCGGATTTCCATGGTGGAAAATTTGCCCATCATGAATTCCGGCATCAGGCCCCAGGCGGTGGCGATGCGCAGCGGCATGAAGAACAGGCAGATGACGAGCGCCGCCTTCGGCAGCCAGGTATGCTCAGGCGAGAAGATCGCCTTCCACGGAATACGGTTCTGCGCCGTCATCGCGCCCATCACCAGCGCGGAATAGAACACCAGCTGCCAGCCGAGCAGGTTGAAGCTGACGCGGATACCCTGCTCGTCCGCACCCTTGACGAGTTCGTTGAGCGGGACTGTCACGATCTGCTGCAGGCCAAGCTGGCCCGCCATCCAGACCAGCAGGGAGCCGGCCATGACATAGGCCCACTTGCCATCCAGGCAGAGCTTCACCAGCACCGGCGCAAAGATCATGTAGACGATATATTGCGGCAGAATATCCATGAAAGTCGGCTGGAACAGGAAGGCCGCAATGGCGGCAAGACGCAGGGGATCGTCAAACGACGTCATGCCCAGCCAGTTGTACCAGATATAGGGTGCATGCGGGATGACCATGCGGAAGAACAGCACGGCAATGACAAGACCCATCGCATAGCGATAAAGCTCCATTGCCCGGTTCCAGATCATCTGCTTGCCGGCATCATAGCCGTATTTCATCATCTTGCGCGCATAGACCATGCCGATCAGCAGGCCGGACAGGAACACGAAGCCCTGCGCGTCCTCGACAAAGGCAAACTGCCGGTGATTGATCTCCACCAGCCAGAAGCCGCCGGCAAACACCAGATGGTTGATCAGCATGAAAACGAGGAAGTAACCACGCATCCCGTCGATCAGGTCAAAGCGTTTCATCTCGATAGCTCTCCGTTCTCGCAGGGCCTGCATTGCCCGGCCACCCAGCCCGGCTTGGGAGGGGCCGGGGATTGGATTGTCAACGCTGTTTTGCGCCTGAGGTTCCCTTTCCAAAGCGGTTTAGAACCGGCGCGAAAAGTCACATTGACGTGTATGCTCCGTGGTTAGGACGTCGGGACTGAATGTCGGATGAATGAAAAAAGGCAATTCGGTGGAGTATCCGAGCCATGCGCCGACGGGATACCTCCCGCAAAAGAGCGCAAACCCCTGCATGGCAGGGCAAAGCACGGATCATCATCTTTCGAGGCGGGAGATATCACCCGTTAGATTTATCAGTCGTTTTTTTCACCGCTGATCCGCTTTCATTTACCCATGACCGAACCGCGCGGACAAACGAAAGCCCGGAGGTCGCCAAACCTCCGGGCCATTTCGTCAATAAAGGTCAGTCCGGTTGTCTCAGGCCGCGGCCTGAATGGCGGCCACCTGCCAGTTGTCATTGCCGGGGCGGCGCACGAAGGTCCACATTTCCACCGCTTCGGACGGATGCTGTTCGTCACCCTCGATCACCTTGCCGGAGGTACGGTCACGCATCACGTCGATGGCGGAGTAGCGCATTGCCACCGTTGCGTAATCCTGCCCCTCTTCGTGCCAGGCTTCCGCGACATCGCCCTGCAGCAGCGTCACGTCGCGCACGTCGTTCTTCACACCGCTCGTGGCGTTGTCGCTCAGTTCCTCGGCCAGATAGGACATGGCTTCCGGCGTCGTCAGTTTGCGCAACGTGCCATAATCCTCGGCGGCATAAGCAGCCTGCACGTCCTCCAGCATTTTCTGGAAGATTTCGAGGTCACCCTGGGTGATACCGATTTCATCACCTTCCGACATGGCATTGGCATGAGGAGCCGGCTTCGCCGCAGCGGCTGTGGCCGCCGCACCACTGGCAGCACCCGCCAGTGCGCCGATCTTCGGAATCTTGAACGAAGACGCGGAAGCGCCTGCCTGCGAGCCGCCATTAAAGGACGAACCGGAGTGATCCGTGCGCTGCGATCCGCCGGCCGCACCATAAGCGGGCTGGCCCTGACGGCGCGATGCGAAGAAACGCATGGCGAGCATGACCAGAAGGCCGATCAGCGCCACCTGCAGCAGCATGCCGAAGAAACCGGCCATACCACCAAAACCGCCGCCCATGAGCATGCCGAACAGACCGCCCATCAACAGGCCGCCCATCAAGCCACCCATCATACCGCCGAACAGGCCGCGGTTCTGCTGCGGCGCCTGTGCGCCCGGACGGGCCGGCTGGGCTGCGCTCGGCGCTGCCTGATTGGTGTTCGGCGTCATGCTGCGGTTGATCGGCGCGGTCTGGCCGGGCGCGGTGCTGGTCGAAGGCGGAGCGGAATAGGTCCGCGTGCCGCGGCTGCCGAAGCCACCGCTCGCACGGCGTGCTTCTGCCATATCAACCGCCACGAAAGACACCGCGATACCAAGTGCGGCGACTGCGAACAAACCCTTGAAGCGCCGAAAGGCAGCAAACATCGTTATCTCCTGTTGGCCGCCCTCCCATGAGCGGCATGTCAGCAGGCGATATAGCAACTCATGATCATCATTTTTAGAGCACCTGCCTTAAATTTTTTGTGATATGCAACCAAAACGCGAGGCTGGCGGGCATTGCGGTAAAACCGGTGGCTGGAAAAACGAAAACCCGGCGCAGGGTCTCCCCTGCACCGGGCCTTATTGTCCCCTTGGGAGGAACGATAAGATCAGTCGACGTTGAAGGTCAGCGGCTTGACCTGGCGGATTGCCGGGTTGGCGCGCAGCTTGTCCAACACGTTTTCGGAAACCGGACCATCCACATAAAGAAGCGCGATGGCGTCGCCGCCTTCCTTTTCACGGCCGAGCTGGAAGTTGGCGATGTTGACGCCCGCTTCGCCGAGCGTGGTGCCCATGAAGCCGATCATGCCGGGAACGTCGGTATTGGTGATGTAGATCATGTGCGATCCGACATCAGCATCCATGTTGATGTTCTTGATCTGGATAAAGCGCGGCTTGCCATCCGAGAACACCGTGCCGGCGACCGAGCGGATCTGGTTTTCCGTCTTGACCGTCAGCTTGATGTAGCCGTCGTAAACGCCGGTCTTGTCGCGCTTGACTTCGGAAAGGATGATGCCCTTTTCCTTGATCATGACCGGGGCGGAAACCATGTTCACATCCGCAACCTGGCTGCGGATAAGGCCGGCCAGCAGGGCGCTGGTCAACGCCTTCGTGTTCATGCTGGCGGTTGCGCCATCATAAAGGATTTCGATTTCCTTGGTGGCGCTTTCCTGCACCTGACCGACGAAGGAGCCGAGAACATCCGCCAGACGGATGAACGGCTTCAGGCGCGGTGCTTCCTCAGCCGTGATCGACGGCATGTTGATGGCGTTGGAAACCGCACCCTTGACGAGGTAGTCCGACATCTGCTCGGCAACCTGAAGGGCGACGTTTTCCTGTGCTTCCGTGGTCGAAGCACCGAGATGCGGTGTGCAGACGACGTTCGGCAGGCCGAAAAGCGGGCTTTCGGTGGCAGGCTCGACTTCGAACACGTCAAAGCCGGCACCGGCAACGTGGCCGGACTTGATGGCTTCGGCAAGGGCTGCTTCATCCACCAGACCGCCGCGGGCGCAGTTGACGATACGCACGCCCTTCTTGGTCTTGGCCAGGTTTTCGGCATTGAGGATGCCGCGCGTCTTGTCAGTCATCGGCACGTGCAGGGTGATGAAATCCGCCTGCGCCAGCAACTCGTCCAGTTCAACCTTGGTCACGCCCATTTCCTGCGCACGCTCGGGCGACAGGAAGGGGTCATAGGCCAGAACATGCATCTTGAGGCCGAGTGCACGCGAGCAGACGATGGAGCCGATATTGCCGGCGCCGATAACGCCAAGCGTCTTGCCGGTGATCTCGACACCCATGAATTTCGACTTTTCCCACTTGCCGGCCTGCGTGGAGCTGTCGGCGGCAGGAAGCTGGCGCGCAACGGCGAACATCAGCGCAATCGCATGTTCGGCTGTCGTGATGGAGTTGCCGAAGGGCGTGTTCATGACGATGATACCGCGGCGCGAGGCGGCCGGAATATCGACATTATCGACGCCGATGCCGGCGCGGCCGATGACCTTGAGGTTGGTCGCAGCCTCGATCAGCTTTTCGGTCGCCTTGGTGGCAGAACGGATGGCAAGACCATCGTAGTTACCGATGATTTCGGCAAGCTTGTCCTTGTCCTTGCCGAGCTTCGGCTGGAAATCGACTTCGACGCCACGATCGCGGAAGATCTGGACGGCGGTTTCCGACAGTTCGTCGGATACGAGTACGCGAGGTGCCATGGTTCACGGGCTCCTTGAAAGCGGTGCAGTTTTGAAAGCGGGGAATATACGGCCCTGCATCAACGCAGGGCCGGTATCAAAATCAGGCGGCAGCCTTGGAAAGTGCTGCCTTCTGCGTCTGGTAGGCCCAGGCAAGCCAGGGCATGACGGCTTCCATGTCCGCCGTCTCGATGGTGGCGCCGGCCCAGATACGCAGACCGGACGGTGCGTCACGGTAGGCGCCGATATCGAGAGCGACATTTTCCTTTTCGAGCAGGGCGACGACGCCCTTGGCGAAATCGGCCTGTGCGGCGGCATCCAGCGCCTGCACTTCGGGATCGACGATCTTCAGGCAGACGGAGGTGTTGGAGCGGGTTTCCGGCTTGACGGCCAGGTTGGCGATCCAGTCATTCTTCTCGATGAAGTCGTAGATAACCTTGGCATTGGCATCGGCACGGCCGATCAGCGTCTTGAGGCCACCGAGGTTCTTCGCCCACAGCAGCGCGTCGATATAATCTTCAACGCAGAGCATGGACGGCGTGTTGATGGTTTCGCCGGTGAAGATGCCTTCGATCAGCTTGCCACCAGAGACCATGCGGAAGATTTTCGGCAGCGGCCATGCCGGCGCGTAGCTCAAGAGACGCTCGACAGCGCGCGGCGACAGAATGATGACGCCATGGCCGCCCTCGCCGCCCAGAACCTTCTGCCAGGAGAAGGTGACGACGTCGAGTTTCGTAAAGTCCATATCCTGTGCGAAGGCCGACGAGGTGGCGTCGCAGATGGTCAGGCCCTTGCGGTCCGCCGGGATGAAATCGGCATTGGGAACGCGAACACCAGAGGTCGTACCGTTCCAGGTGAAAACCACGTCACGGTCGAAATCGACTTCGGCAAGGTTCGGCAACAGGCCGTAATCAGCCTCGAACTTGCGGACGTCCTTCAGCTTCAGCTGCTTGACGACGTCGGTGACCCAGCCAGCGCCGAAGCTTTCCCAGGCGAGCATGTCGACGCCGCGCTCACCGAGCAGCGACCAGAGCGCCATTTCAACGGCGCCGGTGTCGGATGCGGGAACGATGCCGATGCGATAATCGGCAGGAACAGCAAGAATTTCACGGGTGAGATCGATGGCCTGCTTCAGCTTGGCTTTGCCAACCTTGGCGCGATGCGAGCGACCGAGCGGCGCATCGGAGAGAGCTTCCAGCGACCAACCGGGACGCTTCGAGCAGGGACCAGAGGAAAAATGCGTATTGCCCGGACGGACGTCCGGCTTCACGATATCTGTCATTTAACTACCCTTTCAGATAGGCGCCTCTCGTTAGGGAGAGGTGTCCTGACGCCGTTGCTATTCCTGTCGCCGATCCCAGTCAAGCGGAATATGTCGCTACGCAGAAGAATCTTGGTCCATATGCGTCATGCCCCGTGTCCGATACCGGCAAAACAAAACCGCCCGCACCCAAAGGATGCGGACGGTCTGAAGCTAACAGCGGGGCGTGACGTTTATTTATAAACGGCAGGCTGCAGCGGAATATCGGCAGGCGGCATGTATTGTGCCGTATCGCAGCCGTTGAAGACATAACGGCCACCGACACGCACTTCATGCGAATAAAGGCCCTTGTCGCGGCCCGGACCGCCACCGTTCTCATAGGCGAACATGTCGCCCTTGTTGATGTGGCGGAAACGATAGCCGATATCGGCCTTCAGGTTACAGGTGACGTCAATCGACGCACCGGCCATCAGGGCGTAAGCGAAGCGCCATTTGCCCTTGCCGCCATGTTCGGTGGTCGGGTCGCAGCCGAGACCGTTGGTGCTGCAGGAGGTATTGCGCAGCTTGTCCCACTTGACGTAGGAACCGCCGATACCGCCACCGACATAAGGCGTAACGCGGCCATAGGTGCCGAGATCGACATAGGCGTTCGCCATCAGCGTATAAGCTTGCAGCGAGCTAAGGTCCGTCGAGACACAGGGACCGGTGACCGAGCCGCAGCCGCCCACCGTGGAGCCGCGGAAATCCGACTTGCCCATGTAGTCGAAGGTCACGTCACTGCGGAAATAGTTGTTGAACTGATAACCGACACCGGCACCGATGATGTAGCTGTCCTTGATCTTTGCAGTTTCGAAATCCTGCAGATATCCACCCGGCCCACCCTGATAATAATGGGCGCCGCGCAGCTTGTTGAAGGAATAACCGACGTCGCCGCGAAGATACCAGCCGCTTGCCTGAGTGATCTGCACTTCAGGTGCCTCGACATAGGCAGGCGCCGGTTCGGCCTGATAAAGATCGGCGCCGACGGCGCTTGTGCCGGTCAGCAGAACGGCCAGAAATCCGGCCAGGGCGTTTTTCATGACTTCCACTCCAGAAGAGGCACATGCGTTGCAGCAGCTGCCAGTGAACTGTTCAGTCACGGAGAGTGGCGTAAAATGGTTAAGTCCCGATTAACCACGATCATTCACTATATTTATTAGGAAATACTCAAAGAAAAAGCCGGCTGGGAAGCCGGCTTTTGACCATTCTATTTGGCACTGCTCACGCGGCCGAGCGGGCATTGGAGATAACGCCGACGAGATCGTTGACGATCTTCTCCACCTTGGCGCTGTCGTCCCCCTCCGCCATGACGCGGATCAGCGGCTCCGTGCCGGAAGGACGGATGACGAGGCGGCCATTATTGGCCAATGCGCTTTCCGCATCCGCGATCGCCTGCTGCACGACCGGATTTTCCAGCGGCTTGCCGCCGGAGATGCGGACGTTCTTCAAAAGCTGCGGCACCGGCTCGAACTTGCGGCACACTTCGCTGACCGTGAGGCCGGAGCGCTTGACCTTGGCGAGAACCTGCAGGGCCGCGACGAGACCGTCACCTGTGGTACCGTAATCCGACAGAACGATATGGCCGGACTGCTCACCGCCGACATTGAAATTGTGGTTGCGCATATGCTCGACGACATAGCGGTCACCGACCTTGGTGCGGGCAAGGGTAAGGCCCTTGTCGCCAAGGAAGCGCTCCAGCCCGAGATTGGACATGACGGTCGCGACAATGCCGCCACCGCGCAGCGTGTTGTCGGCCGCCCAGCTATCTGCAATGACAGCCATCAGCTGATCGCCATCGACGATCTCGCCACGTTCGTCGACAATGATGACGCGGTCCGCATCACCATCCAGCGCAATGCCGATATCGGCGCGCACTTCATGCACTTTCTTCTGCAGGGCTTCAGGGTGGGTGGAGCCACATTCGAGATTGATATTGATGCCGTTCGGTTCATTACCGATGGTGACGACTTCCGCACCCAGTTCCCAGAGTGCTGCGGGCGCCACCTTGTAAGCGGCACCATTGGCGCAGTCGATGGCGATCCTCAGCCCGCTCAGCGTCACATCACGCGGCAGGGTGCGTTTTACGAATTCGATATAACGATAGATGTCGCCATCCACACGCTTGGCACGGCCGATTTCGCTCGGCTTGGCAAGCTGGGCATAGATATCCTTGTCGAGAAGATTCTCGATTTCCAGTTCCAGCTCGTCGGAAAGCTTGTATCCGTCCGGTCCGAAAAGCTTGATGCCGTTATCGGAAAAGGGGTTGTGCGAGGCCGAGATCATCACGCCGATATCGGCGCGCAGCGACCGGGTCAGCATGGCGACGGCCGGCGTCGGAATGGGGCCGAGCAGGAAGACATCGAGGCCGGCTGCGGTGAAGCCGGCGACCAGCGCGTTTTCGAGCATATAGCCGGAAAGCCGCGTATCCTTGCCGATTACGACGCGGTGGCGATGGTGACCACGGCGAAAAATCGTCCCGACCGCAATGCCCACACGCATTGCGAGGTCTGGTGTCATCGGGAAGACGTTCGATTGTCCACGGATACCATCGGTACCGAAATAACGGCGTGCCATTTGAACTCCAAATCTCTTGGGCATTCCGGCAAAGCTGAAAACAGCCGGAAGCGTTTTTTGGCTAGATGCCACAAACCACGATAAACAGCACGTAAATTACCGCAAAAATGGCTTATATCTTGTTACCAAACTGAAAAGGCCATCCGGAGAACCGGATGGCCTTTTACAATCACTCGCCCGGCGCTGACAGTCAGTGCGGCTGCGGCTCCATGCCACCTTCGGCCTCGCCGTCGCCCTTGGCTTCGCCATCACCCTTCGCTTCGCTCGGGCCATCCTTCTTGGTGCCGGCCTTCGGCACCGCCGAACCGCGACTGCCGGGAGAATCGTCGCCCAGGTCACGGGCAGGCTTCTCACCCTTCAGCAGAGCCTTGATCTCGTCACCCGTCAGGGTTTCGTATTCAAGGAGGCCCTCGGCAATCGCGACGAAACCGTCGTGGTTTTCCGTCAGGATGCGGCGTGCCTCGGCATAAGCCTCATCGATCAGGCGGCGAACTTCGGTATCGATCGTCTGGGCCGTCGCCTCGGAGACATTCTTCGACTGCGAGACGGAATGGCCGAGGAAGACTTCCTGCTGATTTTCACCATAGGACACCTGGCCGAGCGCATCGGAGAAGCCCCATTGCGTGACCATGGCACGGGCAAGCTTGGTGGCCTGCTCGATATCCGAAGACGCGCCCGAGGTGATGTTCTCCTTGCCGAAGGTCAATTCCTCGGCAACGCGTCCACCCATCATGATCACGAGACGCGACACCATCCACTTGTAGCTCATGGAGTAGCGGTCGCCTTCCGGCAGCTGCATGACCATGCCAAGCGCACGGCCACGCGGAATGATCGTCGCCTTGTGCAACGGATCAGCCACGGCAACCTTCAGCGCGGTGATGGCATGGCCGGCTTCGTGATAAGCGGTCAGTTTCTTTTCGGCTTCGGTCATGGCGGAGGAGCGGCGCTCCGCACCCATCATGATCTTGTCCTTGGCGTCCTCGAACTCCTGCATGGTGACCACGCGCTTGTTGCGGCGGGCGGCCATGAGGGCGGCTTCGTTGACGAGGTTCATCAGATCCGCGCCCGAAAAACCGGGAGTGCCGCGGGCCAGAACCTTGAGGTCGACGTTGGGCGCCAGCGGCACGTTGCGGATATGCACCTTGAGGATACGCTCGCGGCCAACGATGTCAGGGTTCGGCACGACGACCTGACGGTCGAAGCGGCCCGGACGCAGAAGTGCGGGGTCAAGAACATCAGGACGGTTGGTGGCGGCAATGAGGATGATGCCCTCATTCGCCTCGAAGCCGTCCATTTCGACCAGCAGCTGGTTCAGCGTCTGTTCGCGTTCATCGTTACCACCGCCGAGACCGGCGCCACGATGGCGACCGACGGCGTCGATTTCATCGATGAAGATGATGCAGGGCGCATTCTTCTTGGCCTGCTCGAACATGTCACGCACACGGCTTGCACCGACGCCGACGAACATTTCCACGAAGTCCGAGCCGGAAATGGTGAAGAACGGCACGTTGGCTTCGCCGGCGACGGAGCGCGCCAGAAGGGTCTTACCCGTGCCGGGCGGGCCGACGAGCAGCACACCACGCGGAATTTTACCGCCGAGGCGCTGGAATTTCTGCGGATCGCGCAGGAATTCAACAATTTCCTCAAGGTCCTGCTTGGCTTCGTCCACGCCGGCGACATCGTCAAACGTCACGCGGCCATGGGCTTCCGTCAGGAGCTTGGCCTTGGACTTGCCAAAGCCCATCGCACCACGCGAACCGCCCTGCATCTGCCGCATGAAGAACAGCCAGACGCCAAGGATGAGGAACATCGGCAGAAGCGTGCCGAGATAGCTCAGGAAACCGGAGGAGCCGTCGCTTTCGGGACGCGCCACGATGGTCACGTTCTTGCTCTGCAAGCGCTCCATCAGGCTATCGTCAATGACGGGGGAATAGGTCTGAAAGGCCGTGCCGTTTTCGGTATAGGTTCCGAGAACCCGGTTACCGGTGACGGTCACGTCGCGAACTCGCCCGGAATCCACATCGCGAAGAAACTGGGAGTACGGAATTTCCCGTGAACCCGTTTGCGTCGGCGACGTCTGGAACATGCTGAACAACGCGATCAGCAAGAGGGCGATCACGGCCCACAAGGCGAAATTTCTGAAATTTGGGTTCATCGAACTCCCCGAACTCACACGGGCATGTCTGCTGCCCGCTATTACGTGCCCCTAACATAAGGACGACATCTGCCGTTGCCAAGGCGAAGGGCGTTATCTGATGCGTTTTGGTGTAAAAACTATTCCATGGCAATTCACGAAAAAGAGGCCGGATTTAAACCGGGGGCTGTGGATATGTGGCGCGCCCGCACAAAACAGCGATTGCATTTGCCAACTCAAGGTCGAAGCGCGGCAAAAAAAGATCGAATGGTGCGAGCCTCGGCCTGATATTCACACCCTCTGTCAGGTATGTCGCGTAAGGGGGCGCTGCGGCGATTTGCGGCAGGCCGGCCATGGCCGGTTTAGCCACCCCGACGGGTGCCGACGGAAAAAGCACTTCCGCTCCCGGGGCATCGTCTACCCTGCCCGCCGTGACAAGGATTGGAAACGCCGATCCGTTTGTCACAAGAAAGCGATCATCCCAAAGCCCCTGCCCATGCGCCTCAATCTGAAGCTCCGGCAGGTTTCGCTGCTCGCGGAAAATATAAAGCCCGTCGCGTCGGCGGTCGAGCAGAACACGGCCAACCGTCATCCGCCCGTTTTCACGGGTTTTGAGAAAACGCAGAACCCGCTCCATGCTGCTTGCAGCCGGAAAATAGGCCCGTCCGCCCAGCGTGGCGATGAGCGCCGCCAGTCCATGCCTGAATTCGGAACGATCGGGCGCCACGCTGTTCGCGGGTATCCCGGCAAGCACGGCATGGAAGACCTGCACATGCCCGCGCAGGAAATCGGCCGTCTTTTCAGAGAGCTTCCGTCGTTTGATGGCAGCTTCCGCATCAAGACAAGCAGCAGAACCGGGAAGCGCCTGCCTTACCCGTACGCGCTCGTACCCGGTATTTTCATTGCTGGGATCGTCCACCCAGCTTTGCGAGCGTGACAGTATGTAATCGCGGATCGCCTGTCTTTCACAGGCAAGAAACGGCCGCATTATCCAGTGGCGGCCATCGTATAGAACCGCATCCGCCATGCCGGAAAGGCCGAGATTATCACCTCCGGCGTTCCGGGCGGCACGCATCGCCACGGTTTCGCGCTGGTCACCGATCGTGTGCCCCGTCATCACAAGGTCGGCGCCGATCTCATCGGCAACTTCGGCGATCAGACGATAGCGGGCAAGGCGGGAGGCTTCGGAAAGACCTGAAGCGGGTTTGGCGCCCTCCCACCGGCGCGTAACATGGGAAACGCCGAGTTCAAGGCAAAGCGCGGCGACCTGGCGGGCCTCCGCGGCTGATTCCACTCTCAGCGCGTGGTCGATGGTGACGGCGGAAAGTCGTAGCCGGTCACAGCCCGCCTCCGCAATTGCCTGATGCAGTGCCAGCAACAAGCCCGTGGAATCGCTGCCGCCTGAAATTGCAACGAGAATATGGGAAGGTTTGCGGAGAGTTGCGACAAAGGACCTTGCCGCCGGAAGCGGCGCAACTGTCATTTCGCCTGGAATGCGGGCATCAACCGGCATGGAAACACCGCCGCGATGGCAGGAAAGGGATCAGCAGCTCAGCCGCTTCTGTTCGCTCGCAACCTTGTTCAAAACGGTCTTGGAAGCATTGGGATAACGCTTCGGCACCTCGCGCAGCGTGGCGCAGGCGGTTTCGGTATTATCGAGAGCGGCAAGCGACATGCCGAGCTTCATCAGCATTTCGGGAGCCTTGGGGGATTTGCCATAGGCCTGATGGCCGTTCAGAAAGGTTTTTGCGGCTTCGTTGAACTTGCCCTGCGAATATTGCGCCTCGCCCAGCCAGAAGCTCGCATCCGCTGCCTTGGTGCCCTTGGGGTAGCCCTGCAGATATTGCTGGAAACCCTGTTCCGCCAGCTTGTAGTCGCCGGAAAGGACGTGGCCATAAGCGGCCTGGTAAATATCACTTTCGCTGGTCAGCGCCGCCGTGTTGACCGGATCGGCCTTGCGGGTGCCGTTACCGGTGGTCACACCGGGAAGGCTGCCGGACGAATTGTTGGCGTTCTGGTTGAGAGTGCCGCCAACGGGCATTCCCCGGGAATCGAGTTCGATGGAACCGAGCGTCGTTTCTCCCGGAGCACTTGTCGGCGCATTGGACGGAACAGACGGCGAAACGGAAGCGCCACCCTCGGGTGGCGTTTCGATGATGGTTGCAACGTCGTCGGTCGGCGGCGTGCCCGGACTGACCGGACTGGCCTCCGCCTTCTTTTTCGGCGCCGTCGGGCTTGCGCCCTTGGCGCCGGCATTGCCGCTTTCCAGTTCCTGGAAGCGGAATTCATTGTCTTCCTGCGCCTTGCGGATCGTTTCCTGCATCTGCAGAAGCTGGAAGCTCATTTCCTCGATACGGCCGTTGAGCTGCCGGATCTGTTCTTCAAGTTGCTGAACCCGATAGGCTTCATTGGCCTGAACCCGGACGACCGGGGCCTGTTGAGAGTTGATCGTGCCGAAGCTACCCCCCGCACCGAACAGCGGACCCGAAACGGCGATGCCGCTCAAGCCGGTGCAGGCTGCAAGCCCCAGCATTCCCGCCACGACAAGTTTCTTCATCTCATTCGTCCTGCCTTAACTGATTTGCGCCGGAATGACGCAAGCCGGATTCTTTCCATATCAACTGAAAAAGCAACTTAACTTCGGCCAAACTATGAAAAAAACAAAAGGCGGCCCGAAGACCGCCTTTCATTCACGTTCACAAATGCGTCAGGCGATTACATGCCCGCGCCACCGAGAACCGTCACGGCGCGGCGGTTCTGCGACCAGCAGGAAATGTCGTCGCAAACGGCGACCGGACGTTCCTTGCCGTAGGAGATCGTCTTCATGCGGTTTGCCGGAACACCCTGGGACGCCAGGAAGTCACGGGTTGCAGCGGCACGACGGGCGCCGAGCGCCAGGTTGTATTCACGCGTACCGCGCTCGTCGGCATGGCCTTCAACGGTGATGGCGTAGTTCGGGTAACGGGCGAGCCATTGCGCCTGGCGCTGCAGGGTCTGCTGGGCGTCGGCGCGGATCGAGGTCGAGTCCGTATCGAAGAAGATGCGGTCGCCGACGTTTACCGTGAAGTCCTGCTGGGAGCCCGGCGTTGCGGAGCCCGCGCCACCAAGGCCGAGTTCACCGGCGTTGTTCGGCATGTTCTTCTTCGCGCAGCCTGCAAGGGCAAGCGCGAGCGTCATGGCGATGACAGCCGGGTTACGGGCCAGTTTCTGCATGGGGCTGAGTGCCGAAATATGTGTACGGCTCATCGCCGGTCTCTCCTTGGAATTTCAATAACGTTGCCAGACACTAACGGATCGCAGTTAATAGCCGGCAAACGCTTATGGTTAACAGAAAGGAAATGTCCCACTTTTTTGCTCCCTCACAACACTTTGCGGCAAGAAAGAGGCGCTTTCCCGTATGGCATGCGTAAAACATGACGGCGCCGGTTCGTACCGGCGCCGTCATGGCAGTCATATCAGTCCAGAAGCGGCGACCATGCCGGATCCGAAGCGAAGGTCGGCGTCTTGATGAGCTGTTCGTTATAGCCCGTCAGGTCGATCGAATAGAGCTGCGGACCGCCGGCACCGGCGTTCTGGCGGAAGAACATGAGCACCCGGCCATTCGGCGCCCAGGTCGGGCCTTCATTGTGGAAGCCACTGGTCAGGATGCGTTCGCCCGAACCGTCGGTCTTCATCACGCCGATCGAGAACTTGCCGCCCGATTGCTTGGTGAAGGCGATCAGATCGCCGCGCGGCGACCAGACCGGCGTGGAATAGGAACCATCGCCGAAGGAAACACGCTGCTGGCCGGAGCCATCGGCATTCATGACGTAGATCTGCTGGCGGCCGCCGCGGTCGCTTTCGAAGGCGACGCGCTGACCGTCAGGCGAATAGGACGGCGCCGTATCGATGGCCGACGTGTTCGTCAGCCGCGTCGTGGTGCGAGAGCGCAGGTCCATCGTGTAGATATTGGCATTGCCATCCTGCTGCAAGCTCATGATGACCTTCTGGCCATCCGGAGAGAAGCGCGGCGAGAAGGTCATGCCGGGGAAATTGCCGACCACTTCGCGCTGTCCGGTTTCCAGCTGCAACAGGTAAACGCGCGGCTGCTGGCCTTCGAAGGACATGTAGGTCACTTCCTGGCGGTTCGGCGAGAAACGCGGCGTCAGAACGATGTCGTTCGAATTGGTGAGGTTGCGGACGTTGAAACCGTCCTGGTCCATGATCGACAGCTGGCGCTTGCGGGCCGTCTTCGGGCCGCTTTCGGAGACGAAAACGACACGGGTGTCGAAGTAGCCCTTTTCACCGGTGATACGCTCATAGATGGCATCGGCGATGATGTGGGCGACACGGCGCCAGTTTTCCGGCTGGGTAAAGAACTGCTGGCCGGTCATCTGCTGGTTGGCGAACGTATCCCACAGGCGGAATTCGGCGCGCAGGCGGCCATCGCTTTCGCGCGTCACACGACCGGTCACGAGCGCCTGGGCGTTGATGACCTTCCAGTCCTCGAAACGCGGCTGCTGATCCGGATTGCTGATCTTTTCGATAAAGGCGCTTTTATTGACCGGCGCGAAGAGACCGGAACGCTGCAGGTCGGCGGCGATGACCGCGGAAACCTGCGCGCCGATGCCGTCGCTCGACATGAAGTCGGTGATGGCGATGGGCAGCGGCTCGACATTGCCCTTGTTGATGTTGATTTCCACCCGCGCAAAAGCCGGTGCGGAGAAAACCGACATGAGGGCCGCGACAGCGAGCACCAGCCGGATCGGCGAAAATATCTTCATGTTGCCAGGCCTTTCAGCATTCATAGCAATTCACTGGGATCGAAGTTCACGACGACTTCGTTCCATGCATCATATTTGTCGGCAGGAAGGTTCGTGAACGGAGCAGAACGCATGATGGCGCGATAGGCTCCGCCGGAAAGAGCACGGCGCGTTCCTTCGGAACCGCCCGTGGCCTCGATCTCGGGCCGACCGATGATGGAACCATCACGGTCGAGCTTCATGGTCACCCGGACGCGAACGTCCGAGGCATCCGCCATGCCGGGAATGATCTGCCAGTTCTTCTGGATCGCGCCACGCAGCGCATCCATTTCCGTCTGGCTGAGCGTAGAGCCGCCCGTTGTTTTCTTGCCGCCAAGCGACGCCGTCTGCGTCGACCGCTTCGCCCCGCCACCGGAGGGCGCCTGCTTGTTCAAAAGCGCGGCGATATCGTCGGCGTTGAAATCGCTTTCCTTGGACGAAGCGGATTTCGCCGTCTCCTGCTTCTTCTCGCCCGGCTTCTTGTCAGAAGGTTTGTCGGTGGACTTTGCCTGATCGGGCTTGGTCTCGGCCGGCTTTTCAGCGGGCTTCTGCTCTGCAGGCTTGGTTTCTGCCTGCTTCGGCTCTTCCGGCTTCGGCGGCTCGGGGCGGGAGTTCGGGCGCGGCACGTTCTGCGGCACGGGGATTTCGGCCGGCTCCTGCGTGGCCGGCGGCGGTTCTTCCGCCTTGGTTTCCTGCGGCGGCGGTTCCGTCTTCGGCTGCGGCGCGATTTCCGGCTTGGTCTGCGGCAAGGCGGCCATTTCCTGCGGCTTGGGAGCCGAGGTTTCTTCCTTGACGATTTCCTTTATTTCATTCGCCTTGGTATCGACGACCGGCTGCGGCTTTTCCTGCTTTGGCGGGGCAGCGGCGCTGATATTGTCATTGGGCTTTGTCGTCGGCGTCGGCGGCGCCTCTATATCGGCCGTGTTATTACCGATATTCTGGGCGTTTTCGATGATATCAGGGCGTGTAGTCGGAACAGGAGCCGATTTTTCGGCCTTCGGAGCGTTCTTGTCGCCCTGCTGGATCTGGGTCAATTCCTCGATCGGCACCAGTTCCACAGGCAGGGCTTCGGCCTGCGACACGTCGAGCGGTTCCGGCGAGCCCAGGGAAACAAGGGCAAAGGCCAGAAGCGACGCGTGCACGATCGCGGATGTGGTAAGGCTGCCCTTCATCGTTTTACGTCAATTGTCCTGTTTCTGCTGAGTCACAAGGCCGATATTCTTGAAGCCCGCCGCCTGGATGCGCGCCATCACATCGGCAACGACGCCGTAAGCGGCAACGGAATCCGCACGCACGAAAATGCGCTCGTTATAACCAGTCGTGGCAATCGCCTGCAGCTTGTCGGCCACTTCAGCCGCCTGGATTTCGGTTTCCTGCAAATGGATCTGACCATTGGCATTGACGGAAATCGTGATCGGCTGCGTGTCCGAATTCAGCGCATTGGCGGAGGTCTGCGGCAGATCGATCGGCACGCCGACCGTCATCATCGGCGCGGCCACCATGAAGATGATAAGCAGCACAAGCATGACGTCGACCAGCGGCGTCACGTTGATCTCGCTGATCGCGCCGCCTTTGCGCCGTCCGCCACGCCCACCCCGGCGTCCACCGGAACCGCCGCCGCTGCCACCTGCTGACATACCCATACCATCTACTCCATTTTGCCTTGCGGCAAATTACTGCACAGCATGCATACCGGGCCGCTTACTGGGCGGCCTGCCGTGTCTGAAGTTTTTCATCGATCTGGCGCGACAGGATCGCGGAGAACTCGTCGGCGAAACCTTCCATACGGGCGGAAAGCTTGTGCGCGTCGGCCGTGAACTTGTTGTAGGCGATAACCGCCGGAATAGCCGCGACAAGGCCGATGGCCGTTGCCAGAAGCGCTTCAGCGATACCGGGCGCCACAACAGCAAGGTTGGTCGACTTCGAACCGGCAATAGCCTGGAACGAGGTCATGATACCCACAACCGTACCGAAGAGGCCGATGAAGGGACCGGCCGAACCGATGGTCGCCAGCGAACCGAGGCGGGCCTCGTATTGTTCGCCTTCACGCGCAATCGTCACGTCCATTGCCCGGTCGATGCGCATCTGCAGACCGATGGGCGAACGCGCGCCGCGCTCGAATGATTTTTTCCATTCCCGCATGGCGGAAACGAAAATAGCCGCAAGACCGCCATTCTGGCGTTCCGCCAGCGTGCGATAAAGCTCCTCGAGCGACTGGCCCGACCAGAACACCTGTTCGAACTGGTCGAACTGCCGCTTTGCCTTGCCGAAGCTCACATATTTGTCGAATACGATCGCCCACGTCCAGACCGAGGCGGCGATAAGTCCGATCATCACGAGCTTCACGATGAGGCCCGCCTGCATAAACAGTGCCCAGAGACTTACATCGTGCGTCGCCGCTGCCAAACCTGCCTGTTCCATAAATATCCAATCCCCGAATCCAAACGCCCGGTACGGGACCGGGCGATTCAAACGCGTGTTAACGCTCGAAGTCATGCGGCCGCAGCCGTTAACCCCTTTGCCATACCCCGATACTTGCCAGTAAGCCTTACTTGCCAATAAATTTGGTGAAAGGAAGGCGTGCGCCGCACAAATGCCAGTTGCTAAAGTAAGACACCATTATGGTTAAAGGAGTGTTACAGCCGGGGCACGCCGGGTGGATTTACTGAACCCGGCCGCCAATTACTTCAGGAATTTTTCCGCCACCGTCTCGGGAAGGCGCCTTGGCCGGCCATTGGCATTGATGACGGCGATGATGACCTTGGCGGCGACCAGCAGTGTTTCACCACGCCGGATTTCCTGATTGAGCACCATTTTTGCGCCGCCAGCCTTTTCGGTAACGGTGGTGATGGTCAACACGTCATCCATCCGCGCCGGGGTCTTGAAATCGATCTCCATGCGATGAACGACGAAGACAAGGCCCTCCTCGTCAGCGGTCAGAAGCGCGCTCTGCTCGCAGCCGAGGCAACGCAGATAATCGGTACGGCCGCGCTCGAGGAAATGCAGGTAGCGCGCGTGATACACGAGACCGGAAAAATCCGTATCCTCATAATAGACGCGCTGTGTCAGGCGGTGCCCATGTTCGATGAGTTCGCCGGAAAGCGGAACTACAAGCTCGCTCATAATGTCTCCTTGGTAAGTGCGTCCGCATCGATGCCACCTTCGCGGACGATGAGATGCTCATGGCGCGGCGGCAGCACCTCAATGCGGTCTGCAATAAAACGAGGCCTGAGATCGTGCTCCAGCAGAGTGGAGGATTGCGCGCGCAACCAGCGGAACTCCACCTCGACACCGTCCAGCACCCGGTGAGCGATGTCGCTTTCATGAAAGGGAAACGGCTGATGAAGCGACACCAGATAATAAAACGCCAGCTCATGCGCGGCATAATCGCCGTAAGCAAAAAAATTCTCGGCGGACCATAAAAGGCGTTCGACCGAACAATCTCGCTCAAGCTCCTCGCCGATTTCGCGGATGATGGTTTCCTCCGAGCTTTCGCCGATTTCCGCCCGTCCGCCCGGCAGGGCCCAGTAACTGTCCGTTGTGCCGCGCTGAGCGAGAACATGGCCGTTCTGGAAGATCAACGCCGCCACGCGCATGCTGAAAAGCTGCGGCTTGCGGTCCAGCCGGATCATGTGGCGTTCGGGGGCAAAAGTCATTTATCGTCCAGATCGCCGTCATGCCAGACGAGATGTCTTGTGGTCTGGGGCAGGTGTTCTATTTCGTCGGCGATGAAATAGGGCGGAATATCCAGTTCCGTCAACGCCTCACGCGTTGCCGCAACCCAGCGGAATTCCAGTTCGTTGTCGCCATCCTGAACCCGGTGGATGATGTCTGTCGGATGAAAGGCCAGCGTCTCCGGCAGGTCCATCAGGTAATAAAAGCCGAGTTCGTGCCAGTCCTTGCCTTCATAATGGAAGAAATTTTCGACCGCCCAGAGCAGCCGCCCGACCTTGGCCTCGACGCCAAGCTCCTCCACCATTTCACGCGCCAGCGTTTCCTCGGAGCGTTCGCCCATTTCGGCGCGACCGCCCGGAAAGGTCCAGAATTTTTCATGCGACGCCCGGTGCACCAGCACATGGCCATCACGAAACGCCAGACCCGCAACGCGCATCTGGAAGATGCGCTTCGGCTTGAATTTCATGCGGATGCGAGTGTCCTGGCTTTTGTTATCATGCGTCATCATGCTGGCCTGTGGGCTGGAAACATCAAATCATCTTCCGTCCACCCTAACCCATCCATCTCTTCTTTTCTCGCCTTTGCATCATCTCCCACAATGAATTCATCCAATTGCGGCGGCTTTATCGCCGTGCCGGACAGCATGGCATGCGCCTGCCCGCGATGATGCGTCTGATGCTGGAAAAGATGGGAGAGGACATCGTCGCAACGATCCTGCTGGATACGCGCGCCACGATGGATATTGACCGTGGCCACGAGGCCGCCTTCATCGAGCCCATCGACAAAGGCGATCAGCACCTCGTCAAGTTCCGTCTGGGCGCTGTGCAGTTCCGCCATGGTGGCGAAGGGCTCCTCTTCGGCAAAGGCCGCCAGACCAAGCGTTCCACCCTGCAGGGCATCGATATAGAAGCGGTCAACGGTGTAGATGTGGTTCAGCGTCGCCCTGAGAGTGGGGAAAAAACTGACGCGCGGAGCGATGAACGCCTCCTGCGAAAGCTGCAGACAGGCCTGATGCAGTCGAAAATTGGCCAGCCGGTTGTTGCGAGCGAGTTTGCGGAAAATCCGCAGCGGATCGTAAGGCATCGACATCCCTCCTTGAGTACCGGATGACGGCGTTGTTCAATCAGCCCGCTCAAGCTCCGGTCTGCTTTTCAGAACCTTTGTGCCATCTTCCTGTTCGATCAGAAAAGCGGGCTCGTCCTTGCTCGGTTTCCGCTTGATCGTGGAGCCGGCGATTGTGCGCTCAATCGTCCTCCAGCGTCAGCCGGAACTGCGCGGCCTCGAGATCCTTCGGCGGCTGCATGCCGAGATGTTTCCAGGCGGTTGCGGTCAGAATACGCCCGCGTGGCGTGCGCTGGATGAAACCCTGCTGGATCATATAGGGTTCGATGATGTCCTCAATGGCATCGCGCGGCTCAGACAGGCCCGCCGCGATGGTTTCGATGCCAACGGGACCGCCGCCAAAATTGACGGCGATCATGGTGAGATAACGCATATCCAGCTGGTCGAGGCCCATATTGTCGACTAGAAGCCGCGTCAAAGCCTCGTCAGCAATCTCACGCGTGACGGCTTCCGCCCGCGCCACTTCCGCGAAATCGCGCACACGGCGCAATAACCGTCCGGCAATGCGTGGCGTGCCACGAGCGCGCCTTGCCACCTCACGCGCGCCCTCATCGGTCATGTTCAGCCCCATCAGCCGCGCCCCGCGCCGGACGATCAGTTCCAGCTCGTCGACGGTGTAAAAAGCCAGCCGGACGGGAATGCCGAAACGGTCGCGCAGCGGTGTCGTCAGCAGGCCAAGGCGGGTCGTGGCGGCAACAAGGGTGAATTTGGAGAGGTCGATCTTTACCGAGCGCGCCGCCGGCCCCTCGCCGATGATGAGGTCGAGCTGGAAATCCTCCATGGCGGGGTAGAGGATTTCTTCCACCGCTGGGTTGAGGCGGTGAATTTCGTCGATGAAGAGGACATCGCGTTCTTCCAGATTCGTCAGAAGCGCTGCAAGATCGCCTGCCTTGGCAATGACCGGCCCCGAGGTGGACTTGAAGTTGACGCCAAGCTCCTTGGCCATGATCTGCGCCAGCGTCGTCTTGCCGAGACCGGGCGGGCCGACGAACAGCACGTGATCCAGCGCCTCGCCACGGTTCTTGGCGGCCTCGATGAACACCTTGAGATTGGCGCGGGCCTCCGCCTGGCCGGTAAAATCATCCAGCGACTGCGGGCGCAGCGTGGTGTCGATATCCTCACCGCGCTTTTCCGGGGTAATCAGTCTTTCCGCATCGCTCATTCAGGGCATTCCATTGTTATAGCCGAATTCATCAGGTAACCGCCGCCGCTATATCATGACTATCGCAACAAGGCGCTTCACGAAATTCAGGATATGCATGGGCTCCACGTGCGCCTGACAAGCCGTTCTTACCGCGAAAGCTCCTTTAGCCCCAGCCGGATCAGCTTGGCGCTATCGCCGCCCTCACCGCCATTCTTCAGCGCGGCGGCAACCGCATTGGCGGCCTGGTCACGCGAATAGCCGAGATTAGTGAGCGCTGAGACGGCATCTGCCACCGGCGCGGAAGCAACGCCTTCGCCAAGCTCCTGCTTGAGCCCGATGGACGCCGAAGCCTCTCCCGCAAAGGCGGGTGCCTTGTTGCGAAGTTCGGTCACAAGACGCACGGCCACCTTCGGCCCGACGCCGGGTGCGCGTGAGATCATCGTTTTGTCCTGTAGCGCAATGGCATTGGCGAGTTCGGATGGCGAGAGCGTGGAAAGGACGGCCAAGGCCACTTTCGAGCCCACACCCTGCACGCTCTGCAGCAGATTGAACCATTCCCGCTCCAGTGCCGAGAGAAAGCCGAACAGTTTCAGCTGATCCTCACGCACATAGGTTTCGATGAACAGCACCACCGCCTCCCCGACGGAGCCGATTTTCGACAGCGTGCGCGCCGAACAATAGGCGACGTAACAAACGCCGTGCACATCCACCAGCACGTAATCCGCGCCGATTTCCTCGATGCTGCCCTTCAATTTTCCGATCATGATGCCGCCCGCTCAGTAAGACTTATATTCAACCGGCCGCCAGCAGCCGCCGCATCCTGTCACCACCGCGATTATGGGCGTGGCAGATGGCGATGGCGAGCGCGTCCGCCGCATCGTTACCCTTGAATTCGGCCTTCGGCATCAGGATTTTCAGCATCATGTGAATTTGCTGCTTTTCGCCGTGCCCGACGCCTATGACGGCCTTCTTGACCGCATTCGGCGCATATTCGAAGACCGGCAAGCCAGCGCGTGCCGGCACCAGCATGGCGATGCCGCGCGCCTGACCGAGTTTCAGCGTGGCGACAGCATCCTTGTTCACGAAGGTCTGCTCCACCGCCGCCTCATCGGGCTGATGGCTGTGCACGATGTCCGCCAGCCCGTCATGCAGCTGGCATAGCCGGGAGGCGAGATCCATATCGCCATCCGACGTCACCGTGCCGGAAGCGACAAACCGCAGGCTGTTGCCGAGGGTGTCGATGACACCCCAGCCGGTGCGCCGCAGCCCGGGATCGATGCCGATGATTCGAATCGTCTTTTGCATGAGTTACCTTATCTTTCCGGCTGCGACCCTGCCAGCGATAAGTGAACAAAACGACAACATTGATCAAATTTGCAGTGCAGCATTTACCTCTGCTTAAACCGCGTACCGCATTGTTCCCCACAAAATCAAAAAAGGGGAGCTGCGGACATGATGATCCGCAGCACAATATGTTCGCCATATCAGCCGTCCGATGGCGCCATCCGTGATGGCGCGGGAACTGATCCGGCATTGGGGGCTGCATCGGCCATGCTGAACCGTTTTCATTCCATATCCACCAAGGTGCTGGTGATTTTCCTGGCACTTATGGCGATCTCCACCGGCGCTCTGACGCTTCTCGGCTATCAAAGCAGCAGCGGCGTTCTCGAGGAACAGGCGTCGAAATCCATGGAGAGCATTCTCGTCTTTCGCGGCGACATGCTCCAGGAGCGTCTTGAGCAGCTGAAAACGCAGGCGGATTCCATCGCCAAGATCGAATCCCTGCAGATGGCTGTCGTCTCCATGCGCAGCGGCTGGGCGACCGTGCAGAAGAATTCCGGTGATGCGAAGGCGGAACTGCAGCGCGTCTTCGTCAAGGAAAACCCATTCGGCGACAGGGAAAAACTGATCAAACCGGAAAGCCCGAGCGGCTTTTATTATTCCACCCATGAAAAAACCCAGACGGATATAGCCGGTTATCTTCAGGGAACACCGTTCAGCGACGTTCTCTTCATCGATCCCGCCGGCACGGTCTATTATTCCTATCTGAAGGGACGAGCTTTCGGGGAGACCGTCAAGGACGGCACCTTCGCGGAAAGCGGCCTCGGTACGGCCTTCGCGCAAGGCGCGGCGAACGCCGAAAAGGCGGTCAACGATGTTGCGCAGACCAGTTTCTCCGGCCTGCGGATCGATGCGGCGACGAAAGAAGCCGGTATTTATTTCGGCGTTCCGGTCGTCAAATTCGGTGCGTTCAAGGGCATCGTCCTCTTCCAGGTCAAGGAAGGCGTTTTCAGCCAGATTCTGACGAAAGGCGTCGTAGCGGGCAGTTCGGAACAATCCGCGATCATATCCGCCGATGGCAAGGTTCTTGGCGTTGAGGGCGACAGGCTGATCAGCCTCGACCCGGCCATCTACGATTTCCACGGCGACGCCCTGAACGCGGCGGGCATGACCATCGCCAAGATCGACCGCGCGGATGGCGAAGCCAATGCCTATGCCCGCCCCTTCTCTTTCTCCGGTGAAAAATACCTCGCGGTGGAAAGCATGTTGCGCAGCGAGTTGAACGCCGGCTCCATCTCGATTGCCGGCACGCTTGCCGTGATCGGCCTTTGCGTTCTCGCCGCCATGTGCGCGACGACGGCCTTTTTCGCACGCCGTCTTTTCGCCCCACTGGAAAAGCTTGCCGGCCTGACCGGCGAGGTAGCCGCCGGCCGTCTCGATGCCGAAATCGGCAATCAGGATCGGAAGGACGAAATTGGCCGCATGGCGCGTGCGCTCGGCAGTTTCCGTGAAAAACTCATCCTGCAGCGGGAGATGGAAGAAACCGCATCGCGCACCCGGGAAGAAGCCGAAACGGCCCGGCGCGCGCATCTTGCGGAACGGGAGGCAGAGGCCGGCACCCTGCAGATGGTCGTGCAGTCGCTGGATGAGGGGCTCGATCGGCTGGCGAATGGCAATCTCGCCTATCGCATAGATACCGTTTTCCCCGATGATCTCGAAAGCCTGCGCCACAACTTCAACACCGCGCTTGCCCGGCTCAGTGAAACCATGGAGGCCATTGGCGGCAATTCGGCCGCCGTTCGTGGCGGCTCCGAGGAGATGCGGGTGGGGGCAGACCAGCTGGCGGAACGCACCGAGCGGCAGGCAGCCTCCATCACCGAAACGGCAAGCGCCATCAAGGCAATCACGGAAGCCGTCCGCGACCAGATCGAACGCGCCGAACAGGCAACGCGGATCGCCCGCGACGCCAGCACGGAGGCAACGGCTTCGAGCCGCGTGATGGAGCAGACCATCGCCGCCATGGAGGCGATCCAGACCTCATCGCGCCAGATCAACCAGATCATCGGCGTTATCGATGAAATCGCCTTCCAGACCAACCTTCTCGCGCTCAATGCCGGTGTGGAGGCCGCGCGTGCCGGCGACGCAGGCAAGGGTTTTGCCGTCGTGGCGCAGGAAGTGCGCGAACTGGCGCAGCGTTCGGCCGCCGCCGCAAAGGAAATCACCAGCCTTCTGAAGCGCTCCACAGACGAGGTTTCCGCCGGCGTGGCGCTAGTGGAAAAGGCAGGTGCTTCGCTGACCGGCATCGGCATACACGTGCAGACCATCAGCACGCGTATCGAAGAAATCATGGAGTCTACCCGCGAGGAGGCGCACACGCTTTCGGAAATCAACAGCACCGTCACCAGCCTCGACACCATGACCCAGCAGAACGCCGCCATGGTGGAGGAAACGACGGCCGCCATTCACAATCTCGCCTCCGAGGCGGGTGAAATGGACGGCAGGCTCGGGCAGTTCATATTGGCTTCGGAGAACGAAGCCGCAGGATATCGCGAAAACAGGCAATTCAGGCGGGCGGGTTAAGACCGGTCCAGCCGACAAAATACCGGGGCCTCTTCGGAGGCCCCAATTTTTTTGAACCATCCTTCAATTCTGCGCGACTTCTCTGGTAAATCGGGACACGCGCCTTACATCCGCAGCAAAGATTTAAATTTCGCAGGAGCGTCGGATGATCCCCTTTTCCATTCTCGACCTGTCGCCGATCGGCGAAGGCGAGAGCGTCAGCGAGGCGCTTGAAAATTCCCGCCGAATGGCGATCAAGGCCGAGGAACACGGCTATAACCGCATCTGGCTGGCGGAACACCATGGCATGCCGGGCATTGCCAGTGCCGCAACATCACTCGTCATCGCCCATGTGGGCGCGGCCACGAAACATATCCGCGTCGGTTCCGGCGGCATCATGCTGCCCAACCACTCCCCCCTTGTCATTGCCGAACAGTTCGGCACGCTTGCCGCGCTCCTTCCCGGCCGTGTCGATCTCGGGCTTGGCCGTGCGCCCGGAACCGACATGCGCACAGCGCGGGCGCTGCGCCGCAATCTGGATGCCGGTGCGGAAAACTTCCCGCAGGACATCATCGAACTGCAGCGTTACCTCGGCCCGCCTCAGCAGGATCAGGCAATCCTCGCCGTGCCGGGCATGAATTCCAACGTGCCACTGTGGCTGCTCGGCTCCAGCACCTATAGCGCGCATCTCGCCGCAGCCCTTGGCCTGCCCTACTCCTTCGCCTCACATTTTGCCCCGGATATGCTGATGGAGGCGATCCATATCTATCGCGAGCGCTTCCAGCCCTCCGAGGTGCTGGACAAGCCCTATGTGATGGTGGGTGTGATGGGTGTCGGTGCCGATACGGACGAGGAGGCGCAACATCTCTTCACCTCGTCGCAGCAGCAATTCGTGAACCTGCGCCGCAATGTGCGCACGCAGTTCCCCAGGCCGGTGCACAGCATGGACGGCTACTGGAACGAAATGGAGCGGTTCTCGGTGGAACATACCCTGCGTTTCGCCGCCGTCGGTTCACCCGAAACGATCGAACGCCATCTCGACGGTTTCCTGGCGGAAACACAGGCGGACGAGCTGATCGTCTCGATGCCGATCCACGACATCGAAAAGCGGCTGCGATCGGTGGAAATTTTTGCCGACGTGCGGACCTCCATCAAAAAGGCCGCTTAGCGTTTTCAGGCACTCCGGACGGAAACCGGGTGCCACCTATCTTTGATAGTGCTCTAGGCAAAAAAGCCCCGGAGCGGATCGCTGCCGGGGCTTTTTCTGAAACATGTAACGTCAGGCGGAAAGCCTGGCGAGAATTTCTTCGGACACTTCGAAGTTGGAATAGACATTCTGCACGTCGTCATCGTCTTCGAGATTGTCGATGAGCTTCATCAGCGACTGCGCCTTTTCCTCATCCACCGGCACCGTGTTCTGCGGCTTCCAGATGGCCTTGACGCTTTCGGCTTCGCCCAGCACGCTTTCCAGCGCCTTGGAAACCTCGTTCATCGCTTCGAAACCGCAAATGATGGTGTGACCGTCTTCGGAGGATTCGACATCGTCAGCGCCCGCTTCGATGGCCGCTTCCATGACCTTGTCGGCATCGCCCACTTCCGCCTTATAGGTGATTTCGCCAACGCGGTCGAAGGAGAAGGAGACCGAGCCGGTTTCACCGAGTGCGCCACCAGCCTTGGTGAAGATGGAGCGTACGTTGGAGGCGGTGCGGTTGCGGTTGTCGGTCAGGGCCTCGACGACGACGGCGACGCCACCCGGGCCGTAACCCTCGTAACGGACTTCATCGTAGTTTTCACTGTCAGCACCGGCGGCCTTCTTGATCGCACGCTCGATATTGTCCTTCGGCATGGACTGGGCCTTGGCGTTCTGGATCGCCAGACGCAGGCGCGGGTTCATGTTCGGGTCGGGCATGCCCGTTTTAGCCGCAACGGTGATTTCGCGCGCAAGCTTGGAAAACATTTTGGACCGTACTGAGTCCTGCTTGCCCTTGCGGTGCATGATGTTCTTGAACTGTGAATGACCAGCCATGGAAAACCTGATTGTCGTAATTTGGAGATTGCGGGCCTTATAAGTGCGATAGGCCCATCGTTCAAGCCCGCAGGCGCTTTCTCTTCCGCGAACAATGAAAGGAACTGATTTATCCGCTTCTCGTTCTGATCATGAACGCGGTGGAAGAAGGCATGATTTCTCTCCCCCGCGACGTGAAACCGGAAGGAGAGAACATATGGTCAGCCTGACTGAAGCAAGAGAAGCCCCGGCCCGCCAGCTCTGGGACGAGATCAACTCGGTCCATGCCGGAATGCTCGGTCTCGAAGGCCTGCACACTCATATGCAGCCGATGGCGCCTCACGCTGACCCCAGGACCAACACCATCTGGTTTTTCTCCAGGAAAGACACCGATCTCGTGAAATCGCTGAAATCCGGCTCACGCGCGCATTTCTGCCTCGTCGGCAAGGATCATGACTATCACGCTTGCCTCTCCGGTATTCTGGAGGCGCGCGACGACAGGACGAAGATTGACGAATACTGGAATTCCGTCACCGCCGCCTGGTACGAGCACGGCAAGACCGATCCGCAATTGACGATGCTGGCCCTTCATGTCGACGATGCCGACATATGGGCGTCAACCGACAGCACGCTGAAATTCGGCTGGGAAATCGCCAGGGCCAATATGTCAGACGAGAAGACGCCTGACGTCGGCGTTCGCCAGCACCTCACCTTCGCCTGATCGACAGAGTTTCACCGGGCTCCCCCGGCCTTCCTCGCCCGCCGCCTGCTACATGCCTTTCGGCACCAGTATCTGCGGCTGGCGGGGAAGGTTTCTCATCGAAACCCGGATAACCGGGTCGGCGGCATAGGCAATCTGGAAACTCTCGCCGAACATCGTCAGGAACTGCTCAAGCGGCGCCCCGGTGCGGTGCATCGGCAGGATCAGCGCGGAACGCAGGCGCTTGACCACGCGGCTCATGCTGTCGGCACCCATGGTCAGGCCACCATCCACCGGCACCATCAGTACATCCAGCCGGCCTATTTCTGCATAATGCGTATCCGTCAGCTCGTGATGCAGATGGCCGAGGTGACCGATACACAGGCCTGCAATTTCAAATATGAAAATGGAATTGCCATTTTCCTGAAAGGATTCGTAGTCGCCCCAGCGGTTGCGGATATCGGTCGCAACATTGCGGATATAGACATCGTTCACCAGAACCTTGTGATCGGCCTTTTCTCCCGGCACGTCGCTCCAGCCATGCAGAACATATTGAATGGCCGGATCCGGGTTGAGGGTGAAGTGCGTCGAATGCGCCCGGTTCATCGTCACAACAGTCGGTGTGACGGGTGGACGATAGACACCGTTGTAGTCGGTCGCGATCGTCACACCGCCGGGGCTTTCGATGAGATAGGTGGAATGGCCGATGAAGCTGATCTTCACCTCTTCCCGAGAGGTGGCCTGGGCAAGCTGAACGCCGGGTGGATTGAAACTGGCGAACATGACGCCGGGAATGTTGCGGGCAATCGCCTGGCACTGGCTGACGGGCGGGCGGCTTTCCGTCTGGGCGAAGGTCGCTCCCGCGCAGGTGAGCAATCCCGTTATTGCAAGCATTAGCACGCGCAGCATCATGCCACTCTCCTGAACTTGCGAAGGCTCGGAGGATGGGACAGGTTTTGCCGGGCGTCCAGTTGCAAGAGCGGCGGGAGCGCTCACAATCTCGTCATTGTGAGCACCCGCGCGACGGCAAACTCAAGCCCAGAAGGACGGAAGCGTTTCCGCAAGCCGCGGGCCGATACGCAGCGGCGCGATCTTTTCCGCAAGTCCGGTGCGATCGGAAATCTCGACGCCGACGCCGCAGATCGTCGCAGGCCCGCTGGCCGCCTCGAAGCGCCCCTTCGGCATTTTGGAAATGAAGCGGTTGATCGGCTCTTCCTTCTCCATGCCGAGCGAGCTGTCATAATCGCCGCACATGCCGGCATCCGACATATAGGCTGTTCCGCCGTTCAATATCTGGGCGTCGGCTGTCGGGACATGCGTGTGGGTGCCGACGACAAAGCTCGCACGACCGTCGACAAAATGGCCGAAACACTGTTTTTCGCTGGTCGCCTCGGCATGGAAGTCGAAAATGATCGCGTCGGCCTGCTCCTTCAGCGGGCAGGCGGCAAGAATGCTCTCCGCCGACTTGAAGGGATCGTCGAGTTCCGGATGCATGAACACGCGGCCCATGATGTTGGCCACAAGCACGCGGGCGCCGTTGCGGGCATAAAAAATGCCCGAACCCTTGCCCGGCGTGCCGTCGGGATAATTGGCCGGCCGCAGGAACTGGTCGTGGCGCTCGCAGAAGGAAACCGCTTCCTTCTGATCCCAGACATGGTTGCCGGTGGTCACCACATCCGCACCGGCATTGATGGTCTCGAGATAGATATCCTCGGTAATGCCAAAACCGCCAGCGGCGTTTTCACCGTTGACGATAACGAAGTCCAGCTTCAGATCGGAAATCAGCCCCGGCAATTGCTCCCAGACAGCCGTGCGTCCGGTCTTGCCAACCATATCTCCGAGAAAAAGAAGCCTCATTCACCGCCCCGATCTTGCGCATGTTTCTAGATTGCGTTCCCTCTAACGGGTAATCCGTCTTTTAAAAAGTGCTAAAGCGCCTTTTGCCCCGGATCGACTGTCGATAGCGGAGAGGAAAACCAGCGCAGGCCGCTTTCCGTCAGAATGGCGTGGAGCGACACATCATGCGGCTCCGCCGGTATGGATGGCACTTCCTGACAATCGAAGGCAACACCTATGAGAACGGGCTCCCGGCCCTTGGCGTGCAATCTGGCAATGGCCCGGTCATAGTGGCCCGCACCATAACCGATGCGCTGGCCCCGCCCATCGAAAGCAGAAAGCGGCACGAGCAGAATATCCGGATCGAGAACAGCGGCATCCTCACCCGGCCCGGTCGTGCCGAAACCAGTCTTCACCAAGGGCGTATCCGCCTCAAAGCTGCGGAAGACAATGGTTTCACGATCCAGCACAACAGGAAGGGCGAGACGCCCGCCCCGTTCACGCAACATTTCCATCAGCGGACGGATATCAGCCTCGGAACGGATCGGCATGAAGCCGGAAATGACCGCGCCCGGCGCAAAGGAAATGCCGGAAGCACCACGGACCGCCATCGACCGGCTCTTCTGCTGCCGTTCAGCCGGTGTCAACGCATCGCGCGCGGCGAGCCTTTCGCCGCGCAACCGCGCTTTTTCGGCAACGTCGCCCGCCATCAGGCGGCCCGGCTCACAAGCACCTTGTCGATGCGGTGGCCGTCGAGATCGATGACTTCGAAACGCCAGCCGTTGCGGGTCACATGCTCACCCAGCTCCGGCAGGCGGCGGAACTCGTCCAGAACCAGACCGGCAACGGTCTCGAACTCGGCATCCTCATCGATCTGGAAGCCCATACGGTCGGCGAATTCGTCGGCGGGCATCCAGCCCGCAACAAGGAACGAACCGTCCTCGCGCTCGACCATCGCCGGTTCTTCGTCATCCTCTTCCTGGAACGCGCCCGTTATGGCTTCGAGAACGTCGCCGGAGCTAATGATGCCTTCAAAATGGCCATACTCGTCATAGACAAGAACCATATGCACCGTCGAGCGGCGCAGCGACTGGATGACATCCACGGCGCTCGTCAGGTCCGATACGACCGGAACCTCACGCAGAAGCTCGCGGATGTTGAGCTCCTTGCCGGAGGCCAGCGCGTCGAAGGCGTCCTTGGCGAAAAGCACGCCGAGAATTTCATCGGAAGCGCCGTTGCGCACCGGCAGGCGGGAACGTTGGGTGCCGCGAAGCTGCTCGCGGATTTCCTCCGCGCTGTCTTCTATATCCACCACTTCCACATCGCGGCGGGGCGTCATCAGGCCGCGCGCATTGCGGTCTGCAAGGCGCATGACGCCGGTGATCATCGCCGATTCCTCGGTCTCGATCACGCCGGCGCTGTGGGCCTCGGCCAGAACCGTGCGGATTTCATCGTCGGTCACTGACGCGTTGGACTCACCGCTATGGCCAAGAAGGGCGAGAACGACCTTGCCCGACCTGTCGAGCAGCCAGACCAGCGGCGCGCCGACCCGCGACAGCATCACCATGGTTGGCGCGACCCGGGCGGCGACCTTTTCAGGATCGCGCAGAGCGATCTGCTTGGGCACCAGCTCGCCGACGATCAGCGACAGATAGGTGATGGCGACAACCACCGAACCGACACCGATCGCATCGGCGGCACGATCGGGAACGCCCTGCTCCAGAAGCCATGCGGTGAACCGGGCGCCGAGCGTGGCACCGGAAAACGCACCGGACAGGACGCCAACCAGCGTGATGCCGATCTGCACCGTGGAAAGGAAACGTCCGGGATTTTCAGAAAGGCCAAGCGCCATGGTGGCGCCTTTGCTGCCTTGCGCGGCAAGCACCTTCAGCCTCGCCGGTCTGGAGGAGACAACGGCAAGCTCGGACATGGCAAGCACACCGTTCAATACGGTGAGCAGGACCACGATCATAATTTCAGTAAACAAGTTTAGCTCTTTGGGCTGTTGAACGGCACGTCGCGGTTTTGGCCGCAGCGCCCTTTATTTGAAAGGGCATAACAGACATACCAATCCGAATAATAGGCAATTGTTCCGCCATTGCAATGACAGCGATATAAAAAAGCCATGCCCGGCAGCAGTGAAAAGTAACTGTCGACGATAAAACATTCAGGTGAAGAACCGGGGACTGACCCGAAACTTCAAGCGCGATCCACGGCGACCGATGGAGATTTACGATCCTGGGTGCCTACAAAAGTAGGTGGGCACCGTGTGTCCAGCCCCACGGGACTGGCCAGGGACAGCTCCCTTTGGATCGAGTATGGCCCCAGGGATTGTGGTTCCTGTCGGGAAGCGCAGAACGCATCCAAGATATAGGACGGATCAGGGAAAACCGCCAGAGGGTGCGGCGCGAAATTTTGCCGCCTCAGAACTCTTCGGCCGCTCAATGCGCCGCGAGCTTCGGCCGTGCCAGCAGTTTCTCGGTGATTCCGTTCAGACGGTCGGCGAGATCACCGATGGCAAGCGCCACCATCTCGTCCGATTTCGCCTTGTGCTCCGCCATGCCGTCGCGGTTGCGGGACAGGGATGAAACCTCCCCCTCCAGCTTCTCGAGCTTGCGGTTGATCTCTGAAAGCTCGTCCATCACCATGATGCCGGCCATGACGGTGAGCCTGAGATCGCCGATTTCACCGAACTGGCTCTTGAGATGGCCGACATAACGGTCAAAACGCGTGGCGAGATCGGTCAGGTGGTCTTCCTGCCCCGCCTCGCAGGCCATGCGATAGGCCTTGCCATCGATCATAACAGTGACTTGCGCCATGAAACCGCTCCTATCGATCCAGCACCGCGCGGATCGTCTCCATCGCCGTCACCAGCCGGCGGGAAACCTCGCGATTGACTTCTTCAAGCCGGTTGGCGCGAAACTCGGCCTGGTCAAGCTCCTGCGCCAGCCTGGCGCGGTCAACATGGACCCGCTTGACCTCGTTATCGATCTCGCCTGTCTCCCTTTGCCGTTCGATACGCATATCGATGGCATTTTCGAGATTTGTGATGGCAGCATTCAGCTCCGTCAGCGCAGATTGTACGGTCTTCTCAGCCGACATCGTTTTTTCCAACTCGCACGCCACCGGCCGAATCGTCCGGTTTCAGGCTTTTCCAACATTCACGAGGTTATTACCCGATTTACCATCCCGTCAATCAAACCAGTGCATTGAAGCGTTTTGCTCTGTGGATGAACGAAGAAGCGCCGACATATATTGCACGTATTTTGCCGTGACACCTGATTTTCTAAACGATTTTTTCTCCCGGAGAGAACCGCAATTGCCTGTGGATTTATTGACTTGCCTGCCTCACCTGCTATGGATCAACCCGCTTTTTGGATAGTTGCGTAAAACTATCTCCTTTCACCCGGAAACAGACGGAAAAGCCATGATTTCTCGCGACAAACACAACCGGATGGCCAATGCGATCCGCTTTCTTGCCATGGATGCAGTGGAGAAGGCCAATTCAGGCCATCCCGGCCTGCCGATGGGCGCCGCTGATGTCGCCACCGTTCTCTTCACCCGTTACCTGAAATTCGATCCCAAGGCGCCGCTCTGGGCGGATCGCGACCGCTTCGTGCTGTCGGCAGGCCACGGTTCGATGCTTCTTTACTCGCTGCTCTATCTGACGGGCTACGAGGACATGACGATCGACGAGATCAAGCGTTTCCGCCAGTTCGGTTCCAAGACCGCCGGCCATCCCGAATACGGCCATGCGACCGGCATCGAAACGACGACCGGCCCGCTCGGCCAGGGCATCGCGAATGCCGTCGGCATGGCGATTGCCGAACGCAAGCTGGAAGAGGAATTCGGCTCCGACCTGCAGAGCCATTTCACCTATGTGCTGTGCGGCGACGGCTGCCTCATGGAAGGCATCAGCCACGAAGCCATCGCGCTCGCCGGCCACCTGAAGCTCAACAAGCTCGTCCTGTTCTGGGATGACAACAACATCACCATCGACGGTGAAGTCGGCCTTTCCGACAGCACCGACCAGATTGCCCGCTTCCAGGCCGTTCACTGGAACACCATCCGCGTCGATGGCCATGATCCGGACGCGATTGCGGCCGCCATCGAGGCTGCACAGAAATCCGACCGCCCGACCTTCATCGCCTGCAAGACCGTGATCGGTTTCGGCGCGCCCAACAAGCAGGGCACCCACAAGGTTCACGGCAACCCGCTCGGCGCAGAAGAAATCGCTGCCGCGCGCAAGAGCCTCAACTGGGAAGCCGAAGCTTTCGTCATTCCGGAAGACGTGCTCGATGCATGGCGCCTCGCCGGCCTGCGCTCCACCAAGACGCGCCAGGACTGGGAAGCCCGCCTCGAAGCCGCTGAAGCCGGCAAGAAGGCCGAGTTCAAGCGCCGCTTCGCCGGCGACCTGCCCGGCAACTTCGACAGCTCCATCGATGCCTTCAAGAAGAAGATCATCGAAAACAACCCGACTGTGGCCACCCGCAAGGCCTCGGAAGATTCGCTCGAAGTCATCAACGGCGTCCTGCCGGAAATGATCGGCGGCTCGGCCGACCTGACGCCGTCCAACAACACCAAGACCAGCCAGATGAAGTCCATCACCCCGACGGATTTCTCCGGCCGTTACCTGCATTACGGCATCCGCGAGCACGGCATGGCTGCCGCGATGAACGGCATCGCGCTCCACGGCGGTCTCATTCCCTATGCCGGCGGCTTCCTGATCTTCTCGGACTATTGCCGTCCGTCGATCCGACTTGCAGCGCTCATGGGCATCCGTGTCGTCCACGTTCTGACGCATGATTCCATCGGCGTTGGCGAAGACGGCCCGACCCACCAGCCGGTGGAGCAGATCGCAGCCCTGCGCGCCATTCCGAACCTGCTCGTCTTCCGCCCGGCGGATGAAACCGAAACGGCGGAATGCTGGCAGCTGGCGCTGGAACAGAAGCACCGTCCCTCGGCGCTGGCGCTGACCCGCCAGAATCTTGCCCCCTCGCGCAAGGAATATGAAGAGAAGAACCAGTCCGCCTACGGCGCTTACGAACTCGTTTCCGCCAGCGACGCCAAGGTTTCGATCTTCGCTTCCGGTTCCGAAGTCGAAGTGGCGCTGAAGGCCGCTGCAACGTTGAAGGACAACGGCGTTTCCGTCCGTGTCGTTTCCGTTCCCTGCTTCGAGCTTTTCAAGGAACAGCCGGAAACCTATCGCAACGCCATTATCGGCAAGGCTCCGGTCAAGATCGCGATCGAAGCCGCCATCCGCCAGGGCTGGGATTATTTCATCGGCTCCGACGGTGCTTTCGTCGGCATGCACTCCTTTGGAGCGTCTGCGCCGGCGAAGGATCTCTTCAAGCACTTCGGCATCACGGCGGAAGCCGTCGTCGCCGCAGTCGAGGCAAAACTTGCGTGAGGGTTCCCAAGCCCTCACATTTCTGCAAAGACCAAGCCCATATCTTGATCGGGAGACTGTAAATGACTGTAAAAGTTGCCATTAATGGCTTCGGCCGCATCGGCCGCAATGTTCTGCGCGCCATCGTCGAATCCGGCCGCACCGATATCGAAGTCGTTGCCATCAACGACCTTGGCCCGGTTGAAACCAATGCCCACCTGCTGCGCTACGATTCGATCCACAGCAAGTTCCCGGCCGATGTTAAGGTCGAAGGCGACACGATCACCGTCGGTGGCGGCAAGCCGATCAAGGTGACCGCGGTTCGTGATCCGGCAACGCTGCCGCACAAGGAACTCGGCGTCGACATCGCGCTCGAATGCACCGGCATCTTCACCGCCCGCGACAAGGCAGCGGCCCACCTGACGGCAGGCGCAAAGCGCGTTATCGTGTCCGCCCCGGCAGACGGCGCTGACCTGACCGTCGTCTTCGGCGTCAACCACGACCAGCTGACGAAGGACCATCTGGTCATTTCCAACGCGTCCTGCACCACCAACTGCCTCGTGCCGGTCGTGAAGGTTCTCGATGACGCCGTTGGCATCGATCATGGCTTCATGACCACGATCCACTCCTACACGGGCGACCAGCCGACGCTGGACACCATGCACAAGGATCTGTACCGTGCCCGCGCCGCAGCCCTTTCCATGATCCCGACCTCGACCGGCGCCGCCAAGGCCGTTGGCCTCGTTCTGCCGCACCTCAAGGGCAAGCTGGACGGCACGTCCATCCGCGTTCCGACCCCGAACGTTTCGGTCGTCGACTTCAAGTTCATCGCCAAGCGCGACACGACGGTTGAGGAAATCAACGAGGCGATCAAGTCTGCCGCCAACGGCAAGCTGAAGGGCATTCTCGGCTATACCGAAGAGCCGCTGGTTTCCCGCGACTTCAACCATGACAGCCACTCCTCGATCTTCGCGATCGACCAGACCAAGGTCATGGAAGGCAAGTTCGTTCGCATCCTGTCCTGGTACGACAATGAGTGGGGCTTCTCCAACCGCATGTCGGATACGGCCGTCGCCTTCGCGAAGACCATCTAAGCAGGTATCACACCATAAAGAGACCGGCAGGCGCGATCCTGCCGGTTTTTCTTTGCCTAAAAAAGGCCGGCGGGAGCGAGGGATCCCGCCGGCATCGATCCTGAAGCAAGGCGGGGCGCTCCAGATCGAAAACCATCTCCGGCAGAGAGACGACGCAAGCCGTCGCTCAACCGGCGGAATGAGACCACGCATCCATCATTTTCTATTGTTGATAATGACGGGGCCGGAATTTCCGGCATTGCTCCAGATCGTATCGAACGTCTGTTGCCGGAGTTCGCTTTGCTGCATGGAAAGCTTCATCATGCAGTCGGCGAAATCGCGCGAGCCTTCATAATAACCGAACACGCGGCAGCGTTCGCGTTGCGCGGCCATGTTTTCAGCGGTCTGCTCCGTGCTCGAACAACCCGCAACAATCGCGCCCGCTGACAATAATATAAAAATGGAAACCCGTTTCATCCGATCGCTCCGGTAATGATGAAAAGCAATTCGGAAGCGACAACTAACGCAGCTGCATTGTCGCTATGTTACGTGCAAGACCTTGGGATCAATCTCTCCAGGCAAAACATCCTGGCCACTCCCTGCTGGCGGACTGAGAGCCCCTTCCCTGCCGTCGCCATTTTCTGCAACACGCCGAGAAAATTCCCATTTCCTGCCTTCGTCTGGTCCATTTTGAAACGGACAAGGAGGACAGGGATAACGGTCGTGCGCAATGCACTTCGGCCCTGCCGTATCATTCGATACACCCCGCCTTGCGTCGCCTTTCAACGCCAACCAATTGCAGCGCTGACAGACCGCAACCCGTGGCGCATTGGCTGCAGACGCGCAGAGCATTCATTGCATCGGCCAACGCGGTTTGAATGAGGCGGTGGACGTGGAATCATTTTATCTTCTGTTGCTTGTGGCAACTGTTCTGGTTCTCGTCGCTGCTTTTTCCAGCCTCATCGCCTTCCGGTTCGGAGCACCGCTGCTGCTGCTTTTCCTGATGATCGGGCTTGCGGCGGGCGTGGATGGCCTGGGCATCGAATTCACCAATAACCCGCTCGCCTATATGCTCGGCTCGCTCGTGCTTGCCGTCATCCTTTTCGATTCCGGCTTCGGCACCTCCATACAGTCCTTCCGGCTCTCCGCAGCCCCCGCCATGGCGCTCGCCACGGTCGGCGTCATCCTCACATCCGTGTTCTTCGCCGGCGCGGCCGCACTGTTGCTCGGGCTTTCCTGGCTGGAGGGCCTGCTGCTCGGCGCCATTGTCGCCTCCACCGATGCGGCAGCCGTGTTCTTCCTGCTGCGCATCGGCGGCATCCATATCCGCGATCAGGTGCGTTCGACGCTTGAAGTCGAATCCGGCACAAACGATCCGATGGCGATCTTCCTCACCATTGCCCTGGTCGAAATCATCGCCAAGGGTCAGGGGCTGGCCGGTATAGACAGCGGCTTTCTGCTGCTTTTCATTGAACAGATGGGCCTTGGGGTGATTTTCGGCCTGCTCGGCGGCGTCATGATCGCCACCGTCGTCAACCGTTTCGCCGCCGACCGCGGGCTTGCGCCGATCTTCGTGCTGGCGCTGGCGCTGCTTGTCTTCTCCTTCACCGGTACAATTGGCGGCAGCGGTTTCCTGGCGGTCTATGTGGCGGGCATCGTTGCTGGCAACCGCAGGATCTTCGCCAAGGAAACCATTCGCCGTTTCCATGAGGGCCTGACATGGCTTGCCCAGATCATCATGTTCCTGATGCTCGGCCTTCTTGCCACACCATCGCAATTTCCGGCGATCGCCATTCCGGCCGTGCTGCTTGCGCTTTTCCTGATCTTCGTTGCCCGCCCGCTCGCGGTCTGGCTCAGCCTCATGCCTTTCAACTATACCCAGCAGGAAACATCCTTCGTCGCCTGGGTGGGCCTGCGCGGCGCGGTCTCGATCCTGCTTGCCATCATGCCCATTCTCGGCGGGCTCAACGACGCGCAGATCTATTTCAACGCCGCCTTCATCATCGTGCTCGTGTCGCTTCTGGTGCAGGGCTGGACCATCAAGCCGGTGGCGACACGACTCGGCCTCATCGTGCCGCCACGCATGGGCGAGGTGGACAAGCTGGAAGTCGACCTTCCCGGCACCGCCAATCATGAACTGATCTCCTATCGGGTCGCCAAGGGCAGCGCCATCATGCAGGGGGAGCGTATTCCGCGCTGGGCCATGCCCTCGCTGGTGGTGCGCGACGGCAAATCGATCCGCTACCAATATGCGGGACGGCTGCGGGAGAACGATCTCGTCTACCTCTTCATCGCACCCGGTTATTCCCGGCTGATCGACCGGCTGTTCGCCAGCGCCCTGCCGGTTGCCGATGACGACGCCGATTTCTTCGGCACCTTCGCGATCTCGCCCGGCCGTCCGGCGAAGGAACTGGACGCAGCCTATGGTCCCGGCCTGCTTTCATCCGCCGAACAGGCGATGAGCGTTGCCGAACTCATCGAGGCGCGCCTTGCCGGAAAGGCCGATTATGCCGACCGCGTGCGCCTCGGCTCCATCGTCCTGATCGTCCGCACGCTGGACGAACACGAGGCAATCACCGGTGTCGGCATTTCACTCGAACCGGTGGAACCGGCCACCCACCTGCCCATCTTCATCAGCTTTGCGGAAATCCTCAACCGCATGCGCGCCTATCTGGCGCAGAGACGCCAGCCGCGCACCGCCGAGATGGAAGAAAGTGCCCCCGCCCCGGCGACTGCGGCAAGAGAAAATGAGGGCTGACCGACTTGCGTCGGCAATCAGGCATAGTATGGTCCGTGCCGAACTCGCAACAAATCAGGATCGACCTATGCCCGCCTTCAAGACCATCGACGACCTTAACGACATTGCCGGAAAGCGCGTTCTCGTCCGCGTTGATCTCAACGTGCCGGTTGCGGATGGCAAAGTGACGGACACGACCCGTATCGAACGGGTTGCACCGACCATTCTGGAACTGTCAGGCAAGGGTGCGAAAGTCATTCTGCTTGCCCATTTCGGCCGGCCGAAGGGTGAACCGGTGGCCGACATGTCGCTTTCCCAGATCGTACCCACCGTCGAGGAAGTGCTGGATCACGCCGTTTCCTTCGCGACCGATTGCATTGGCGCGCCTGCAGCCGATGCGGTGGCGAAAATGAACGATGGCGACATCCTGCTCCTCGAAAATACCCGCTTCCACAAGGGTGAAGAAAAGAACGATCCCGCTTTTGTCGAGGCGCTGGCCGCCAATGGCGATATCTATGTAAACGACGCCTTCTCCGCCGCTCACCGCGCCCACGCCTCCACCGAAGGCCTTGCACGCCATCTGCCCGCCTATGCCGGCCGCACCATGCAGGCCGAGCTTGAAGCGCTGGAAAAGGGCCTTGGCCAGCCAGCCCGTCCGGTTGTCGCCATCGTCGGCGGCGCCAAGGTTTCGAGCAAGATCGATCTCCTGATGAACCTCGTCAAGAAGGTCGATGCCCTCGTCATCGGCGGCGGCATGGCCAACACCTTCCTGGCCGCCCGCGGCGCGCAGGTCGGAAAATCGCTCTGCGAGCATGATCTCGCCGAGACCGCAAAGCAGATCATGATCGAGGCCGCGACATCCGGTTGCGCCATCGTTCTGCCGGAAGACGGCGTCGTCGCCCGCGAATTCAAGGCCGGCGCGGCCAATGAAATCGTCGACATCAACGCCATTCCCACTGATGCCATGGTTCTCGATGTCGGCCCGAAATCGGTTGAAAGCATCAAGGCCTGGATTTCCCGCGCGGAAACGCTGGTCTGGAACGGTCCGCTCGGCGCCTTCGAAATCGAGCCCTTCGATGCGGCAACCGTCGCCGCGGCAAAACATGCCGCCGAATGCACCAAGGCGGGCAAGCTCGTCTCCGTCGCCGGCGGCGGTGACACCGTTGCAGCGCTCAACCATGCCGGCGTTTCCGAGGATTTCTCCTATGTCTCGACGGCAGGCGGCGCCTTCCTCGAATGGATGGAAGGCAAGGAGCTGCCGGGCGTTGCCATCCTTGCCGCCGCCAAGTAAACTTGGGCCACTTGCCTGACGCGAAGGCCGGACAAGCCATGCTTGTCCGGCCTTGCTTTTTGGTAAGCGGCACCTTGAGGAAAAGTTTCAAACGATTGAAATCATTTCAATCGTTTCAATGAGTTAGCGTGCCATTTCCCTGCCCTGGAACTTCTGTTATCGGAAATTTATTGTGCCTTGGGAGAATAGCAAATGACCGAACGTCTCGAAGACATTGCAATCAAGATGGTCGCCGACGGCAAGGGCCTGCTCGCCGCCGACGAATCCACAGGAACGATCAAGAAGCGTTTCGACAGCATCAATCTGGAATCCACCGAGACCGCCCGTCGCGACTATCGCGAGATGCTGTTCCGCTCCGATGACGCCATGAAGAAATACATCTCCGGCGTCATTCTCTATGAAGAAACCCTGTTCCAGAAGGCCGCCGACGGCACGCCTTTCGTGGATATCATCAAGGCAGCCGGCAGCCTGCCGGGCATCAAGGTGGATATTGGCGCCAAGCCGATGGCTTTCCACCCGCATGAATTCATCACCGAAGGCCTCGACGGTCTTTACGAACGTCTGCGCAAGTACCATGAGGCCGGTGCCCGTTTCGCCAAGTGGCGTGGCGTCATCACCATCGGTGAGCAGCGTCCGAGCTGGGGTTCGATCAAGGCTAACTCCCAGTCGCTCGCCCGTTACGCCGCTCTCTGCCAGCAGGCGGATATCGTGCCGATCGTGGAGCCTGAAGTGCTGATGGACGGCGAGCCAGGCACGCATGACATCGACCGCTGCGCGGAAGTCACGCAATGGGTTCTCCAGACCGTCTTCGCGGATCTGTTCGACGCCCGCGTCAACCTTGAAGGCATGATCCTCAAGCCGAACATGATCATCGACGGCAAGAAGGCCCGCAAGGCTTCGGTCGAGGAAGTGGCGGAAAAGACCGTCAAGGTTCTGAAGGCCACCGTGCCCTCCGCCGTTCCGGGCATCGCCTTCCTTTCCGGCGGCCAGTCCTCCGAAGAGGCGACCGCGCATCTCTCCGCCATGAATGCCGGTTACGACCTGCCTTGGTCTCTGACCTATTCCTACGGCCGCGCCCTTCAGGATACCGCACTCAAGGCATGGGGTGGCAAGCAGGAAAATGTCGCTGCCGGCCAGCGCGCCTTCACGCACCGCGCCGCCATGAACAGCCTTGCCGCCAAGGGTAACTGGAAGCAGGAACTCGAAAAGGCCGCCTGAGGTCTCCACAACGGATATCCACCAAAACAGAAGCCGCCCCACGGGGCGGCTTTTTCTTTGCGGTGGGAATACGCGGTTTTCACCTCAGGTCCCCACCCGTCCCGCCCTAGGGTCGCAAGAGCAGCGTCGCCGACCAGATGACAAAGGCGGCGACCGCGATCTTCCAGCAATCGCCTCTTTTCTTGAGGCCCGGCAGGCCCAGGGGCCGGATGATCTGGACCATCATGGCCAGCAGTAAAAAAAGGCCAATCGCCTTTGTCATTTATTGAGCCTTTTCTTTATTTCTGCATCGTCACAGGCTGGACATTTTTACCGTTCACCAGAAGAGTGCAACTCATTCGGGTAATCCCGTTCTATGGCCTGTCCGACTGTCCGTCCGAACGCATGAGAGTGTCTTCATGAGCAGAAATCTTCTACCCGTATTCGCTCTTTTATCCAGCACTCTGTTTCTTTTCCTTGGCAACGGCCTTCAGGGCCTTATCCTGCCCGTGCGCGGTTCGGCGGAAGGTTATTCCAATGAAATCCTGGGTTTCCTTGGCACCTCCTGGGCAGCTGGCTTCGTCATAGGCTGTTTTGTCGCGCCCGCCATCGTGCGCCGTGCGGGGCATGTGCGGGCTTTCGGCTCCTTTGTCGCTCTGGTGTGCCTGACAGTGCTGATGACCGGCCTGATTGTCGATGATGTCTGGTGGATCGCCCTGCGCGCACTCACCGGCTTCTGCACGGCAGGCACCTCGATGATCATCGAAAGCTGGCTGAACGAGCGTGCCACCAATGAAAGCCGTGGCATGATCTTTTCGCTCTATATCGCCATCACGCTGCTCGGCGTCGTGGCGGGGCAAATGATCGTGCCGATGGGCGATGTCAGCAATACCTCGCTGTTCATGATCTGCGGCATCATCTATTGCATCGCCATTCTGCCGGCCACGCTTTCCAAGGCGGCCAGTCCACAGCCACTGCAGAAGGTCAAACTGGACCTGCCCGCCCTTTATCGCAATTCGCCGGTCTCCTTCATCGGCATCCTGATGATCGGCATCGCCAATGGCGCTTATGGTACGCTTGGCGCCGTCTTTGGCGCCCGGGCCGGTCTCGATCCGACCATGATCGCCATCATGGTTTCCGTCACGATTTTCGTTGGCGCGCTGGCACAGTTTCCGGCAGGTCGGCTATCCGACCGGATAGACCGACGTTACGTGCTGGCCGGGCTCGCCGGGCTTGGCGCGGTGGCGGGCCTCGCCGTCGCGGCCGTGCAACCCCATGACGTCTATGTGCTCATCCCGATGATCGCCGTCTACGGCGCCGCCGCCAACGCGCTTTATCCCATCGCTGTCGCACACGCCAACGACTTTGCCGCGTCCGAAGACTTCGTCAAGGTTTCCGGCGGCCTGCTGCTGCTCTACGGCATTGGCACCATCATCGGCCCGACGCTCGGCGGCGCGGTCATGACCTATTCCGGCCCCTATGCCCTGTTCCTGGTAACGGCGGTGGCCCATCTCCTGATCACCACCTATGCCATCATCCGAAGCCGCCAGCGCGCCGCCCTGTCGACCGACGAGAAGGACAATTTCTCGACCATGATGCCGACAACGCCTTCGCCGCTCGTCACGCCGGAAAGTATTGCGCTTGACCCGCGCGCGCCGCAATATTCCGAAGACGATGGCGACTATGTGGAAAAAGGAGCAGGCATATGAGCCTCTTTGACGATGAACGTCCGCAAAAGCCGGTGGCGCACGAAATCGGCAGCGACCTCAGCCTCCTTTCGGTGGATGAGCTGAGCAACCGTATCGATCTTCTGCAAGCGGAAATCACCCGGCTTGAAGAAGAGAGGCAACGCAAATCCGCCGGCCGGCTGGCTGCGGAGAATCTCTTCCGGTCCTGATACCCGCCTCAGAATAGACGGAGGTCGCGCATCCTGCGCCGCAGGATGCTGGCCCGGATGGCATTGAATAAAGATTCTGGCGCAGTCTTTCGTTTACCATTAACCAAAAATTAAGCTTTCTGAGAGATTACTATACATGTCCAGTTCTTCTGGACCTCAGGCATCTTCTCCATACGGCGAATTGGTCTGATTTTTCTCCCTGTTTTACCTTGAGAGCCGCTTTCGCGGCTCTTTTTTTGCCGCTCCCCGGATTCTGTAAAACTGTGGGTATTAACCCTTCTTTAATAATTGCCTTGCGCATTTCAGGTAAAGATACCATCCTGAAAACACTAAAGGCCGGAACAAAATATCCGGGTCGTCGTTGCCTGACAGTGTGGTGCGTGAGCAGGGATTTAAAGAAATGTCGGAACAGGTTTTAAATACCATAAGCTTTGCGGGGCGCGCGGCTGCTTCCAACCAGTTCAAGACCCTCTATACCGAAGGCATGACCCTGGTTGAGGAAACGGCGAGCTATCTCGACGGCGCGGGGCGCGCTGCCTCGAAGGTTCTGCCGCGCATGGCCTCCGTCCTCTACGCGGCGGAATCGATGCGCCTCACCACCCGCCTGATGCAGATGGCCTCCTGGCTGCTGCTGCAGCGCGCCGTCAACAATGGCGAGATGACGCGCGATCAGGTTCTGAGTGAAAAGAACAAGGTGCGCCTCGACAGCTTCAATGTCGATCGCAACGCGCCCGGCTGGAACGACCTGCCCGAATCCTTCCGCGACCTGATCGAGCGCTCTCTGCGCCTCCAGAACCGCATCGCCCTGCTCGACCGCGAAATCTATCGCCCGTCCGAAGCCGCAAAGGTGCCGGATAACGAAAACAGCGTGCAGGCGCAGCTCAACCTGCTTCGCACGGCTTTCTCGATCAACTGAGAAAAGATGACCTTATCCGGACAATTTGAAAAGCAGGCTTCTCGGCCTGCTTTTTTGTTTATGCGCTATACGCACTGGATATCGCCGCTGAAACGGCGCAACAAAAAAGCCCGGCAAAACCGGGCTTTTTTAAACGATCCGTTCGCAAGAGGATCAGAGGCCGAGGCCGCCGAAACGCTTGTTGAACTTGGAAACGCGACCACCGCGGTCCATAAGCTGCTGGTTGCCGCCCGTCCATGCCGGATGGGACTTGGGGTCGATTTCAAGGTTCATGACGGCGCCTTCCGAACCCCAGGTGGAGCGGGTTTCGTATTCGGTGCCATCGGTCATGACCACCTTGATCGTGTGATAATCGGGATGGATATCAGCCTTCATGACAATCTTCCTGGTTAAGTGACGTGCGGTCCATTTGCCGCAATTGCGTCAACTGAGCCAATTCAATAAATGAAGCCATAGTCCAGATGGGCTATGGCTTCCCAATTCGATGCGGAGCCTATACATGAAGGTCGCCGAGATAACAAGAGCCTGCCATCCCCTTGTGAGAGGGAGATGGATACAGCGGCGGGAATTTCATCGCAAGCCGGAAATTCCCGCATAAAAGGCCGAAAACGGCGCGTAATGAGGAGCACAGAGGACGTGGCAGACATTCAGGAGCAAAAAGCGGCGAAGCAGAGAAGCCTGAAACCGCTTCTCGGTCTGTTTCCCTATCTCAGGCGTTATCGCGGCCTGATGGCGGCAGCCCTTTTCGCGCTTGTCCTGTCTTCCGCCACCACACTGGCGCTACCGCTTGCCGTTCGCCGCATCATCGATCATGGATTTCAGACGCCTGATGGCGGCATGATCAACAGCTATTTCGCGATGCTTCTGGCGATTGCCGTCGTCCTCGCACTCGCCAGCGCCATGCGTTATTATTACGTCATGACGATCGGTGAAAGGGTCGTGGCCGATCTGCGCCGTGATGTCTTTGCCCATCTCACCACCCTGTCCCAGCAGTTTTTCGATTCCAGCCGCTCCGGTGAACTGGCATCACGGCTGACGGCCGATACAGTGCAGATTCGCTCTGCCTTCGGGTCTTCCGCCTCCGTGGCGCTGCGCAACATCATCATGTGTTGTGGCGCGGTGGCGATGATGATCTATACCAGCCCCGGCCTCTCCGGCCTCGCCCTGCTTGCCATCCCTTTCATCGTATTTCCGCTGATCGCTTTCGGACGTTCCGTTCGCGCCCGTTCCCGCACCACGCAGGATACACTGGCGCATTCCGCCGCCTACGCTTCGGAAACGATCGCGGCAAGCCGCACCGTGCAATCCTTCAATGCCGAGGCGCTGGCGAATGCCCGTTACGGTGCTTCCGTTGAAGCCGCCTATCAGGGTGCGCGCGCGGCGATCGGCGCCCGCTCCATCCTCACCGCCGTCGCCATTGCCCTGGTCTTCGGCAGCGTCGTTGGCATTCTCTGGTATGGCGCGCAAAACGTCCTCTCCGGCAGCATGACGGCGGGCACGCTCGGTCAGTTCGTGCTTTATTCGGTCATCGCCGCAAGCGGTCTCGGCCAGCTCTCGGAAGTCTGGGGTGAACTGGCGCAGGCGGGCGGTGCCGCCGAGCGGCTTTCCGAACTGCTGAATGAGCGCTCACCCGTGGCGGAACCCGCGGCACCCGCAGCCATGCCGCAACCGCCGCGCGGCGAGGCCGAATTCGAGAATGTCGATTTTGTCTATCCGCTCGCCAGGGAACGGCCGATTGTTTCCGACCTATCGTTCAGGGTTGCGGCCGGCGAGACCGTCGCCATTGTCGGCCCATCCGGCGCCGGCAAGAGCACGGTGTTTTCACTGCTGATGCGGTTCTACGATCCGCAGCAGGGCCGCATCACCATCGACGGCATAGATATCCGCGACGTTGGCCTCACCGATCTGCGCGCGCGCCTGTCGATCGTTCCGCAGGATGTGGCCATATTCGCCGCCTCCATCCATGACAATATCGCCTTTGGCCGACCGGAAGCGACACGCGAGGAGGTGCGCGCCGCCGCCATCGCCGCGCAGGCGGACAGTTTCATCGCACGTCTCACCGATGGTTACGATACCCAGGTGGGTGAGCGCGGCGTGACCCTTTCCGGAGGCCAGCGCCAGCGCATCGCCATTGCCCGCGCCATCCTTCGCAATGCGCCTATCCTGCTTCTCGACGAAGCGACTTCGGCGCTTGACGCGGAAAGCGAAACGCTGGTGCAGAAAGCCCTCGACGAGCTGATGGATACCCGCACCACCATCGTCATCGCCCATCGCCTTGCCACCGTGCTGAAGGCCGACCGTATTCTGGTGATGGATGAAGGCCGCATCATCGAGGAAGGCACGCATCAAAGTCTCATTCGCCAGAATGGCCTTTATGCGAGGCTCGCCCGGCTGCAATTCCAGACCGGTCCTGACGAGTTGCGCGCCCAGGCCTGACTTACGTCAGCACGCTGCGTCCGGCGACACGACCCGAAAACAGGCAACCGCCAAGGAACGTGCCCTCAAGCGCGTTGTAACCATGCATGCCGCCACCGCCGAAACCCGCCACCTCACCGGCGGCGTAAAGGCCCGGCACCGGTTGACCCGCGGTGTCCAGCACCCGCGCCTCAAGATCGGTATGCAGGCCTCCCAGCGTTTTGCGCGTCAGCACATGCAGGCGCACGGCAATCAGGGGTCCCATTGCCGGATCAAGCAGGCGGTGCGGTTTTGCCGTCCGCATCAGCCTGTCACCGAGATAACGGCGCGCGCCATGAATTGCCGTTACCTGCGCATCCTTGCTGAAACCATTCCCGATTTCCCGATCACGCGCTTCGATCTGTTGGCGGATATGACCGATATCCAGCCGGTCGTCGCCGCTGATGGCATTCATCGCTGCCACAAGTTCGTCCAGCGTATCGCGGACGGCGAAATCCTCACCGCGCTCCATGAAAGCCCGCACCGGTCCCGGCGGTTCCTTGCCCAGCCGTTTGAGCAGCAACCGTACATCCTTGCCCGTCAGATCCGGATTTTGCTCGGAGCCGGAAAGCGCAAATTCCTTCTTGATGATCGCCTTGGTCAGAATGAACCAGCTGTGACCGCTGCCACGCTCACCCAGCATCTTCAACGTACCGAGCGTATCGAAGCCGGGCATGGCGGGGGCAGCCAGACGGTTTCCGTCGGCGTCGCACCAGAAGGATGAAGGACCGGGCAGAATACGGATACCGTGGTCGGGCCAGATCGGGTCGTGGTTCTTCACACCCTCGGTATAATGCCACATGCGGTCACGGTTGATGACGCCGGCGCCCGCTGCCTCGGTGATACCGATCATTCGGCCATCCACATGCGCGGGCACACCACAAACCATATCTTCCGGCGGCCGGCCCAGCCGTTCCACCGGCCAGTTGCGCCGCACCAGCTCCTGATTGCCACCGATGCCGCCGGAACTGACAATGACCGCAGAGGCGGAAAAGCTGAAATCACCCTCCACATCCCGGCTGCTTTTTTGTCCGCGCGGCACCGGATCGGTTGTGAGGATAACGCCGGATATCCCCATCACCCGGCCAGCGGCCATTTCCAGACGGTCGACGCGATGGCGGAAACGAAAGGTGAGTCGGCCATCTGCCGCCATGTCCTGCGCTTTCCTGACGAAAGGTGCCAACACGCCGGGGCCGGTGCCCCATGTGACGTGAAACCGTGGAACGGAATTGCCGTGACCATGGGCAAGGCCGCCGCCGCGTTCGGCCCAGCCAACCACGGGAAACCAGCGCATGCCCATGCGGTGCAGCCATTCGCGTTTCTCGTCGGCGGCGAAGTTCAGATAGGCTTCCGCCCACCGGCGAGGCCAATGATCTTCAGGACGGTCGAAACCGGCTGACCCGAACCAGTCCTGCCTTGCAAGATCGAGACTATCGCGCACCCGCATCCGACGCTGCTCTGGACTATCGACAAAAAACAGCCCTCCCAACGACCAGAAGGCCTGCCCGCCAAGATTTTGTTCTCCCTCCTGATCAACGACACAGACGCTGAGCCCTCGCTCGGCGACTTCAGTCGCCGCCACCAGCCCGGCAAGCCCCGCGCCAACGACAATCACATCATAGCGCTCCATCAGCCCCTCCCAGATATGACGGAATTACCTTTACGCGAACGTAAATCGTAAGCTAACGCAGAATCGTCACCTGTGGGAGATATGGATAGCAACGCCGGCTAAAATTTCTTAAGTGACCAGAGTTTTGTTTCTTTATTTTGCTCTACCACACCCTCTGCTTCCATGATGGAGAGTAAAGTGCGCGAGATGTGACCCTCGTGCTCAACATGGCCCGTATAAATTCCAAGCGCACGGCCGATCTCGGAATTCTTCATTCCCTCACTCTTGGCACCTTTCAGCAAAAGATAGATCGCCGACTTCAGCTGCGACATTGCCAGCTGCGCAATAGCATAAGGCTCATCTGAAAATGTCATGTATTCCCCATAGGATTAGCGCTCGGTGAGCTTGAGTTCGATACGGCGATTCTGCTGCCGTGCTTCCGGCGTATCGCCTTCGGCAATCGGCTGATACTCGCCGAAACCGGCGGCAACCAGCCGGTTTGCCGGCACGCCCCTGGAGACCAGGAATTTCACGACGGATGTGGCGCGGGCAGAGGAAAGTTCCCAATTGTCGCGGTAGCGGCCGGAACCGGAAAGCTGGACATTATCCGTATGGCCATCCACGCGCAGGACCCAGTTGATCTCCGCCGGGATTTCCTTGGCGAGATCGATGAGGGCGGCCGCCAGCTTTGCCATTTCCGCCTGGCCTTCCGGATTGAGATCGCTGCCGCCGGAAGGAAACAGCACCTCCGACTGGAAGACGAAACGGTCACCGACGATGCGGATGTTTTCACGATCCGAGAGGATTTCGCGCAGGCGACCGAAGAAATCCGACCGATAACGGTTCAGTTCCTGCACCCTCTGCGCCAGCGCGACATTGAGCCGGCGGCCAAGATCAGCAATCTTGACCTGGGACGAGGCGTCCTTGGCTTCCGAAGCCTGCAGGGCGGCCTCCACCGATGCGATCTGCGCCCTCAGTGCCGCGATCTGCTGGTTGAGCAATTCGATCTGCGCAGAAGCGCGGGAATTGGCCTGCCGCTGCTCGTCCAGCTCACCGCTCAGACTGCCGATCCGCGCGTTGGCGCTCGCATTGCTGCCCGATCCCGCATCGAGCAGCGCCTGCAGGCGGGAACGCTCGTTCTCGGATGCGGCAAGCGTCGACTGCAGGCTTGCCAGCGCGTCCTCTATATCCTGCTTGTTGCCTTTTTCCATGGCCAGAAGCTCGGTCAATTCGGCAATCTGGCTGTTGAGGCGCGTCAGCACCTCGTCCTTTCCGGTGATTTCCCGCGACAGAACGAACTGTGCCAGCACGAAGACCGTCAGCAAAAACATGATGGCCATCAGCAGCGTCGACAGCGCATCGACAAAACCCGGCCAATAATCCACGCCCCTGTCGCGGCGGCGGTTGCGCGCCAGCGCCATGGCTATTCGCTCCCGTTATCGTGCCGGGTGCGCCCGGAAGATTTCGTGTCGCTGTCAATCCGCACCGACAGCCGGTCAAGCGTGCGGCGGAGCGATTTCGATTCCTCCTGCTGCGCCTCGATCCAGTCTCGCAACATCTGCTGTTCGCTGCGCATGTTCTTGACGAGGCCCTGAATGCCTTCGGCAAGGCTGGTCATGGCCGCAAGCGAGCGTTCGGTGCTGACCACAGCGCCAGGTTCCGCCTTGAATTCCCGCAGCCCGTCCGTTGTCGTATCCGTTACCGACGACAACCAGTTTTCGAGCTGGGTATAAAAGCGGTTCTGCGCACGACCGGCCTGAAGATCGAGAAAGCCGAGTATCAGCGACCCCGACAGACCAAGAAGCGACGAGGAAAAGGCCGTTCCCATGCCGGCGAGCGGCGCGGTGAGGCCGGCCTTGAGCGAGCCTAGAATATCGTTGCTGTCGCCGGCGCTCGGATCAAGCGACTGGATGACGTTGCTGATGGCGCCGATGGTGCCGATCAGACCCCAGAAGGTGCCAAGCAGACCGAGAAAGACCAGAAGGCCGACGAGGTAACGCGACGTGTCGCGTGATTCATCGAGGCGGGTCGCGATGGAATCGAGGATGGTTCTTTGAGTGACAGTGGAAAGCCTAACCTCCCCCCGCTTGCCGATCAGCGTGCTCATCGGAGCGAGCAGCTTTGGCGCCCGACCGACCTTTTCAACGCTGCCGGCGGCACGGAAGGCATTGAACCAGCGAACCTCGGAGCGCAGGCTCATGGTCTGGGTAAAGACCAGAATGATGCCAATGGCGAGCACGCCGAGAATGAAACCATTCAGGCCCGGATTGGTCATGAAGGCGGTATGCGCCTGCCGATAGAGAATCGCCGCCAGAAAGCCGACGAGGATCAGAAACAGAACCATCGTCCAGAGAAACGGTGTGGGGCTGGACAGCTTGTGGCTGTATTGCCGCGTGGTCACCGGTTTCTCGACGCCAAGATCGAGCAGCTCCGAATCCGCCATAACGTTCGCATTCCCTCTGGTCACGTATCAAGCGGAAGCTATTTGAAAATTGCGACGATTTGAAGCGAAAAGCCGGGCTTTCGTCACAGGCATTTCACGAAAACGGACAGGTACCCGGCGACGAAAAACAAAAACGCCCGGCGAACATTCGCCGGGCGACTAAAACTTGCTGAAAACGGCAGGTTTTCCGCCGAAAACCCGTCAGCGGCCCGGCACCGGACGGTTGGCGACCTCGACAAGCGCCTTGTGGATATATTCATTGCCGGCGGCAACGGTGCCGCTGCCGAAAATATCCGAGCCGCCCTTGATGTCCGAGGCAAAGCCGCCGGCTTCACGAATCAGCACCAGACCGGCCGCCATATCCCAGGGCGAAAGATCGGCTTCCCAGAAACCGTCGAAACGGCCTGCGGCGACATAAGCCAGGTCAAGCGAAGCCGCACCCATGCGGCGGATGCCTGCGGCTTCGCCCATGACGTGGCGAAGCTCGACCAGGAATTTGCCGTGATTGCCGCGGCCGAGATGCGGCACGCCGCAGCCGATGACGCAATCGGTCAGGACCTTGCGCGCCGCAACGCGGATGCGGCGATCGTTCAGGAAAGCGCCGCCGCCGCGCTCGGCGGTGTAGAGTTCGTCGGTGGCCGGATTGAAGATCACGCCGGCGACAACCTCACCGTTCCGCTCCAGCGCGATGGAAACCGCGAAATGCGGAATGCCGTGCAGGAAGTTGGTGGTGCCATCAAGCGGATCGACGATCCAGCGATGCGCGCCATCGCTGCCCTTTTCCTCGCCGCCTTCCTCGCCCAGAAAATCGTAGGTCGGGCGGGCCTTCATCAGCTCATCGCGCACGATTTTTTCGGCTTTCAGGTCCGCCTGCGAGACGAAATCGCTCGGTCCCTTGACCGAAACCTGAAGGTTCTGCACTTCACCGAAGTCACGCGACAAAGACTTACCCGCCTTGATGGCGGCCTGAACCATGACATTGAGAAGGGCTGAACGGGCCATCGATGTTGTTTCCTGGAAAGCTTGCGAACCGCCCGAAAGCGCATCGGGCAGGCACGTCATTATTTTCTTGAATTGAAAGTTTGCGGTTCAAGACCACAAAACGCGCGGAAATTCAAGGCAAAAAGCCCGAATGGGGATGCGGGCGGCAAAGGAAAGGCGGCAACCTCACATCGGGCGGAAACGATTTGCAGCATCGATCGCCTTTTTCTGCTGCTCATCGGTGATCCCCAGATAAAAGTCCTCAAGCCCCGGATCCTTCAACCCGGCACGGCGGGACAGCACGTACCATTTGGCTGCCTCCACCGGATCGGGCCGGGTGCCGAGCGCCTGAATGTAGAGATGCGCCACCTTGTTCTGCGCCACGACGTTGCCGCGCTGGGCCGCCCCATAAAGCCAGCGGAAACCCTCATCCAGATTGCGCTCGCCGCCGAAACCGTTGACCAGCCAGATGCCGAGATCGACCTGCGCGGTATCGTAACCGGCCTTGGCGGCCCGCGTCAGCCAGTCGCGCGCCTTGGCCTTCTTTTCGGCGGGAACGTCCTTCACCGACCAGTAGATCTGCGATACCGCATATTGCGCATCGGCAATGCCCTGCTCGGCGGATTTCTCGTAAAACGGCAAAGCCATCAGCAGGCCCTTGGCACCGGGATTTTCCGACACCAGAATCTGCCCCCAGTTGAACTGGGCGGAAGCATTTCCGGCTTCCGCCGCGCGCCGCATGAAATCGTCGGCCTTGACCTTGTCACGCGTGACGAATTTGCCTTCCATCAGGATCAGCGCGAATTTGAACATGGCGACGGGATCACCGCCCTGCGCCGCCTGCTGGTACCAGAAGGCCGCGGTCTTTTCATCGCGAGCGATGCCGAGGCCACGCGACATCATTTCCGCCACCAGTGTCTGGGCGGACGCATCACCGTTCTGCGCGCGGTTCAGAGCCTTGTCGAGCGCCTGCACATATTCGCCACGCTGAAAATGCCCATAGGCTTCGTCCACCCTGCCCTTGAATTCCTTTTCAGGCGGCAGAGCCGGCAGATCCGCCCCCATGCGCTGATAGACATTCACACCCGCGGAGGGCTGCAAATCCTTCTGCTCTTCGGATTGCACCCTGCCCTGACGGGTTGGCTGAGCCTCATTTTCCAGCTGCCGGGAAAGCGCATTGCTTTCGCTCTGCGGCCCCGATTGGGCAAAAGCGACACCCGCCTGCGCGCCGAAAGCAAGCGCCAGCAGCGAAACGGAAAGGCGGAGGTGAACCGAGCGCATGATCATCGCCTGTATCAACCGTCAAACCGTGGCGCTTTTTCGTCAAGCAGGGCGTTGATTTCAGAAACGGCCTGGGCAGCGCCACCGGCATTGTCAAAAACGCCGCTGCGCATCGCCACGAACTCCACACCGGTTTCCGCAACGGCAACCACCGAGGAAACATCCGTGCCACCCATGACGATGGCCGGAATTTCGATCATCGACGCCCACCATTCGCCGAGCGCCAGGTTCTTGGGGTGCGCCTCCGGCTTGATGTCACCTTCCAGCTTTCCGAAAAAGACGTAATCAGGATTGCTCTCACCCTGCTCCAGAGCCTTGTGCCGATCATCCGCATTGCCGCCGCCGACGATCATTTTGGGCGTGAATTTTTCAACAGCCTCAGCAAGCGCCTCGGCATTGCCGGCCACATGCAGGCCGTCCGCCTTCACGCGGCCAGCGACGCGGCTGTCGCCGGCGATAAGGGCGGCCGCACCCGCTTTCTGCACGATCGGCACGATCAGTTCGGCGCGTTTCTGGAAAGCGGCGTCATCCAGCCCATATTGCGGAATGATGACCGAAGCCACATCGCCGCCCCGCAGCGCGCCTTCCAAATCTGCCGCCTGCTTTTGCACATCGTCCGATTGCGGAACGATCAGGACAAGGCGGCAACGGTCTTCAACTGTGGTCATCGGTTCGTCCATTTCAGGCAGAAGACACTTCCGGCGCGATCTGCACTCGTTTTGATATGATAAATCCGATAAACCGGACCGGCGAAAGGATCAACCATCCATCCATGCTGACCGATTTTCATTTTTTCCTCGTCGCCATTCCCGCAGTCGTGCTCGTCGGCCTCTCAAAGGGCGGGCTGGGCGGTGCGCTGGCATTGATGGGCGTGCCGCTGATGGCGCTCGCAGTCTCGCCGGTTCAGGCCGCCGCGATCTTCCTGCCGATCCTGATCGTCATGGATCTTGTGGCACTCTGGGCGTGGCGGCACCACAATCATCGGCAAACACTGCTCATCATGCTGCCGGGCGCAATTGCCGGCATTGCGCTGGGCTGGGCAACCTCCAGCCTCATCTCCGCGGACGCCATGCGTCTGGTCGTCGCCTCGGTAACGATCCTGTTCGTGCTCCGCTATTTCCACGAGAGCTTCAAAAGCCGGAAAGGACAGGAAATCCCGGCCAGACCGCAGCGACCGGTGGCCGCAACGCTCTGGTCCAGCCTGTCGGGTTACGCGAGCTTCGTGGCCCATGCGGGCGGCCCGCCCTTCCAGATCTACGTCCTGCCGCTGAAACTCGATCCCAAAACCTATACCGGCATGAGCGTGCGCTTCTTCGCCATCATGAACGCAATCAAACTCATCCCTTATTTTGCGCTGGGCGCGCTCGACGCCACCAACCTCAAGACATCGGCCAGCCTGTTGCCCGTGGCGATGCTGGCGACGCTTGCGGGCGCAAGGGTGGTGAAATATCTGAAGCCGGCCGTGTTTTATCCGCTCATGTATGCCATGGCGTTTGTCGCAGCGCTGAAACTGCTGTGGGACGGGCTGCCATTCTAGCCTTTCGCGGCCATTAAAAAGCCCCGGCTGCACTGCGGGTGCTGCCAGGGCCGAAAGAAATCCAGCCATCAGTCCTTCATCTCATCGAAGGCCGCGGCCTGGCATTGTTCAATGCCTCGTGGAGGCCCTAAGCCTCTGCAACTCATCCTTCAGGCGCAGTTTACGACGTTTAAGGTCGGCAATCGCCGTATCGTCCGAAGACGGGGAAGCAAGAATACTTTCGAGCTCCTCCTCCAGAGCGCCGTGTTTCTTTTCGAGCGATGCAATATGAGCCTGAATGGTCATGCGGCACGTCCTTCCTTTTTTAAACCTACCTCCAGCTCTCCATCGCTGGAGTTTCAGGTTTGCGACGACAATGTGACACGGATTGGTGATATTGTCGAAGGCGAAATGAAGGCGATAAGTGGGCAATTTGGTCGCAAGGGATAACTTCCCGTTACCGCGATTTGATGATAGAGGCTCGTGAAAGATGACATACGCGCCGGAGGCCATCCGGCTGGCATAAAATGGGGATGACAAGATGCCCGATCAGGACCAGGCGGACATCAGGCTCACGCTGGCGCGGCTGCGTCAGGAGCATGAGGACTACGACGCTGCGATCAATGCGATGATCCAGACCAGCTGCGATGCCTTGAGAATACAGCGCATGAAAAAGAAGAAGCTGGCCGTCAAGGACAAGATGACCCAGCTCGAAGACCAGGTCATTCCCGATATCATCGCCTGAGCCGGAGAAGCCAAGTGACAGCAGAAACACCCCCCGTCGCCATCATCATGGGCAGCCAGTCCGATTGGGAAACCATGAAGAACGCCGCCGATACGTTGGATGCGCTTGATGTGGAATACGAAGCCCGTATCATCTCCGCCCACCGCACGCCCGACAGGCTTTATGATTTCGCCAATGGCGCGAAGGACGAAGGTTTCAAGGTCATCATCGCCGGTGCCGGCGGCGCCGCCCATCTGCCGGGCATGACTGCCGCCATGACGCCGCTGCCGGTCTTCGGTGTTCCGGTACAGTCCAAGACGATGTCCGGCCAGGACAGCCTTTATTCCATCGTGCAGATGCCCGCCGGCATTCCCGTCGGCACGCTCGCCATCGGCAAGGCCGGCGCGATCAATGCCGCCCTGCTGGCGGCTGCGGTTCTGGCGCTTGGCGATGACGATCTGGCCGACCGGCTGGATGCATGGCGCGCGCGCCAGTCGGCAGCCGTCGCCGAATATCCGATGGACAGCGCCCAGTGATGACGAAGATGAATGACCTGACCATCGGCATCATCGGCGGTGGGCAGCTTGGCCGTATGTTGGCGATGGCCGCAGCCCGCCTCAACCACCGCACCATCGTGCTGGAACCGCAGGCCGATTGTCCTGCCGCGCAGGTCTGCAACAGCCAGATCGTCGCGGATTATGACAATGAACGCGCCCTTGCGGAGCTTGCCCGCCTTTGTGACGTCGTCACCTACGAGTTCGAGAACGTACCTGTCGCAGCAGCCGAGGCGCTCGCCGCTTCCGTTCCCGTCTATCCGCCGCCACAGGCGCTCAGCGCCTCGCAGGACCGGCTGACCGAAAAGCGCTTCCTTAATGGCTGTGGCATTCCCACCGCCGATTTTCGCGCCGTGGACAGCCAGGAAGAGCTGGAATCGGCCCTGGCCGACTTTGGCGGCAAGGGTGTGCTGAAAACCCGCCGCATGGGCTATGACGGCAAGGGCCAGCGCCTGTTCCGGGGCGGCGAAGACCTCGCCGGCGCCTTCGGCGCCCTGGGTGGCGTGCCGCTCATTCTCGAAAGCTTCGTCGCCTTCGAGCGGGAAATTTCAATCATCGCCGCCCGCTTCCGGGATGGCACCGTCACCTGCTACGATCCGGCCGAAAATGTCCATCGGAACGGCATTCTGCACACATCGACCGTTCCGGCCGCTCTTTCCGACGCGGCAAAGGCGGTTGCCGTTCAGTCAGCGGAAAAGCTTCTGGCAGCGCTCAATTATGTCGGCGTCATCGGCATCGAATTCTTCGTCCTGCCTGACGGCTCGCTGGTCGCCAATGAAATGGCGCCGCGTGTCCACAATACCGGCCACTGGACAGAGGCCGCCTGCGTTATCTCGCAATTCGAGCAGCATATTCGCGCCGTATCCGGCCTTGCTCCCGGCGGCACGGAGCGCCACTCCGATTGCGTCATGACCAACCTCATCGGCGATGACATCAACGATGTGCCGGCGTGGCTTTCGAAAAAAGACTGTCTCGTGCATCTCTACGGCAAGACCGAAGCGCGGCCGGGCCGCAAGATGGGCCATGTGACAGAGCTTCTTCACACAGGAAAAGCCTCAGTCTTTTAAGGCAAAGACACCGGCAAGTGTTGACAGGCAGGGCTCAAACGGGTATCTGCCTGCCAACCGAAAAGAGCGCGCCCCGTTGCGCGCTTTTGATTGTTTGAATAAGCACGGCAGAAACCGTGCAAAACTGCGGACCAGTAAAATGAAGATCAAGAATTCGCTTAAAGCGCTTAAGGCCCGTCATCGCGATAACCGCCTGGTTCGCCGCAAGGGCCGCGTCTACATCATCAACAAGCAGAACCCGCGCTTCAAGGCTCGTCAGGGCTGATTGACTGCGACTGCGGTTCGCGATCCAGGTCGCGGATCACTTTGTTGACAGAGCAAAACTTTGCATTTGATATTGGGCGCAGGCGGGTTAATCTTTAACCCATGCGCCCAAATCGTTTTTGCACGGCTATCATCCTCGCCCAGGGCTTCCTGTTTTCAAGCCTCCCGCTTCCGGGAATGGCTGCCAATGCCCATGCGGCGGACGGGCAACCGCCAGCTGTTGCGGACTCCGCGCCCTCACCCGCCAAGACGATCGACACACTTTTTGCATCGCTGAAAAAAGAACGGAATGCGGTCAAGGCGCGCAGCATCGCCAATCAGATCGCCTCCGAATGGAATGATTCCGGCAGCGCAACGGTCAATCTCCTGATGCAATGGGCCGGCGAAGCCGCAGACGAGAAACGCAATGCTGCGGCTTATGATTTTCTCGATCAGGTCATTCTGCTCGATCCGGACTATGTGCAGGCACCTTATCGCCGCGCCATGGTGCATTTTTCCGATGGCGACACCCGCAAGGCAATGGCGGACATCAATCTGACGCTGGAGAAGGAGCCACGCTATTTCCCGGCGCTCGCCAGCCTTGCCAATATCCTCGAGGCTTCCGGTCGCGACGAGCTGGCGCTGAAGGCATGGGAGCGTTATCTGGCGCTCTACCCGGCCGATAAGGATGCCCGCAAACAGGCCATCGACCTTTCCGAGAAGCTGGCAGGCACGCGCAGCTGATTTTTGCAGGGATCAAACAAAAATCGCCGCAAAAGCGGCGATTTGTCATTAGGGGATCGTCAGCCGATCATTCCATGCCAAGTGCGGCCATATAGGTCTGAAGGATGGTTTCTTCCTCGATGCGCTCATTGGCATCCTTCTTGCGCAAACGGATGATGGTGCGGATCGCCTTGGTATCGTAACCACGGCCCTTCGCCTCACCCATGACATCCTTGATATCGCCCTGGATGGCGGCCTTTTCTTCCTCGAGACGCTCGACGCGCTCGATGAACTGACGCAGTTCGGCGGCGGCAACGGTTTCTGTGGTGCTGGTTTCGTCCATCATATCATCCTTCATTGGCGGCTCATCTGAGCCTTGTTCATTCCATCCGGCTGGAAGCTCCCGCCGGTCGCCGCCAGCCGGGCGGCACAAATTCAGGCCTGTGAACTGCCCATTGCCGGGCCTCACGTCAAGTCGTTTCCGTCGATCAGGGGTTATTCACTTGGCCGGTTCTGCTCAAAGGCGGCTTTCTGGGCGTCGCTCGCTTCCGCCTGATACTTTTCCTTCCAGTCGTCATAGGGCATGCCATAGACGATTTCGCGGGATTCATCCTTGCTGAGCGGAACGCCGGCCTCCTCGGCCGCTTCCCGGTACCAGTTGGAAAGGCAGTTGCGGCAAAAGCCGGCGAGATTCATCAGGTCGATGTTCTGCACGTCGTGGCGTTCACGAAGGTGCTTCACGAGACGGCGAAATGCCGCCGCCTCGAATTCGACCTGCCGATTATCGTTCTCATTCGTCATGGCAAAACTCCAGGCTCAATAGGGGCCGGTGCGGGAGGCGAACAGCTGATATTCATGCAAGACGGGATCGTCGTTCATTGCGGCGAGAATGGGAGCGAGCCGGTCCGACCATTCAGCGATCCCTTCTTCATTCGCGATCAGATCCTGCCGAACCTCAAGAAGCGCATGCGGTATGCCTTTCATCATGCAGTGACGGTACATGGTGTCGCCCTTGAGCGCCCCGTCATAGGGTTCGTTGTCGCCAACGAGAATGTCGCCCGTGGCGCGCAGATGCGCCAGAAGCGGGTCGACAGCACGATTATCCGTGTCCCAGAGAACCGCCGCATGCCAGGGCCGCGGCGTTTCTTTCCAGAACGGCGTGTAGGAATGCAGCGACAGAACCAGCGGTGCTTCTTCCGAAGCTGCAGCAACACCGGTCAGCACGCGGTCCACGGCATCGTGGTAGGGCCGGTGAAAAATCTCGATGCGCCTTTGCCATTCCTCGTCCGAAATCGGGTGATTGCCGGGGATGATCGCCCCATCCGAAATCTTCATGATGAGGGTCGGATCGTCCTCGCCGCGATTCGGATCGATCAACAGCCGCGAAAACCGTCCAAGCACCGCCGGCACGCCGAGACGGGCGGCAAGCGACCGCGTCAACCCTTCTATGCCGATATCAAATGCGATATGGCGATGAAAAGCGGTTTGCGGAAGGCCAAGTTTGCCGTAGTGTGCCGGCAGAAGGTTCATCGCATGGTCGGCCAGAAGAACCATGCCTTTGTCATATTCGCCTTCTATGATTTCATAGGGTATGAAGTCGTTCATCGATGATTTTCTGGGGCAGGATTGAGGAGAAAAGCTTGATGGCATGGCTTGAGGCCGGGCGCAAGTTTCGGCGAAAGAACAGCCATCTACCTTACCGCACTCATGATCCCACGAACAATATAATCGATTAAAATCGCGTTGACTTTCTTGGGCGGCCACGCCAAGAAGTGTGTTCATTATAACCATGGAATCCGGATGGAAGCCGTGACTCAGTCATCTCTCGCTCTTCCTCGCCATTTTCGGCATCTTGCCCGTCTTTTTTCCGCAGCGGCATTGTTTTTGACCCCGTTCATGATCGCGGAGCCCGCGCGTGCGGATTTTCGCGTCTGCAACAGCACGCAGAATCTCGTGGGGGTCGCAATCGGCTACCGGGCACAGGAGGGCTGGGTCAGCGAAGGCTGGTGGCAGGTCCCCTCCTCGACATGCGCTACGCTGATCGAGGGTGAGCTGCAGTCGCGTTATTATTATCTTTATGCCGAGGACGCCGCCCATGGCGGCCGCTGGACCGGTGACGTCAACATGTGTGTGGCGGAAAACGAGTTCAAGATCGCCGGCGTGGATGATTGTTATGCCCGCAGCTTCCAGAGAATGGGTTTCAAGGAATATGACACGGGCAGACAGGGCAGCTGGATGGTCCAGCTTTCCGATACGCCAGGCACACAGGGAAATCAAAACTGATGAAGCGTAACCGCAAAGTCAAAATTCTTGCAACTCTCGGCCCCGCCTCTTCCGAAGAGGCGATGATCGAGAAGCTGCATCTCGCCGGCGCGGATCTTTTCCGGATCAATATGAGCCATGCGAGCCACGACGTGATGCGGACGCTCATTCAGCGCATCCGCTCGGTCGAGAGCCGCAACGGCCGCCCCATCGGCATTCTGGCCGACCTGCAGGGTCCCAAGCTGCGCGTCGGAAAATTCGCCGAAGGCAAGGTCGAGCTCGTTCCGGGCCAGACCTTCACGCTTGATAACAACGACACGCCCGGCGACAACACTCGCGTTTTCCTGCCGCATCCTGAAATTCTCGAGGCGGTAAAACCCGGCCACCGCCTGCTGATCGACGATGGCAAGCTGCATCTGCGCGCCGAAAAGAGCGACGGCAAGAGCATCGTCACCACCGTCATTTCCGGCACCCGCATTTCCGACCGCAAGGGCATCAGCCTGCCCGATACGCTGCTTGGCGTCGGCGTTTTGACCGACAAGGACCGCGTCGACCTCGACGCCGTTCTCGCCACCAACGAGGTGGACTGGGTCGCGCTTTCCTTCGTCCAGCGCCCTGAGGACCTTGCCGAAGTTCGCAAGATCGCGCGCGGCCGCGTCGGCCTGATGTCCAAGATCGAAAAGCCGCAGGCTGTCGAGCGCATCGAGGAAATCATCGAGCTTTCCGACGCGCTGATGGTCGCACGCGGCGATCTCGGCGTCGAAATGCCGCTGGAAGCCGTTCCGGGCATCCAGAAACAGCTGACCCGCGCCTGCCGCCGCGCTGGCAAGCCGGTCGTGGTCGCCACGCAGATGCTGGAATCGATGATCACTGCACCTGTGCCGACCCGCGCCGAAGTCTCCGACGTCGCCACCGCCGTCTTCGAAGGCGCTGACGCCATCATGCTCTCTGCTGAATCCGCCTCCGGCGACTACCCGGTGGAAGCGGTTTCCACCATGGCCTCCATTGCCAGCACGGTGGAGCAAGACCCCTATTATTCCAATATCATCTATGCGCAGCGCGCCCAGCCTGAACCGACAGGTGCCGACGCCATTTCGCTTGCCGCCCGCCAGATCGCCGAAACGCTGAAGCTTGCGGCAATCGTCACCTATACGTCCTCGGGCACGACCGGTCTGCGCGCCGCGCGCGAACGGCCGCAAGTTCCGATCATCGCGCTGTCGCCGATCATCCAGACCGCGCGCCGCCTGTCGGTTGTCTGGGGCCTGCACTGCGTTGTCACTGGCGATGCCAGCGACCTCGACGACATGGTGAACCGCGCTTGTCGCATCGTCGTTTCCGAAGGTTTCGGCAAGCCGGGCGACCGCATCATCATCTCGGCCGGTGTACCACTCGGCACTCCCGGCGCGACCAATATGGTGCGTATCGCCTATATCGGCTCGGACGGCCAGAGCGGCGTCTGATAAGCACCCACCTCCACGCATAAAAAACCCGCCGGCAACGGCGGGTTTTTTATTGGCCATTAGGCCTCATCGCAAAGGCAGGGATCAGTGCATCTTCACAGGTGTGCTGAAACGGCTGGACTCGATTGCCGCCGCACCGGGCTTGAAGCTTGCGGAGGTCGCCGAAGCCGACATGTCGTGGCTGAGCATACGGTTGGCGACAACACGCGGCGCCTTTACCGAGCGGCCGGTCGTACCCTTGTTCTGGTTAAGCGCCCAATCCGAGATCAGGTCCTGCGTCAGACGGCCACCGCCGACCATCGCCTGATGGGAAACCGCCGCATCCTGCTTGCTCGGTCGTCCACCCTTGGTCGGCAGACCGGCAGTGAGACCACCATTGATGGCAGGCTTCAGATCGAAGGCATCACCGAAACCTTCCTGCGGCTCCGCCTTGGCGGTTTGAGCAGGCGCAACCGTAACCTTGTGGTTGACGGCGGCCGGGAACGGCGCGGCCGTCGGCATCGCTGCGGACTGGACCTGCGAACGCGCAGCCTGACCACTCTGTTCAAGAGCCGCAACCACCGTCGGAGAAAGCGTATCCTGCTGGGCCTCGGCGAGATCGTCTTCGCCTTCCGGATCGGCATTGGCAGCCGCGAGCAGGGCTTCCGCCACGGCCGGCCGATTGGCGGGAACCGGAACGGAGGCAAGTTCACCTGTCGCCGCCGGTGTCGCACCATCGGCGGAAGCCGTCAGTATCGATCCTTCCGCATCCCCTCTCATACCACGCGGCCCGAGAAGCGTCGGCACCGGCACGGAGACCTCGGCCAGATCAGCAAATTGCTGGCGCTCGGCCGGAGCGGAAGCCGGTGTCGGCGTCGTCGCTGCCTGCAGCGCGTCCTGCGCTGCATTGCGGGCAGGAGAATAAAGTGCGGTCGCAAGGCCGGTATTGGCCGGCGGCTGGTTGCCGAAAGCGGGACGAGCCGTCGGCAGCGGCGCATCGTTCACGCCGGGAAGAGATTGCGCTGAAGCAACGGCAATTGTCGGTTCCGGCTCGGGAGCGGCCTGCTGCGGAGCGGCCGGACGGGCGACGGCCGGGCGTTCTGCCGGCGCCGGCGCTGCGATGCTATCGGGATCTTCATCCTCGTCGCCTCCGCCGCCAAACAGCGCCTGCAGCAATGTCTTGCGCTTGCCGCCACCACCGGAGGAGGCAGGACCGGCACCGGCGCTGGAAGCAACCTGAATGGAAGAGGAGCTGACGCGCTTCTTGTAATCGGCCAGAGCCTGCTCGTACCCCGGAAGCGGCTTGCCGTCGGAAGGAAGATGCAGCGTGTTGCCGTTCGGGAAGATACGCACCAGTTCCTGACGGCTCATGCGCGGCCAGGCACGAACGCCGCCAACATCCATGTGCACGAAGGGAGAACCGGAGCTGGGATAAAAGCCGACGCCACCGATCTGCATCTGCATGCCGATTTCGCGCAGGCGGGAAAGCTTCACGCCGGGTATGTAAAAATCCATCGCCTTGCCAAGCATATGCTGGCTTTTTTCCGCGACACCCTTGGTGCGCGAACGCAGCAGGCCATTGGTCTCCGGCGAACGGAAGGCGGAAACGACGTTGATATAATCAGTCGCACCGCTGCGACGATAGACTTCCCAGACGAGGTCGAAAAGGCGCGGGTCCATGCGCGTCGGCTGATTGCGGCGCCAGTCGCGCAGGAACCGGTTCAGTTCCTGCAGACCTTTCTGGTCATATTTTCCATTGCGCTTGAAGGTGATGACCGCCTTCTCGCGTGTATGGATATAATACAGTTTGAGGCTGCGTGTTTCGGCGGCGGCTTCCGTCGCCGAAATGCCTGCGAAAGGCATTGCGGCGAGCATCAGGCAGGCAAAGGTGACAGCGCGCGCCGACAGCTTCGTGCATATATCCTTGATCAAGCCGCGCGCAATCTTTGCCGAAAGCGCGTTATTCCGATGCAGATATGGCAATTCGATCCCCGCCTGGAAGACAATTTCTGTCACATTGCCTCAAATGAACGTCAAATACGGTGACACGATGGCAAAATTGCCACACACATGCAACCTTCCTCTACATAGTGAATCAGCCACTAACAAGAGGTTTATAGACGGTAAGCGGATATCCTTGCTCAGAAGTTAACGAATCTCACGATCTGCCGGGGAATACGCCATTTGCGGCGTCACGCGGCATCTCGAAGGGGATCGTCGGGATCGATGCCGTAATCCTTCAGTTTTCGATAAAGCGTCGAACGGCCGATGCCGAGCTTCCTCGCAACCTGACTCATCTGCCCGCGATAAAAACGCAGTGCGAAGCGGATAAGCTCCTCCTCGATCTCGGCCAGCTTTCGAATATTGCCCGCTTCGTCCATGCTTGAGATCAGGTTTCCGCCCCGATAGATGGTGGTGGAAACATCCGTTGGCTCTTCCACGGCGGCGTGGCTTTCGGCAGGCGGTGGCGGCGGTGAATAGGCGGCCAGCTTCAGCGACGACCCGGACGGAGAGCGGATGGAATCACCCGCATCGTCCATCGCCGCAAATTCCGGCAGCTGCAACGCGATCTGCGGAAAATCGGTATCCGCCAGTTCCTCGCCCTGCGACAGGACAACGGCACGGAAGACCGCGTTTTCAAGCTGACGAATATTGCCCGGCCAGTCATAGGCCGTCAGAAGCGCCAGCGCGCTGGCATCAAGACCGACCGGATTGGGCAGTTTCTGCTCGGCGGAAAAACGCTCGGCAAAAACCCTTGCCAGATGCGGAATATCTTCCTTGCGGCGACGCAGCGCCGGAATGGTGATCGGGAAAACGTTGAGGCGGTAATAAAGGTCTTCGCGGAAGCGCCCTTCCTTCACCTCTTCGATCAGGTTCTTGTTGGTGGCGGAGATCAGCCGGACATTGACCTTCTGCACCCGTGCCGAGCCGACGGTTTCGATTTCACCCTGCTGAACCGCGCGCAGCAGCTTGACCTGCACGTCCAGCGGCAGATCGCCGATTTCGTCGAGGAACAGCGTACCGCCATCCGCTTCCATGAACTTGCCGATGTGTTTTTCCGTAGCTCCCGTAAACGCGCCCTTTTCATGGCCGAAGAGGATGCTCTCCACCAGATTATGCGGGATGGCGCCGCAATTGACGGTGATGAACGGCTTGTTCGCCCTGTCGCCGGCGGACTGGATAGCCCGGGCGACCATTTCCTTGCCAACACCGGACTCGCCTTCCAGCACCACGGGAATGCTGGACTGGGCGGCGCGCTGCGCCAGTTCTATGACCCTCAGCATTGCGGGGCTTGCGGACACGATATCGGTAAAATTCACTGCATTGCTCCGTCCACGTCTGCCCGTGCGGGCCTTTGCCTCTCTCCTGTCGAGTTTGAGGGCATTGGAAATGGCGGCGCCTATCCTTTCCGGCGAAACCGGCTTGACGACGAAATCGAAAGCGCCGGCGCGCATGGCCTGCACGACGGTATCGATGCCGCCCTGCCCGGTCTGGACGATGACGGGAACATCCGTGCCAAGTTCGCCGACGGCCTTCAAAAAGGTAAGGCCATCCATCTCCGGCATCATGAGGTCGAGGACGATGACATTGATCTCGCCGCTATATTGCTTGAGCAATTCCAGCCCCGCCTTGCCGTTTTCGGCAAGCAAGGCCAGATGCCCATAACGTTCCACCGCATTTTTGAGCAGGCGGCGCTGGACGGGATCGTCGTCTATCACGAGAACATGCGCGGTCATTTTTGGCTCCGGTTTCCGGTTTATGGACCTGCGTCATGCGGTCCCTTGTACCGCACTCTGGCACGGGAGACTTGAACATCCAGTTTTGAGATTTGCTTGCATTTTATCCATTGCTACGGGAAACAAAGGCCCCATATGCTTCGCAAGCATAATCAGAAGGACACGTTCGATGACCCTCAATCGCCTCACCCCGCAGCCCCTGTTCTCCCTTGCCGAAACCTCCGGCCCCGCGCTCGGCGATCTGCCGGGCTGGAAGCTCTCGGATCTCTATCCATCGGGCGATTCACCGGAATACAAAGGTGATCTTGAGAAGGCGGCGGCCATGGCTGCGGCTTTCGAAAACAAGTGGAAGGGCAAGCTTGAGGCTGCGGCAAAGGCCACGGGCGAAAAAGGCATTGGCGCGGCGCTGAAGGAATATGAGGCACTGGACGATCTTATCGGTCGTATCGGTTCCTTTGCCGGATTGACCTATTTTTCCGATACATCGAACCCGGCGAACGGCAAGCTCTACGGAGATGCACAGGCGAAGCTGACGGATATTTCCGCGCATCTCCTGTTCTTCACGCTTGAACTCAACCGCATCGATGATGTGACGATGGAGGCCTGCATGGAAAACGACGCGGCCGCGGGGCATTACCGGCCGTGGCTGGTGGATTTGCGCAAGGACAAGCCGCATCAGCTGGACGACCAGCTGGAGCAGCTGTTCCTCGAAAAATCGATGACCAGTGCTGCCGCCTTCAACCGCCTGTTCGATGAAACGATGGCCGATCTGCGTTTCAACATCGACGGCGCGAGCCTTCCGCTGGAAGTGACGCTCAACATGTTGCAGGAGCCGGAGCCAGAGACCCGAAAAAAAGCGGCGGAAGCGCTGGGCGCCACCTTCAAGGATAATCTACGGGTCTTCACCCTCATCACCAACACGCTTGCCAAGGACAAGGATATTTCCGACCGCTGGCGCAAGTTCGAGGATATTGCCGACAGCCGCCATCTGGCCAACCGCGTCGAGCGCGAGGTGGTCGATGCATTGGCCGCCGCCGTAAAGAAGGCCTATCCGCGTCTTTCCCACCGTTATTACGCCATGAAGGCCAGATGGCTCGGCATGGAGCAGATGAATTACTGGGACCGCAACGCGCCGCTTCCCGACACGACGAACACGATCATTCCATGGGATGAGGCCAGGGACACGGTGCTTTCCGCCTATGGCAATTTCGCCCCCGAAATGGCCGATATCGCCCGCCGTTTCTTCGATGAGGAATGGATCGACGCCCCCGCCCGTCCCGGCAAGGCGCCGGGCGCATTCGCCCATCCCACCGTGCCTTCGGCTCATCCCTACGTGCTCGTCAACTATCTCGGCAAACCGCGCGACGTCATGACGCTTGCCCATGAGCTTGGTCACGGCGTGCATCAGGTGCTGGCCGGCCAGCAGGGCGCATTGATGTGCGCCACGCCGCTGACACTTGCCGAAACCGCCTCGGTCTTCGGTGAAATGCTGACCTTCCGCAAGCTGCTCGACGACACCAAGGACGTCAGGGAGCGCAAGGCCATGCTCGCCCGCAAGGTCGAGGACATGATCAATACCGTCGTGCGCCAGATCGCTTTTTACGAATTCGAGCGCAAGCTGCACACCGCCCGCAAGCAGGGGGAACTGACCTCCGAGCAGATCGGCGAATTGTGGCTTTCCGTGCAGGCCGAAAGCCTCGGCCCGGCGATCCGCATTTCCGAAGGCTACGAAACATGGTGGACATACATCCCCCATTTCATCCATTCGCCCTTCTACGTTTATGCCTATGCCTTCGGCGATTGCCTGGTGAACTCGCTTTACGCCGTTTACCAAAAGGCCGAGACGGGCTTTCAGGAGAAGTACTTCGAACTTCTGAAGGCCGGCGGCACCAAGCATCATTCGGAGCTTCTGAAACCCTTCGGCCTCGATGCCACCGACCCCTCCTTCTGGGACAAGGGGCTTTCGATGATCGAAGGACTGATCGACGAGCTTGAAGCGCTGGATAATAAACAGGCTTAACCTCGCCAGCCGGCAAGGCTATCCTATTTCGGACAAGCTTTGCCGGTTGATGATGCCGGCGCAGAAACCGACCATGATGACAGGCGACGAGCACAGGCAATGAAACGCAAACCCGCCGATCTGACCTTGAGAGAAACCCTGCGCTGGGAGCCGCAAACGGGCTTTCAGCGCATCGACCAGCACATTCGCCGATTGCTGCGGTCGGCCGACGCGCTCGGTTTCCGCGCCCCGGCCAATGCGGTTCAGGCGCTGGAAAAGAAGGTGGGCGGCGAAAAACCGCTCTGCGTGAAGCTGGTGATGAACTACAAGGGCGAACTCGATATCGAAACGGCCGAGTTCCGGCCCCTGCAGGAAGACACCGTCTGGCGCGTCCGCATTGCGAAACAAACCACGCTCGATTCCGCCGACACTTTCTATCGCCACAAATCCTCCCGCCGCGAGCCCTATGAGGCCGCCCGCGCCGAGTTTTCAGCTGAAGACGCGGATGAGGTTCTCCTGCTCAACGAACGCGGCGAATTGTGCGAGGGATCATCGACCAGCATTTTTGTCGAAATGCCGGACGGGCAGTTGCTGACGCCACCGCTCGACAGCGGCATTCTGCCAGGAGTGCTGCGCGCCGACCTGATCCGTGAACGCAAGGCCCGCGGACAGGCACTGAAACCTGGGGACATCGCCGGGCGGCGGCTGTTCGTCGGCAATTCGCTGCATGGGCTGATTGCGGCGGAGCTGATTTAAACCGTTACGGCCAGAAGCCGGTCACGGCCTTTTTCCTTGGCCGCATAAAGGGCCTGATCGGCCCGCATGAAAACATCGTCGGCGCTTTCCGCCAGCCGATAGGCCGTCATGCCAGCCGAGCAGCTGTAGGAGAAATCCGGAAATTCGGCGAGGGGGCGGGAAAGGCGGACTTTCTGCAGCAACCGCTCAACGATTTCCCGGCCTTCGGCCACCGTGCTGCGCGGCAGGACGAGCATAAATTCCTCACCGCCGATCCTGCCGAAACAATCCACCCGCCGAATGACGGAATGGGCAATGCCGACGAAATCGCGTAGCACCGCGTCGCCGCATTTGTGCCCGAAGCGATCGTTGATCTGCTTGAAAAAATCGATATCGAGCGTGCAGAGGCAAAAAGGTGCTTCAAGCCCCTTTCCGACCCGTTCCACCTGCAGCGCCAGCTTGGCGAAGACGAAGCGGCGGTTTGCCGTTCCCGTCAATTCGTCGGTCTGCGAGGCGCGCACCGCCAGATCCCTGTCCTGCCGCAGGGTGCGGTAGCCCTGACGCAACTCGGTTACGTCACTTGCGACGCACAGCATCCAGCCATCCTGCTGCACCGTCTCCGTCATCCAGAACCAGCGGCCGTCATACATGTCCATCTCGAAGGCGCGATAGGGCAGCTTGCCGCGCCGGGACTGGGCCGACAGGAGCCAGCCCTCGAAATCCCTGTTCCTGACGACAACACCCGTTTGCAGGCGGTGGTTCAGCCGCATGATATCCGCCCAAGTCGGAAACTCCTGCGGGGCAAGCTGGAAGCTCTCCCGAAACGATGGGTTGGCATGCCGCAACCGGTCTTCGGAATCATAAAGGGCGATCAAAACAGGGGTAGCACTCTGAAGCGCTGCGACACGCTCGATAAGACTGTTCACAACAGGCAACTCTCCTGTAATGGCGAAAAATACCCTGTCGTTATCCGGCCAAGCCCCCCAGCCTTGGACACATACACGAAAAGAAGAGTCCAATTATAAACGCACTATCTAAAATGCGAAGAGCCGGAAGGGGCGAAAACGATGCTTGCTTCGGTCCGGCGACCGCCACCGTCATATGTCCGTCATCCAGCTGCCCTTTATTGTCGCTCGCTTTTATGATCTAGCTTACTTATTGGCTGAAAAAGGAAAATTGACGAATGACGGACGCAAACCACCCGATTTACGGCGATATTGACGGCCCCATCATCATGATCGGCTTCGGCTCCATCGGGCGCGGCACTCTTCCGTTGATCGAACGTCATTTCAACTTCGACAGGACCCGCCTCGTCGTCATCGATCCGCGCGAGGACATCGCGGCGTTTCTGGCCGAAAGGAACATTCGCCATATCCGCACGCATCTGACCAAAGAAAATTACAAGGAAGTCCTCAAGCCGCTTCTCAAGGGTGTTCAGGGGCAGGGCTTCTGCGTCAATCTCTCGGTTGATGCCGCGTCCGTCGATCTCATGCGGATCTGCCGCAAGCATGGCATGCTTTATATCGACACCGTGGTCGAGCCATGGCCCGGTTTCTATTTCGATGCAAAGGCCGACAATGCATCCAGAACCAATTATTCACTGCGCGAGACCATGCTGAAGGAAAAGGCGCGCAGGCCGGGCGGCACGACAGCGGTTTCCACCTGCGGCGCCAATCCGGGCATGGTATCCTGGTTCGTGAAACAGGCGCTGGTCAATCTCGCCGGTGATCTCGGCGTTGAGATCGAGGAGCCGCAACCCCACGACCGGGAAGCTTGGGCGAAGCTCATGAAACAGCTTGGCGTCAAGGGCGTGCATGTGGCCGAGCGCGACACACAGAGGGCGAAGGAACCGAAGCCTTTTGGCGCGTTCTGGAACACCTGGTCCGTCGAGGGATTCATTGCCGAAGGTTTTCAGCCCGCCGAACTGGGCTGGGGCACACATGAAAACTGGATGCCGAAAAACGCGAAAAAGCAGAAGAAGGGAAACAAGGCGGCGATCTATCTCGATCAGCCCGGCGCCAACACCCGCGTGCGGACCTGGTGTCCGGGACAGGGGCCGCAATATGGATTCCTGGTCACCCATAACGAGGCGATTTCGATTTCCGATTATTTCACCGTCCGCAACGACGATGGCGATGTGACCTACCGCCCCACCTGTCATTATGCCTATCACCCCTGCAACGACGCCATTCTTTCCCTGCATGAACTTTTCGGCAATGGCGGCACCCCGCAGCCTGTCCAGCATGTGCTTGGCGAAGAAGAGCTTGTTGACGGCGCCGACGAGCTGGGCGTTCTGCTTTATGGCCACGACAGAAACGCCTATTGGTATGGCTCGCGGCTGAGCCTGCAGGAAGCGCGTTCGCTGGCCCCCAGTCAGAATGCGACCGGATTGCAGGTCAGTTCGGCCGTGTTGGCCGGAATGGTCTGGGCGATCGAAAATCCGCAGGCCGGCATCGTTGAAGCCGACGAGATGGATTACCGCCGCTGCCTCGAAGTCCAGCGCCCCTATCTCGGCCCGGTCGAGGGGCATTACACCGACTGGACGCCGCTCGACGGCCGCCCCGGCCTGTTTCCCGACAATATCGATACGTCCGATCCCTGGCAGTTCCGCAACATATTGGTGCGCTGAGGGATCGGAGTCTCATATTTGTCACGCCGACGCTTTCCTGCACGGCGTCAGGAACCGGGGAGAGCGAACAACGTTGCCTTGAAATAAGGAACGCTTCACGGCATGGTCGAAACACAGAAGATTTCATCGAATCGCAGGAGAACAGGCTCATGAACTTCAAGACAAGCGCTGCTTTGCTTTGTGCCGCCGTGGCGGTGTCTTCATGCGTCGCACCGGGTCCCTCGCAGCAGACCTCGATGGCGCCTTCGCTTTCCCGCGGCCCGGCCGTTGATGGCCGCTGGATCGACCGCAACGGCATCGTGTCGACCTTCCAGAACGGCTCCTTCTCCACCCGTTCGACGGACACCAACACGCTCCTGGCCTCCGGCACCTATGTCACAATTTCGCCGACGCTCTACGAAATCAACATGACATCACTCGTGCGCAATACGCAGTCGCGCGTCAACTGCGCCCTCGTGTCCCCGTCACAATTGAACTGCACGACGGACACGAACAGCCAGTTCTCGCTGACACGCCAGGGCTGATAAGCCCGTCTTTTCAATGGAATGATCTTCTGAAACGCACGCCTCAGGCGTGCGTTTTTCTATGTTGCGGACCTGTCATAATTTCGCTTGCGGCGATAGCCGCTAAATGGAAACATCGCGCTTTGAAAGACTGACATACTTTCGGACTAGAGATTGAGTGGGAACTGCGGGCTGACGATGATCAACAGGCCCGGATTGTGATCTGGACAGGAGAGAGGGACGATGAAAAGAATTTTGGGACTGGGCATGCTGAGCGTTTCCGCAATAACGCTTTCAGCCGGAGTCGCTCTGGCCGACTACAAACTTAACATTCTTCACATCAACGACCTGCACTCACGCATCGAGACGATCAACAAATTCGATTCGACCTGCTCTGCCGCCGAAACGGAAAAGAACGAATGCTTCGGCGGCATCGCCCGCGTGAAGAGCGCGATCGACGCGCGCCGCGGCGAACTGGGCAGCGATGCCAACCTCCTCGTTCTCGATGCCGGCGACCAGTTCCAGGGTTCCCTGTTCTACACGCAGTACAAGAGCGGGCCGGTGGCGGAGTTCATGAACGGTATCGGCTTCGATGCCATGGCGATCGGCAACCATGAATTCGATGACGGCCCGGAAGAACTGCTGAAATTCATCGACGCACTGAAGTTCCCGATCATTTCCGGAAACACCAAGGCGGCGGCCGATTCCATTCTGGCGGATAAGTACAAGGGTTATGTTATCAAGGATCTGGGTGGCGAGAAGGTCGCCGTGGTTTCCGTGCTTGCGACCGACACCAACGAAACCTCGTCGCCGGGCGACAAGATCAGCTTCGAAGACGAGGTCACCTATCTGAAAGGTGCCGTGAAAGAAATTCAGGATCAGGGCGTCAACAAGATCGTGCTGCTTTCGCATGTCGGTTATGTCAGGGATCAGGAAATAGCGCAGGCGGTGGACGGTATCGACGTCATCGTGGGTGGCCATAGCCACACCCTGCTTTCCAGCACCGACCCCAAGGCTGCCGGCCCCTATCCCACACTCGTCAAGAACCCGTCGGGGATCGATGTCCCGATCGTGACGGCCTATGCCTATTCGAAATATCTCGGCGATATCACCGTAACCTTCGATGACAATGGCGTCGTCAAATCCGCCGAAGGCGCACCGAAGCTTCTCGATGCCTCCGTCACGCCGGACGAGGGCTTCACCAAGCGCGTGACGGAACTTGCCGGCCCGCTCGAGGAAATGAAGAAGAAGGAAATCGGCTCTTCGGAAACCGTCATCGACGGATCGCGGGAAGTATGCCGCGCCAAGGAATGCACGATGGGCAACCTCGTTTCCGACGCGCTGCTGGATCGCGTCAAGGATCAGGGCATCACCATCGCCATCCAGAATGGCGGCGGTCTGCGCGCCTCCATCGATGCCGGCACGGTGACGATGGGCGAAGTCCTGACGGTTCTGCCGTTCCAGAACTCCATCGCCACGTTCCAGCTGAAAGGTTCGGATGTGGTGGCCGCCCTTGAAAACGGCGCGGGCCAGATCGAGGAAGGGGCAGGACGTTTTGCCCAGGTCGCCGGTCTCAAATATTCGTTCGACCGTTCCAAGCCGGCCGGCAGCCGTGTCGTTTCCGTCGAAGTCAAGGAGGGTGACGGCTTCGTGCCGCTCGATCCCGACAAGACCTACGGCGTCGTCTCCAACAACTACATGCGCTCGGGCGGTGATGGCTACAAGGTCTTCGCAACCAAGGCGGTCAATCCCTATGATTTCGGCCCCAGCCTCGAAGATGCGGTTGCAGCCTATATCAGCGCCAACAGCCCCTATAAGCCCAATATCGATGGACGCATTACCGACGTAACCCCTGCGGATTACGTCGCGCCAGCAAAACAGCCCGCACCGGCAGCACCCGCCCCGGCTGCGACAGCGCCAGCCCCGGCCACCACTGCGGCTCCGGCACCGGCTGCGACCGCACCGGCAACAACTGCGCCTGCTGCGGCAGCCGCAGCCGCCAGCAAATATATCGTCGAGAAGGGCGACTCGCTGTGGAAGATCGCGGCGGAAAAATATGGTGACGGCGCTCTCTGGACCCGGATCGCCAAAGCCAACACGCTGAAGCACCCGAACCATATCGAGATCGGCAAGGAGCTGGAGCTTCCGGCCCAATAAGGTTTAACGAGACAGGGCAATTTGCCGCAGATCGGGAGCCGGCCTTCAAACAGGGGGCCGGCTTCTTATTTTTCCTGTTAAAACAGGCCATTACAGACTGTGTTTTGTCAAAGCGCGACATCCCCGCCGGCGAACCGGGGAAATCACCTTCCCTGGTGGTTCAATCCTGAGAAATTTCGTCTAGAACACGTGAACAAATCGACGATACGGGCGTATAGCTCGTGCATCTCTGGCAAAAGCCTTTCGGTTTACGCCCGACATGCGGAAAACAAAGAAGATGGAGCCTTTCCGCCCCTTATCTCAAACGGGAAAGCTCCTGCGCAACCAGTCCGAGTTTCAGGGTGTCATTCATGGCGACAGAACTATCCGCACTCCCCGCAAACCATCCCCGCATAACATTTGGCAAGGTTGGCGTCCTGCTCGTCAATCTTGGCACGCCGGATGGGACGGACTACTGGCCGATGCGCCGTTATCTGGCGGAGTTTCTGAGCGACAAGCGCGTGATCGAGTGGTCGCGTCTCTACTGGTATCCAATCCTGTACGGCATTGTCCTCAACAAGCGCCCGCAAAAGGTCGGCAAGGCCTATGAGGAAATCTGGAACCACGAGCACAATGAAAGCTATCTGCGCACCTACACGCGCAGCCAGGGCGAACTGATGGCGGAAGCGTTGAAGGATCTGCCCAATGTCGTCGTCGACTGGGCGATGCGCTACGGCCAACCCTCCATCGCCTCGAAAATCGACGCGCTGAAGGAGCAGGGCTGCGAAAAAATCCTGCTTTTCCCGCTTTATCCGCAATATGCCGCATCGACCACGGCAACCGTGAACGACAAGGCTTTCGAACATCTGATGAAGCTGCGCTGGCAGCCTGCGTTGCGCACCGTACCGCCCTACCATGACGACCCGGCCTATATCGACGCGCTCGCCGCTTCCGTCAAAAACCATCTGGCGACGCTGGACTGGGAACCGGAGATGCTGATCACCTCTTTCCACGGCATTCCTCAGTCATACTTCCAAAAGGGCGATCCCTATTATTGTCATTGTCAGAAAACCGCCCGTCTGCTGCGACAGGCGCTGGGGCTGAACGAGAAGAATTTCATGATCACCTTCCAGTCGCGTTTCGGACCGGAAGAATGGCTGCAGCCCTATACCGACAAGACCGTGGAAAAGCTGGCCTCGGAGGGCATCAAGCGCATCGCGGTGATGAATCCCGGCTTCGTATCGGATTGTCTTGAGACACTGGAGGAAATTGCCGGTGAAGCCGGGGAAATCTTCCTGCACAATGGCGGCGAGAAATTCACCCATATTCCGTGTCTGAACGACAGCGCCGAGGGAATGACCGTTCTCGAAAAGGTTGTAAGACGGGAGTTGCAAGGCTGGGTGTAATCTTGCCATAAGGTTGTTAGGGTAAATCCCCGACAGTTTCGATCCTTGGAGGGAAAGTGATGATTGCATTGGGCGGTTTCGACATCGTCGTCATAGCGGCGGTTGTTCTGGTTATTCTGGTGCTGTTTGCCGGCATCAAGACCGTGCCGCAGGGGCATCGTTACACGGTTGAACGGTTCGGACGTTACACCCGCACGCTAGAGCCCGGCCTCAACCTCATCGTGCCGTTTTTCGAAAGCATCGGCTCGAAAATGAATGTAATGGAGCAGGTGCTCCATATACCGACACAGGAAGTCATCACCCGTGACAACGCCAGTGTCTCCGCCGATGCCGTCACCTTCTACCAGGTGCTCAATGCCGCACAGGCCGCTTACCAGATCGCCAATCTGGAAATGGCAATCGAAAACCTTACCATGACCAACATCCGTTCAGTGATGGGCTCCATGGATCTCGACGAGTTGCTGTCGAACCGCGATGCCATCAATGATCGCCTTCTGCGCGTGGTGGATGAGGCCGTGGGGCCATGGGGCATCAAGGTCACCCGTATCGAGATCAAGGATATCGCCCCGCCGAAGGACCTCGTCGATTCCATGGCGCGGCAGATGAAGGCCGAGCGAGAAAAACGCGCGCAGGTGCTTGAGGCAGAAGGTGCCCGCAACGCCCAGATTCTGCGCGCGGAAGGCGCAAAGCAATCCGCCATTCTCGAAGCGGAAGGCCAGCGCGAGGCGGCATTCCGGGATGCCGAGGCGCGCGAGCGCCTCGCCGAAGCCGAAGCCAACGCGACCCGGATGGTGTCCGAGGCCATTGCCGCCGGCAACGTCCACGCCATCAACTATTTCGTCGCGCAGAAATATACCGAGGCGCTGGCAGAAATCGGTACCGCCAAGAATTCCAAGATCGTGCTGATGCCGATGGAGGCCTCGGCGCTGATCGGCTCGCTCGGCGGCATCGGCACGATTGCGAAAGAAGTGTTCGGCGACAGGGGCGACGCGCCGTCCGCTCCCGCACCGTCCCGCTCTGTGCCGCCCACGCGACCTTCCGGTCAGACGGTCAACGTCACCATTCCCGGCAATCCCTTCGGCTCTTCATCGGAGAAATAACGATGCTGCAACGGCTTGCCACTGATCTGGGACCATGGAGCTGGTGGATTGTCGGCTTCGTGCTTCTGGCTGCCGAACTCGTCGCTCCGGGCGTCTTCCTGATCTGGATCGGCCTTGCCGCGCTGGTCATCGGGGCATTCTCGCTGTTTTTATGGGATGCGGCCTATTGGGCCTGGCAATTGCAGCTGGTTCTGTTTGCCGCGCTCTCGGTCGCATTTGCCCTGCTCGGCCGTAAATATTTCGGCAGGAACAGAGACGCCTCCGATGAACCGTTCCTCAACCAGCGGGAGGCAAGTCTGGTCGGCCGCACCGCGACCCTGCAGGAGCCGATTGTCGAGGGGCGTGGCCGCATAAGACTGGACGATACGTGGTGGCCGGTGAATGGCGAGGACCTTCCCGCCGGAACCCGCGTCAGGATTTCTTCGGCACGCGGCCGCACGCTGACGATCGAACCGATAGACCGATAACAGGACGAACCGGCCTCAGGCCACGCCAATTCTCAACAGATCGTGGAAATGCACCAGCCCGATCGGTCGGTTATCATCATCGACCACGATCAGCGCGCCAATGTGGAACTTTTCAAGAGTAGCCAGCGCACTAGTCGCCAGAACCGATTTTTTGACCGTCTTCGGCGTGGAGGTCATGATGTCATCCACCGTCAATTCGGCGAGGTTGCGCGACAGGTTGCGCGCCATGTCGCCCTCGGTGACGATGCCGCATAGACGCCCATCCTCATCCAGAATGCCGACGCAGCCAAAATGTTTGCGAGCGAGAACGCCGACCGCTTCCGGCATGGCCGTTCCCCTGGCGACCAGAGGCACGCGGTCGCCGATATGCATGATATCGCCGACCAGCGTAAGGCTGGCACCCAGCTTGCCGCCGGGATGAAACACCCTGAAATCGCCGGCGGTGAAATTCCGTGCCTCCAGAAGCGCGACTGCTAGGGCATCGCCAAGCGCCAGCTGCATCAATGTGGAGGTCGTGGGTGCAAGGCCGAGCGGGCAGGCTTCCTGTTCATTGGGAATCAGAAGCACGATATCGGAGGCCTTCGCCAGAGATGAGGTCTCCGAACAGGTCAGTGCGATCAGTGGAATGGAAAAACGGCGCGAATAATTGATAATACTGCGCAGTTCCGCGCTTTCGCCGCCTTTTGAAATGGCCAGCACCACATCATCGCCGCCAATCATGCCCAGATCGCCGTGATTTGCCTCGGCCGCATGCACAAAAAAGGCAGGCGTTCCCGTGGAGGCGAAGGTGGCAGCAAGCTTGGCACCGATATGGCCGCTTTTTCCAACGCCAGTGATGATGAGTCGGCCATTCGACTGGCCGATGGTCTCGATCGCCTTGCAAAACGGCTCGGAAAGTCCGTTCCTCAAAGCATCCTCAAGCGCGGCAAGGCCAGCCCGCTCCACCGAAATCGTCCGCACAGCGGATTCGATGGCATTGTCTTCAACCAGTTTGACGGCGCGCGTAATCATGGCCGACTGTTACTCTTTCATCCGGAAGAAGTCCACTCTGCAGCCAGACAGCGCAGCTTTTTAGTGCCGCAGGTCCGGCGGAGAAATTTCCTCCATCGTTCCCAGCCGCTTGAAGGGGATATTCTCTTCATCGACCAGATACCGTCCGACCGTCCTTATCCACGACACCGAACCATCGTCGCGGCGAACGGCATATTCCTGATGGTAGAAGCTGGCAGCCTTCAGGGTGATCAACGCGGTCTCAATCACATTGTTTCGATGGTCGAGGTCCACTTTTTCGAGCATCTTGAAAATGCTGATGCCCTGCATCGCCTGCTTTAGCGGAATACCGAAAAGCTCAGCGCAGACCTCATCCAGATAGAATCGGTCGTTGGTAATATCCCAGCAATAAAAACCGACCTGCTTGATATTCAAAACGGGATTCATGAAACGACGCTGTCACACAAAATAAAAATCAACAGGATTTGCCAAGCAATAGAAAAACCAATTCCTTTAAATCATAGGGCGATTCCGTGCCAAATTGAAACGTTTAAATCTTATCATATTAGAAATATTTTGCATTGCGGCATGTTCTCCCCGGTCATCCGGCTGAAAGACATGCGAACCCGGCAAGTGACTGCAAGATCCGCCGATTTTCCCGCGCCTGCCGAAGTGCTGAAACTCCGGTGATCTTTATCAACTGTTAACCATAAAAAACCTATTGTTAAAGCGATGTTAAAACGTGCGTCGTCTGTCTGGTCCCAGATTCTCCTACGTCATTTCATCGGCCTCCCATTCTTGAGGCCGGAGAGAAATGATCCGGCGAGTTTCGATCCGGCATCGGCCAAATTCGCCGGGTGAAGAGGAATGAATGTGAAGGGCGCCGCCACACGTCTGCCGACGTCGCGGAAAGCAGCAACCCTGTTGCTTGCCTGCACGCTTCTTTGCCCTGCCACGGGAAGCGCTTTTGCGCAGACGGCGACCACGGCTGCACCGTTATTGCCTGGCGCCACGACTGCCGGAGACGGAACCGTTGCGGCCCCCGCGGTGACGGGCACTGGCGCAGACGCGAGCACAGGCACAGCGCAGGCGACACCTGCGCCCGTGCCGCAACTCTGGCGTCCTTCGAACAATCCCGGCGACCCGATTTACGAGCAGCAGGACGAAGCGGGTCAAGCCTATGCCGACGCGGAGAACCCCTATGAACCGACGGTGGATGGCGGTGAAAATCCCCGAATAGCCACCGAACCCGGCCAGACCCCCGGCATCCGGCTCGGCACCTTCCTGCTGCGGCCTTCGATCAGCCAGACGATCAATACGGAAAAACAGACAAATACCGGCGGTCCCTCAAGACGCAACTATCTGACGACGGGCATACGCGGCACGCTCACAAGCGACTGGTCCCGTCACGCGCTGACGGTGACCGGCGATGGTGCCTGGGAAAGAAATTTCGGCGGCGACAAGGATGGCGAAGAGCCACGGGCGCGGATAGAGGCAGATCTGCGTCTTGATCTCGGTGAAGAGACAAGGGCCAACCTCAAGGCCGGCTACGAATTCAGCCGTGAAGACACAACGGACCCGAATGCCCTGACTGGCGCTGCCGTGCAGGGCGGTGAACATCGCTTCACCACCGGCGCGTCGATAGAGCGGGATTTCGGCAGGCTTCGCGGGCTGGCGGCGCTCGATCTGTCGCGCACGGTCTATACGGATGCGAAAGGTCTCGATGGAAGGCCGATCAGCCTTAGCGACCGCGACCAGAACAGCGCGAACCTGCGCGGACGCATCGGCTACGAACTGTCGCCGGCACTCATCCCCTTCCTGGAGCTGAATGCTGGCACAACCAAATATGACAGGCGTCTCGACAATTCGGGTTACGCCCGTTCTTCCAACTCCTATGGCGCCAAGATCGGGACGGAAGTCGACCTGGGCGAGAAGACTCGCGGCGAGGCCGCCATCGGTTATCTGCGCAAACAATATGATGACGACCGTCTCGCCGCCATCGACGCCCTGACGCTGGATGGCGAACTCAACTGGTCGCCCCAGCGCGGCACGAATGTCAATCTCGGCCTGCGCACGACGATTGAGGATTTTGCCGGCGGCCCGCAGGGCGGCTGGGTTTCCTATCGGCTGGATGCCGGCCTGACCCACGAATTGCGCAGCAATCTGGTGGCGCGACTGACAGGGCAGATCGTGCATCGCACATTCCCCTCCTCCGACATGGAAAACGCCGTGGAATATACGGCCGGCGCCGGACTGACCTGGGGACTGAACCGCTATCTCGACCTGACTGCGGACGTCAGCTACCAGTGGACACCGGTCTATGACAGCAGCGAATTCCGCGTCGGCGCAGGACTTGTCCTCAAACGATAATCGCCAAACAAAAATCCCGGCACGAAGGCCGGGATTTCTTTGGCTGTTGGTATCGATTACTTCAACCCGTCGATCAGGGTCTTGATCGGCTCTTCGATCGCCGGACGGATATCGGCGCGCTCAAGGGCGAAGGCGACGTTTGCGAGGATGAAGCCATCCTTGGCGCCGCAATCGAAGGTCTGGCCACGGAAATGATAGCCGGAGAATTCCTGCGACTTGGCAAGCGTCAGCATGCCATCCGTCAGCTGGATTTCGTTGCCGGCACCGCGTTCCTGATTTTCAAGAATATCGAAAATCTCGGGCTGAAGGATGTAACGGCCGTTGATATAGAAATTCGACGGTGCCGTCCCCTTGGCCGGCTTTTCGACCATTTCGGTGATCTTGAAACCTTCGCCGACCGCATCGCCAACACCGACGATACCGTATTTATGTGTCTGGTCGGGAGCGCACTCCTGCACCGCGATGACATTGCCGGCGGTCTGGTCGTAGAGTTCGACCATGCCCTTCAGGCAGCTTTTCTGCGAATGCATGATCATGTCGGGCAAAAGCACGGCGAAAGGTTCATCGCCGACGATATCGCGCGCGCACCAGACCGCATGGCCAAGACCGAGCGGCACCTGCTGGCGTGTGAAGCTTGCCGTACCCGCTTTGGGCAGAAGGCCGGCCAGCAATGTCAGCTCGGCATTCTTGTTGCGCTCACGCAGCATCTGTTCGAGTTCAAATTGAATATCAAAATAATCTTCGATCACCGCCTTGCCGCGGCCAGTGACAAATACAAAATGCTCAATGCCTGCTTCCGCCGCCTCATCGACGACGTATTGAATGACCGGCTTGTCGACGACGGTGAGCATTTCTTTCGGAACCGCCTTGGTTGCGGGCAGGAAACGGGTGCCGAGGCCCGCGACCGGAAATACGGCCTTCCGAATTTTCTTCTGTTCTACCACATATCCCTCCTGAGAGATAAAACTTGATCACAATCCCCGCACGCTGTTGTTATTTCAAAAATAACAACGTTTTGTAAAGGGTGACGCTACCATCTATTAATGGTAAAGAATTTGTTGACGTTCTTTTGTTATCCATGATGACGCCCGATGCGTTTTCGCAATCGAAATGACATTCGAGAGAACGAAAGACTGACGATGACAAAGATGATCCTTTCAGATGTCCGCAAATTCGGCTGCATGATGGTTGCAGGTCTGGTGATCTCGCTGACACCCGTTTCGGCCCATGCCGATGCCGGATTCAGACAGTGGATCAACCAGTTCTACGCAACAGCCGCGAAAGAAGGCATTAGCAAGGCGACCTACCAGAAGGCCTTCGCCGGCGTCAGCGAACCGGACCCGGACGCGCTGCGCAAGGCGACCTTCCAGCCGGAATTCACCACGCAGATCTGGGATTATCTCGATTCCCGCGTCAACCCTTACACGGTGCGGATCGGCCGTGAGATGAAGATGAAGCATGCGACGACCCTCAACTGGATCGAGCGCAACTTCAATGTCGACAAACACATCATTCTCGCGATCTGGTCGATGGAATCCAATTACGGCGCGGTTCTCGAAAAGCCGGAGCGACTGCACAATATTCCGCAGGCGCTGGCCACGCTCGCCTATTCCGATCCCAAGCGCGCCAAATTCGCGCGCACGCAGCTGATCGCCGCGCTCAAGATTCTCCAGGCGGGCGATGTGACGCCGAAGCAGCTGACGGGCTCCTGGGCCGGGGCGATGGGTCACACCCAATTCATTCCGACAAGCTACCTGCTTTACGCGGTGGATGCGGATGGCAACGGCAAGCGCGACATCTGGCACTCAGTTCCCGACGCGCTGGCAACCGCTGCCAATCTTCTTTCCAAGAACGGCTGGGAACCCGGCCGGACCTGGGGTTATGAAACCGCCGTGCCGCGTGGCGGCGCCCGCTATGAAGGCCAGACGAAGACCATTTCGGAATGGGCAAAGCTCGGCTTCACCCGTCCGAACGGTAAGAACTTCACCCGCGGTTCCGACCGCGCCATGCTGAAAATGCAGGGCGGGGCAAACGGTCCCGGCTTCCTGATGATGAAGAACTTCTTCACCATCAAGAAATACAACGCATCCGACAGCTATGCCTTGGCCGTCGGCCTGCTTGCGGATGAGATCGCCGGTTATGGTGGCATGCAGCAGAAATGGCCGCGCCCGGACGGCACGCTGGACATTCGTGAAAAATTCGAACTCCAGACCCGCATGAAGGAACTCGGTTATTACGACGGCGAGATTGACGGCAATTTCGGCTCCGGTTCGAAAGCCGCCATCAGCGCCATCCAGTCCCGCATGGGCATGGAAAATGACGGCCAGCCGTCGCAGCGATTGCTCAGAGCCCTGCGCAATTGATAATATGCCGGCAAATTCGGCGGCTTCCACCAATGCCGCCGAGCCACCCGGAAAGGTCGATGTCATGAGTACGAAGCCTCAGGTGAAGCGTGTTAAAGCAGGCTGGCGCGTTAGCGCCGTCATTCTTTCCGCTGCCCTCTGCGTGCCTCTCATTCCATCCGAGACCTTTGCCCAGGAACAGCGTCGCACCCTGTTTGAGATGCTGTTTGGCAAGCCGGTGGGCCGCGATGGCGCCTCCGGCCGCGAATACCAGCCCCGCAACCGACGGGATTTTCCGGCCGCGCCGCGCGAAAGATCCGTCACACGCCCGCAACCCGCCCGAAAAGCGCCGTCGGTCGTACAGATGCGAACCGCAAAACCGGAACCCGCCGCCAAGCTTGAAAATGCAAGACGCGTTCTCGTTATCGGTGATTTCCTCGCCGGCGGCATGGGGGAGGAGCTGGTCAATGCCTTCGCCAGTTCGCCGGCAATCGCCGTTGATGTACGTGCGAACGGTTCTTCCGGCCTCGTCCGCACGGATTATTACGACTGGTTCGCCAATCTGCCGCAATTCATAACCGAGACCAATCCGGCCACCATCGTCATCATGATGGGATCGAACGACCGCCAGCAGATGCAGATCGGCGATGTCAGGGAAAAATTCGGCACTGACGTCTGGTTCAAGGAATATGAACGGCGGATCGATGAACTTCTGACCCTTGCGGGCCGCCCGAAAGTACCGCTGCTCTGGGTTGGTCTGCCCGCCTTCCAGTCCCCCTCTCTCACGGCCGATCTCGTCGGCTTCAACCGGCTTTATCGCAGCCATGTCGAAAAATATGGCGGTGAATTCGTGGATGTGTGGGACGGTTTCGTCGATGAAGGCGGGAAATTCGTCATCACCGGTTATGACATGAACGGCCAGCAGGCCCGCCTGCGTGAGGCGGACGGCATCGGCATGACGCAGGCCGGCAAACGCAAGCTTGCTTTTTACGTCGAGAAATTCGTGCGCAGACATCTGGATAGCGCAGGCCCGGATCTTGTGAAACTGGACGGCAGCAACCTGCCGGCGCTCACCTCGCTGCCGGCACTCGGCATCGACGCCGGGCAGGTTCGCACGCAGCCAATCAGCCTGACCGATCCCAATCTCGATGGCGGCGACAAGCTGCTGGGCGACGCCCCTTTGACTGCCGGGCCTACACGCGTCTCGGTGGTTGAATCGCCGCGCGAGCGACTGACGAAGCGCGGCGAAATGGCCGATGCGCCGGCGGGCCGTATCGACGACTATCGCATCGTCCCGGATACCGCGCAGGCTCGGCAATAGTCGCTTCTTGCCTGCGTTGCAGACGGGAGAGGCGTAATGTTTAGGCAATCCGAAAATGGCAGGATGAGTGAAGCTCTGCGGGAATGCGGTCTTTAACCGCGTTTCCGTATGGCGATATTTCTTCGTCACCTCAACGAAGCCGTCATTTCATCTCACGCACTCCCGCTCCGGGGAGGTGCGCCAGGACCCTGCCGAGACCAATTCATGCGCCTGCTGCTTGTTGAAGATGAACGCGAAATGGCAGCAGCCCTGTCCGCCGCGCTCCACCGGTTCGATATCATTGTGGATAATGTCGGCACGCTCGACCTTGCCCGCCATGCCATCATGGATGGCGTTCACGACCTTGTGGTACTGGACCGGCAATTGCCCGATGGCGACGGTATCCAGCTTATAGAGGATCTGCGTCTCCTGCCCGTCACCCCGCCCGTCATCGTTTTGACGGCGCAGGGCGCGCTTGCCGACCGGGTAAAGGGACTGAACCTCGGCGCCGACGACTATCTGGCCAAGCCCTTCGCCGTGGAGGAACTACTCGCCCGTATCCGCGCCCTGATGCGACGACCGGCCAGTGCCGTGACGATGACGGCGAAACTGGGCAAGCTGGAATTTTGCTTCGAAACCCGTGAGGTCCGCATCGCCGGCGAATTTCTTGCCCTGACGAGACGCGAGCTGCTTATCCTCGAGGCGCTCCTGCGGCGGCAGGGCAGAACGGTGCTGCGCTCGCTGCTTGAGGAAGCCGTTTATAATTTCGATGATGAAATCCAGTCCAACGCACTCGATTCCCATATTTCCCGTCTGCGCCGCAAACTGGCGGCAGCGGATGCGGGTGTCGAAGTTCACGGCATCCGGGGCGTCGGTTATCTTCTGAGGGCGGCAGCATGAAGCCGGCGAAGAGAAAATCGCTCAAGCGCCGCCTGACCATTCAGCTGCTGCTCTTCCAGATCGGCAGCCTTTTCATCGTCAGCGCCGCCTTTGTCGCCTATCTGTCGAGCGGTGGCGCAGGCAGCGCGCTGCTCAGCCCGCAGGCAGCCCAGATCACCGCCAACGCGCTCGTGCGGGACGAAAATGGCCGGCTGGTCCTGAAGGAAACGAATGAGTACGCCGAGTTGCGCAACACCACGCCCGATTTCTGGTTCGTTGCCGTCAGCGAAGCGGGGGAAATCATACAGGGCGGCCAGGTACCGGAAGCCTTCAGCAACATGGATCAGCAACTCAGCGACGTCAGGCTCTCCGACATACGCGATGCGGCATTGTCCTATTCCTATCTTGCCGTCGTGCGCATCGCCATCGTCCGCCGTGTTTCCGGGCCGGTAGGCGAATTCGCCATGATCGGCAAGGGCGGGCCCTTCAGCATGACATTTCCGGTATTGCTGTTTTCCAACATCCTGATCATGCCGATCCTCTTCATCATGTCTCTCGTCACGATCATCACCATTCCCTGGATCATCCGCAGGGAATTCCTCCCCCTGTCCGCCATCGCCCGCACGGCGGAAACGATCGATATCGACAAGCGCGGATACCGGTTGCCGGATGGCGATATTCCAAGAGAAGTGCAGCCGCTGGTGCACGCCGTCAACGGCGCGCTGAAACGGCTCGACGATGGTTACGAGCGGCACAAGCGCTTCATTCTCGACGCCGCCCATGAATTGCGAACTCCCGTCGCCATCCTCCAGACCCGCGTTGAAACGCTATTGGAAGGCCCATCACGAAACAGGATATTGGCCGATGCCAGCCGCATCGCCGTGCTGGCGGAACAATTGCTCGATCTGCAGCGCCTCGGCGGGCAGAAGGCCCCCCTCGTTCCGCTTGATCTCGTCGGCCTGTGCAGGTCGGTTGTGGCGGATATGGCGCCGCTTGCCATCTCTCAGGGATATAATCTCTCTTTCGAGCCGGAAGAGGAACCTATTCTCGCCCTTGCGGACGACGCCTCGCTGCAGCGTGCCCTTATGAATATCGTGCAGAATGCCATCGAACATGGCGGCAATCGCGGAACGATCACTGTAAAAGTCGCCGCGAACCGGGTGATAGACATATCCGATGAAGGCAACGGAATTCCCGAAGAAGACAGGGAACTGGTGTTCGACGCGTTCCACCGGCTGAGACCGAAGGACCGTGGCACCGGGCTTGGTCTCAATCTCGTTCAGGAAATCATTCGCTACCATAAGGGCGAGATCGCCATCAGTGATTCCTCTACCGGCGGCGCCTGTTTCCGCATCAGCCTTCCCTATTGCTGAGCATCTGTCGCCTGCCGGCAAAGCTGCTTTTCGGGAAAGCCGTAATGCCGTTGCAATTCGCGGGCGCGATATTTCGCCCGTCCCCATGAATGCAACACCCTCAATCGCATTTCTGGTCGTCCAGTCAGACAAGGGGCCTGTTGTGTCCGCACAACAGGCCCCTTGTTCCGGTTCGTGTGGCTTGCGCCGCCTCAACCGCCGTCAGCGCGGCAATACGGTCGCGCCCATCAGTGCCTCGTCGATTGCACGCGCAGCCTGGCGGCCTTCGCGGATGGCCCAGACCACCAGCGACTGGCCACGGCGCACGTCACCCGCCGCCCACAGCTTGTCGACCGAGGTTTTATAGTCCGTTTCATTGGCGATCACGTTGGTGGAGCCGCGGCGGTCGGTGTTGAGCGTCAGCTTACCGTCCATTTCCTTCAGCACGCTATCCGTGAAGGGGCCGGAGAAACCGATGGCGATGAAGGCGAGATCCGCCTTGATGATGAATTCCGTGCCGGCGATCGGCTTGCGGCGGTCATCCACCTGACAGCACTTCACACCGGTCAACACACCGTCTTCGCCAACGAATTCGAGCGTCGCCACCTGAAACTCGCGGATGGCGCCTTCGGCCTGCGAGGACGAGGTGCGCATCTTGGTTGCCCAGAAAGGCCAGACCGCCAGCTTGTCTTCCTTTTCCGGCGGCATCGGGCGGATGTCGAGCTGCGTGACTTTCACCGCACCCTGACGGAAGGCTGTACCGACGCAGTCGGATGCGGTATCGCCGCCGCCGACCACGACGACATGCTTGCCGCCGGCGAGAATAGGATCGGCAGGCCAGCCGACACTGTCGATGTTTTCACGACCGACGCGGCGGTTCTGCTGCACGAGATAGGGCATGGCATCGTAAACGCCATGCAGATCGGCGCCGCCGATACCGGCCGGGCGCGGGGTTTCCGAACCGCCGCAATAAAGCACGGCATCGTGGTCGGCCAGAAGCGCCTCGACCGTTACATCGACGCCGACATTGACGCCGCAATGGAAGGTGACGCCTTCGCCCTTGATCTGTTCAACGCGGCGATCGATGAAGTTCTTCTCCATCTTGAAGTCGGGGATACCGTAACGCAGCAGGCCGCCTGGCTTGGATTCACGCTCATAGACATGAACCTCGTGGCCGGCGCGGCCAAGCTGCTGCGCCGCCGCCATGCCGGACGGGCCAGAACCGATGATGGCGACCTTCTTGCCGGTGTGGATCGTCGCCGGCTTCGGCACGATGAAGCCCAGCTCATAGGCCTTGTCGGCGATGGCCTGCTCAACCGTCTTGATGGCGACCGGCGCATCCTCAAGGTTCAGCGTGCAAGCCTCCTCGCAGGGCGCGGGACAGACGCGACCGGTGAATTCCGGGAAGTTGTTGGTGGAGTGCAGATTGCGGATCGCCTCCTCCCAATTGTTGTTATAGACCAGATCGTTCCAGTCGGGGATCTGGTTGTGCACGGGACAGCCGGTCGGGCCATGACAGTAGGGAATGCCGCAATCCATGCAGCGCGCCGCCTGCTTCTGCACTTCGGCATCCGACATCGGAATGGTGAATTCGCGGAAATGGCGGATACGATCCGATGCGGGCTGATACTTGCCCACCTGCCGGTCGATCTCCAGAAAACCTGTAACCTTGCCCACGTTTATGTCCTCACATCAAAGCGGAGCGCCTGTCGGGCCCCAGTACCGGGTGGCGAAACCAAAAGCCGCCCCCAATACGATGAACTCAAATCCGGTCTCGCCGCTCGTCCAATAGATCACCGTGGGAACGGCGACCGCGATTATCAGCGAGACCAGTTGGTGTAGTGTCCTCACGCGGCGGATTACTCCGCCGCCACGCCCATGCGCATGCGCTCCATTTCCTCAAGCGCACGGCGGTATTCCACCGGCATGACCTTGCGGAACTTCGGACGGAACTCGCTCCAGCGGTCGAGTATATCCTTGGCGCGCGACGAGTTCGTGTAATGGAAGTGGTTGGAGATCAACTGGTAAAGGCGCTCCTCGTCGTGGCGCGTCATGTCCTCGGAAACGTCCACGCGTCCCTTGTGCATGAGGTCGCCGCCGTGATGGTGCAGCTTCTCCAGCATATCGTCCTCTTCCGGAACCGGCTCCAGCTCGACCATGGCCATGTTGCAGCGGGTGGCGAAATCGCCCTTCTCGTCGAGAACATAAGCCACGCCGCCGGACATGCCGGCTGCGAAGTTGCGGCCCGTTTCACCCAGAACAACGACGATGCCGCCGGTCATATATTCGCAACCGTGGTCGCCGACACCTTCGACAACCGCGACCGCGCCGGAGTTGCGCACCGCGAAACGCTCGCCAGCCACGCCACGGAAATAGCACTCGCCGGTGATTGCGCCGTAAAGTACGGTATTACCGACAATGATCGAGTTTTCCGCCACGATACGGGTGTTTTCCGGCGGGCGCACGATGATGCGGCCACCCGAAAGGCCCTTGCCGACATAGTCGTTGCCGTCACCCACCAGATCGAAGGTGATGCCACGGGCGAGGAATGCGCCGAAGGACTGGCCCGCCGTGCCCTTGAGGGTGACGTGGATCGTATCGTCCTTCAGGCCCTTGTGACCCCAGCGCTTGGCAAGCGCACCCGACAGCATGGCGCCAGCGGAACGGTCGACGTTCTTGATCGGCACTTCGAAGACCACGGGCTCGCGGTTTTCGAGCGACGGCAGCGACTTCTCGATCAGCTTGCGGTCGAGAATGTCATCGATCGGGTGCTTCTGGCGCTCGGTCCAGAAGGTCGCTTCCTTGGGTGCCTCGACCTTGTGGAAGATGCGGCTGAAATCCAGCCCCTTGGCCTTCCAGTGCGCCAGCATCTCATCCTTTTCGAGCAGCTCAGAAGCGCCGATGATCTCGTCCAGCTTGGTGACGCCAAGCGAGGCAAGGATTTCGCGCACTTCTTCGGCCACGAAGAAGAAATAGTTGATGACATGTTCCGGCGTGCCCTTGAAGCGCTTGCGCAGAACCGGGTCCTGCGTGGCAACGCCCACCGGGCAGGTATTGAGATGGCACTTGCGCATCATGATGCAGCCCGCCGCAATCAGCGGTGCTGTGGCAAAGCCGAATTCATCCGCACCGAGCAGCGCGCCGATGATGACGTCGCGGCCGGTTTTCAGACCACCATCCACCTGCAGGGCAACGCGCGAGCGAAGGCCGTTCAGCACCAGTGTCTGCTGGGTTTCGGCAAGACCGATTTCCCATGGGGAACCAGCGTGCTTCAGCGAGGTGAGCGGCGAAGCGCCGGTGCCGCCATCAAAACCGGAAACGGTGATATGGTCGGCGCGCGCCTTGGCAACACCGGCAGCAACCGTGCCGACGCCGACTTCCGACACCAGCTTCACCGAAACATCGGCTTCCGGGTTGACGTTCTTCAAATCGTAGATCAGCTGCGCCAGATCTTCGATGGAATAGATATCGTGATGCGGCGGCGGCGAGATGAGGCCGACGCCCGGCGTGGAGTGACGGGTTTTGGCAACCGTCGCATCCACCTTGTGGCCGGGCAGCTGGCCGCCTTCGCCGGGCTTTGCACCTTGCGCCACCTTGATCTGCAGCATGTCGGCATTGACGAGATATTCCGTCGTCACACCGAAGCGTCCGGAAGCGATCTGCTTGATGGCGGAGCGCTCGGGGTTCGGCTTGCCGTTCAGAAGCGGCATGTAACGGTCGGATTCTTCGCCGCCCTCACCCGTGTTGGACTTGCCGCCGATACGGTTCATGGCAATCGCAAGCGTGGTGTGCGCCTCGCGGCTGATCGAGCCGAAGGACATGGCACCTGTCGAGAAGCGTTTGACGATTTCAGCTGCCGGCTCGACATCGTCGATGGAAACCGGCTTGCGGCCGAGCGCTTCCGCCGACCTGACCTTGAACAGGCCGCGAATGGTGTTCATGCGCAGCGCCGTCTCATTCACCATGCCGGCGAATTCGCGGTAGCGATCCTGGCTGTTGCCGCGCACCGCATGTTGCAGCGAGGCAACCGCATCCGGCGTCCAGGCGTGGCTTTCGCCGCGCATGCGATAGGCATATTCGCCGCCGATATCGAGCGTGTTGGCAAGGATCGGGTCCTTGCCGAAGGCAGCCGTGTGGCGGGTTACGGTTTCTTCGGCAATCTCCGTCAGGCCGACACCTTCGATGGAGGTGGCGGTGCCGAAGAAATACTTCTCGACGAACTCCGAGGAAAGGCCGATGGCGTCGAAAATCTGGGCGCCGCAATAGGACTGGTAGGTGGAAATGCCCATCTTGGACATGACCTTGAGGATGCCCTTACCAACCGCCTTGATGTAGCGATAGACGACTTCGTCGTCGGACACCTCCTTCGGGAAGGCGCCGTGCTTATGCATGTCGAGCAGCGTATCGAAGGCGAGATAGGGGTTGATCGCCTCGGCACCATAACCGGCCAGCAGGCAGAAATGGTGGATTTCGCGCGGCTCGCCGGTTTCCACCACGAGACCGACCGAGGTGCGCAGACCCTTGCGGATCAGGTGATGGTGCACGGCGGCCGTCGCCAGAAGGGCGGGGATCGCAATGCGGTCCGGGCCGAGCTGGCGGTCGGAGAGAACGATGATGTTGTAACCGCCGCGGACGGCCGATTCCGCACGCTCGCACAGGCGCTCAAGCATCTCGGGCATACCTTCGGCGCCGCGCTCGACATCATAGGTAAAGTCGAGCGTCTTGGTGTCGAAACGGTCTTCCGTGTGGCCGATGGAGCGGATCTTTTCCAGATCGCCATTGGTCAGGATCGGCTGGCGCACTTCCAGACGCTTGGCGCGGGCAGCACCTTCGTGATCGAGAATGTTCGGGCGCGGACCGATGAAGGACACGAGGCTCATCACAAGCTCTTCGCGGATCGGGTCGATCGGCGGGTTCGTCACCTGCGCGAAGTTCTGCTTGAAATAGGTGTAGAGCAGCTTCGACTTGTCCGACATGGCCGAGATCGGCGTATCGGTGCCCATGGAGCCGATGGCTTCCTGGCCGGTCGTCGCCATCGGAGACATCAGCAGCTTGGTATCTTCGCTGGTGTAGCCGAAGGCCTGCTGGCGGTCGAGCAGCGACACGTCGCGGCGCAGCGCACGCGGTTCCACCGGCTTCAGCTCTTCAAGGATAAGCTGCGTGCGGTCGAGCCAGGTGCGGTAAGGGTGCTTGGCGGCAAGCTCGTGCTTCACTTCCTCGTCGGAAACAATGGAGCCCTTTTCCATATCGATCAGCAGCATCTTGCCGGGCTGCAGGCGCCACTTCTTGACGATGCGCTCTTCCGGCACCGGCAGCGTGCCGGCTTCCGACGCCATGATGATGCGGTCGTCATCGGTGACGAGATAACGCGCCGGACGCAGGCCGTTGCGGTCGAGCGTCGCGCCGATCTGCTTGCCATCGGTGAAGGCGACGGCTGCCGGGCCGTCCCACGGCTCCATCAGCGCTGCGTGATATTCGTAGAAGGCCTTGCGTTCGGCGGACATGGACTGGTTGCCGGCCCAGGCCTCCGGGATCAGCATCATCACGGCATGGGCCATGGAATAACCACCGCGCACGAGGAATTCGAGCGCGTTGTCGAAGCAGGCGGTATCCGACTGGCCTTCATAGGAAATCGGCCAGAGCTTGGAAATGTCGTCGCCGAACAGCACCGAGGACACCGACGCCTGACGCGCCGCCATCCAGTTGACGTTGCCACGCAGCGTGTTGATTTCGCCGTTATGGGCGACCATTCGGTAGGGATGCGCCAGCTTCCAGGACGGGAAGGTGTTGGTCGAGAAGCGCTGGTGCACGAGGGCGACAGCGGATTCGAAACGCGGATCCGACAAGTCCTTGTAATAGGCGCCCACCTGATAGGCGAGGAACATGCCCTTGTAGACGATGGTCGAGGACGACAGCGAAACGGGGTAGAAATCCTGCGTTTCCTTGCCGCCACCCTCATCATAGATACGGTTGGAGAGCACCTTGCGGATCAGGAACAGCTTGCGCTCGAAATCGGGATTGGTCGCGGCCTCGCGACCGGCGCCGATGAAGACCTGAACATGGTGCGGTTCGGTCGCTGCAATGTCCGGCGCCTTGGAGAGCGAGGCATTGTCGACGGGCACGTCGCGGAAACCGAGAAACTGCTGTCCCTCTTCACCGATCACGTCGACGATGACCTTCTTGTAGTGCTCGATGCGGGCCGGATCGCGCGGCATGAAAATGTGGCCGACAGCATATTCGCCGGCCTTTGGCAGCGTCACGCCCTGCGCCGCCATTTCCTCGCGGAAGAAACGGTCGGGGATCTGCACGAGAATGCCGGCACCATCGCCCATCAGCGGATCGGCGCCAACGGCGCCACGATGCGTGAGGTTTTCGAGGATGAACAGGCCGTCCTTGACGATCTGGTGCGACTTCTGACCCTTCATATGGGCAACGAAGCCGACGCCGCAGGCATCATGTTCATTGGCCGGATCGTAAAGACCCTGCCTTTCCGGCAAACCGCCCGCGAAACGCGCCTTCGCAGAAACGGGTGCGGCCGCAGCCGCGGTGGGACAGTCTGTGGTCAGGGTTGCGGCGGCGATTTCCGCCTGCGGCTTGTTCGTCATTTTTGTCCCTCCTGCAAAATTACTTGCACGGTTTCATGCGAAGATCCGGCTCGACACGAATTTTCGCTTCCCGCAAAATCCGCACTCAGGCCGGCTGGATCAAATTTAGGACAGCAAAGCTGTCTCAATTCCTGAGGATTTTGGCAGAAATGGGCGGAATTGGCAAGGGTGCGAATCCAATTAGTAAAGAGGTTGATGGCAGCGAAGTTTCGATACTGACCTATTGCGCGAAACTTTCTTGTCGCAAAACAGGCAGAGCCATTGCTTTCATTGCCGGATTTGCCAATCACAAGGTTAGGTCCTAGAACTTTTGCGACCACCGCTTCACGCAGCCCAACCCAGAACCTCAGCTATCGGAAAGCCTTCAGAGATGTTTTTTGCTTCAGACAATTGGGCTGGCGCCCATCCGGCCGTCAATGAGCGGCTTTCACGGGAATCCACCCGCTTTGCCGCCGCTTACGGCACCAGCGAACTCGATCTCTCCATCGAAAAACGTTTCAACGAGATATTCGAGCGCGAGGTCGCGGTGTTTTTCGTCGCCACCGGCACGGCGGCCAATTCGCTTTCGCTGGCCAGCATCGCCCGCGCCGGCGGCCTGACCTTCTGTCATTCCGAAGCGCATGTGATCGAGGATGAATGCGGCGCGCCTGACTTCTTCAGCGGCATGCGCATGGTCGCCGTCGAAGGTCCAAACGGCAAGATGCTGCCGGAAAATCTGATCGAACGCATCGCGCGTTATCCGCAGGATGCCGTTCACCATGGCCGCGCCGCCGCCATCACCATGACGCAGGCAACCGAGGCCGGCACGGTCTATACGCTCGATGAAATCGACGCCATCGCCAGGATCGCCAAGGACAACGGCCTGCCACTGCATATGGATGGCGCACGTTTTGCCAATGCGCTTGCCGCACTTGGCACCACGCCCGCTGAAATGACCTGGAAACGCGGCGTCGACGTCCTGTCTTTCGGCGGCACGAAAAACGGCTGCTGGTGCGCGGAAGCGATCGTGTTTTTCGATCCTTCGCTCGCCCGGGACTTCTCCTTCCTGCGCAAGCGCACCGCCCAGCTTTTTTCGAAATCGCGTTTCATCGCCGCGCAGTTCGAAGCCTATCTGCAGGACGATCTGTGGCTCGGTCTCGCCAGCCATGCCAATGCCATGGCCAACCGGCTGCGCGCCGGCTTCGGCTCGCTCAACAGCGCCCGCCTTGCCTGGCCGACACAAGCCAACGAAGTGTTCGCCATTCTGCCGAAGGCAGCCGCCGAAGCCGCAACGGCCAAGGGTGCGAAGTTCTATGACTGGCTGGAGCCGCGCGACATGCCGGAAAAGGTCGGCAAAGACGAAGTGCTGATCCGCATGGTCACCAGCTTTGCGACGACCGAGGCCGACGTGGACGAATTCCTGTCGATCTGCGCCTCTGTCTGACACAACATTTGAGGGCGTCCCATAACGGCGCCCTCAAACCTCCTGCAGCCGGTAACCGACACCGGTTTCCGTCAGGATATAACGCGGCTGGTCCGGGATTTTTTCGATCTTCTGGCGGAGCTGGCGCACATAGACCCGCAAATATTGCACGTCGGTCAACTCGTCCCACGCATGCTCAAGTAAAAATCGGTGCGTCAGCACCTTGCCCGCATGCTGCACCAGAACCCGCAGAATATCATACTCCTTGGGCGAGAGTTTCACCTCCCGGTCCTCCACCTTGACGATGCGCCGGACAAGATCGACCGAAAGATCGCCGGTCTGAAATACCGGTCTTTCCCCCTGGCTCTGCAGGCGGTGGCGAAGGGCCACGCGAATGCGGGCGACAAGCTCGTTCATGCCGAAGGGCTTGCTGATGTAATCATCCGCCCCCAGTTCCAGTGCCTTGACGATACCCGCCTCATCCGTGCGGCTGGAGAGAATGATCACCGGCAGCGCCAGTCCTTCGCCGCGCCATTTCGCCAGCAGATCATGCCCCGACATGTCAGGCAGGCCCAGATCGAGAACGACGAGATCGGGCTTGTCCTGCTCGACAAGCTCCATCGCCACCTTCGCATTCATGGCCTCGCTCACCGCATATCCCTGCGTCGACAGCCCCACCCGCAAAAGCTTGCGGATCGGCGGTTCATCGTCGACGATCAGAATGCGGACGGCGGCATTGGTCATTCCCGATCTCCTTCAACGGCATGGCGCGGCGCATCATCACCTGTTGCCGGCAATAGCGCCTTAATCATGATCCAGCACCGGCGTATCAGCGGGGACGGGCAGACCTATGGTAAATTGCGCGCCGCTGCGACCCGGCCTGTTCTCCGCGCGGATCGACCCGCCCATGGCCTCGATGAAACCCTTGCAGATGGACAGGCCAAGCCCCGTTCCGGCCTGCACATGGTCCGCCTTGCGTACCCGGTAGAAGCTGTCGAACACCCGCTCCGTATCGTCCGGGGGAATGCCCGGCCCCTCGTCGATGACGGACAGAAAGACATGTCTGCCCTGCCGCCATCCTCTGATCTCGATGGCCGTCTGTTCTGGAGCGTATTTGGCGGCATTATCGATGAGATTGAACAGAACCTGCTCGAACAGTACCGGATCGACCTTCAGCATCGGCAGATCGGAGGGAATATCCAGAACGATCTCGTGCCGGACGACGATTTTCGCCGCACGAGACAGCGCCGTACCGACCATGTCCCCCAGAAAATGCAACCCGTAATTCGGCTCCATCGCGCCCGAGCCGATCCTCGTCATATCGAGAAGATTGGAAATGAAGCGGTTCAGCCGTTCGGATTCCTCAACGATTGTCGACAGCAGCTCGGCGCGCGCATCGGGCGGGATATCCTCGGCAAAATCCTTAAGCGTTCCGGCCGAACCCAGAATGGCCGCAAGCGGCGTTTTCAGGTCATGGGAAATGGAGGTAAGGAGCGCGGTGCGCAGCCGGTCGGTTTCCGCCGCAAGCCTTGCCCGGTCGACATCCGAGACAAGCTGGATACGTTCAACGGCAAGGGCCGCCTGATCGGCCAGCGCATCGAAGAGCCGCTGCTGTTCGGGCGTCAAAAGCGGGCCGACCCGGTCGTCATCCAGCCCCACCACGCCGATCGCACCGCTGCCGGTGCGCAATGGCAGATAAAGGCGCTTGGCACCCGGCAGCGTATCCGCACCGCGGCCCGTGGGCTTGTTATGCTCCCATGCCCATTGCGCGGCAGCGATATCGGCATCCGCCAGCGTATCATCCGGCGGATAACCCGCCTTGACGGTGATCGTATTGTTCTCCGGCAAAAGCAGAACCACGCGCACCTTCAGCATCGACGCCATCTGGTAAGCGGTGGCCCATAACACATCGTCCAGCGTACCCGTGCCCGCCAGTTTTCTGGAGAACAGATAGAGGTCCTCCGTGGTGCGTGCCCTCGCCCGCGCCGAGGCCGCCTGCCGCTGCACGGCAACCGCAAGATTGGAGGCGACCAATGCCACCCCGAAATAAAACAGCAGCGCCACGACGCTGTCCGGCGCGCTTACCGTCAGCGTATAGCGTGGCTCCAGAAAGAAGAAATTGAAGGCGAAGGCGCCAAGCAGCGAGGCATAAAGTGCCGGCCCCAGCCCACCGCGCACGGCGGCCGCCAGAACCGCCATCAGGAACACCAGCGCCAGATTCCGGACATCGAGCATCTGGTCAAGCCCGATGCCGACGACAATGGCCACCGCCACCAGCAGCGTGCTGCTGAGATAGGCCTTGATGCGATTACCACGGCGCGAGGACGCCTGCTTCACCGTCTGCGCCGGCTTTTCCGCCGTCTTGTCGCCGGAGATGACGTGAACGCTGATATCACCCGCATGATCGATCAGTTCATGGGTGAGCGAGCGCTGGAACAGGCGCTGCCACCAGTTCTTTTTCGGACGGCCGATGATGATGTGAGTGAAATTATTGGCGTTGGCATAAGCGATGATCTCGCGTGTCAGATCAAGTGCCGGCAGGGTCACCGTCTCGCCGCCCAGCTTCTCGGCAAGCCGCATGGTGCCCGCTAGCCGGTCCTTCTCCGCCTCCGACAATTGCTGCGAACGCGGCGTATCGAGATGCAGCGCCGTCCACGGCGCGCGCAGCCGGTCTGCCTGCCTTCGGGCATAACGCACCAGGCCCGGGCCGTTGCCGCCATGGTCGAGGCAGACCAGAACCCGGTCTCCAGCGGCCCATGGTCCGGAAATGGCGTGCGACTGCATGTGGTTGAGCAATTGCTCGTCCACCCGTTGCGCCGTGCGCCGTAATGCAAGTTCGCGCAGCGCCGTCAGGTTGCCGCGCGAAAAATAATTCTCGATGGCACGCCGCGCGGTGCGGGGCATGTAGACCTTGCCATCCTGCAGGCGTTTCAGCAGATCATCGGGGGTGATATCGATGATCTCGACATCGTCCGCCCTGTCGATGATGCTGTCAGGCACCGTTTCCCGCACGCGGATGCGGGTGATCTGCGCCACCACATCATTCAGGCTTTCGACATGCTGGATGTTCAGCGTCGTATAGACATCAATGCCCTGCGCGAGGATTTCCTGAACATCCATATAGCGCTTGGGGTGGCGGCTGCCGGCGGCATTGGTATGGGCAAGCTCATCGACCAGCACCAGAGCGGGGCGGCGGGCAAGAATGGCATCGAGATCCATCTCGTCCAGCATCTGACCGCGATAATCAATGCGCTTGCGGGCGACCACCTCCAGCCCTTCGACCAGCGCCTCGGTTTCGCGGCGGCCATGGGTTTCCACGACGCCGATGATGGTGTCGACGCCATCCGCAAGCTTCGCACGGCCGGACATCAGCATTTCATAGGTCTTGCCGACGCCGGGGGCTGCGCCTAAAAAAATCTTCAGCCGGCCCCGTGCCTCGCGCCGGGCGTTTTCCAGCAGCGCATCGGGCGACGGTCGGCTCGGCATATTACTGATATCGTCAGGCATATAACCCACCAGTGGTCGAAGCTATGGCTTCCGAAGAAGCCATAGCCATTTCAGTTCATGAGCCGGCTGCGTCAAGAGCCATGTTGAGCGCCAGTACATTTACGACGGGTTCGCCCATGAAGCCCAGTTCCGGTCCCTCGACATGACGCTCGACAATGGCACGCAACGCGGTTTCATCCATGCCCCTTGCCTTTGCGACGCGCGCAACCTGAAAATAGGCGGCCTCAGGTGAAACATGCGGGTCAAGACCGCTACCCGATGCCGTCACCAGATCGGCCGGCACTTCGGCTGCCGGGTTCTCGGCTTTCGCCGTCTCATAATCCTGTTTCACCCGGTCGATCAGCTTGGCGCTGGTCGGGCCAAGATTGGAGCCGGAAGAGGAGGCAGCATTATACCCGTCACCAGCGGCCGACGGCCTGCCATGGAAATATTTCTCACCGGTGAAGGCCTGTCCGATCAATTGCGAACCCACCACGCTGCCGTTTTTCTCGATCAGGCTGCCATTGGCCTGAAAGGGAAAGAGCGCCTGCGCAAGGCCCGTCATGCCCAGCGGATAGGCAAGGCCGGTGATGGCGGTGGTGGCAAGGATCAGCACCAGTGCGGGACGAAACTGTCTAAACATTGTCTTTACTCCTCAGGCAAGACCGAGCGCCGTAATGGCGAGGTCGATGGCCTTGATGCCGATAAAGGGAACGATGATGCCGCCGAGGCCATAAATGACCAGATTGCGGGACAGCAGCGCGCCAGCACCGATCGGGCGATATTTGACGCCCTTCAGCGATAACGGGATGAGCGCGATGATGATCAGCGCGTTAAAGATGATGGCGGAAAGGATCGCGCTTTGCGGCGTCGAAAGCCCCATGACGTTCAGGACGCCAAGCTGCGGATAGAGCACCAGGAACATCGCCGGGATGATGGCGAAATATTTGGCGATATCGTTGGCAATGGAGAATGTCGTCAGTGCGCCGCGCGTCATCAGCAACTGCTTGCCGATTTCGACGATCTCGATGAGCTTGGTCGGGTCGCTGTCGAGATCGACCATATTGCCCGCTTCGCGTGCCGCCACCGTGCCGGTGTTCATGGCGACGCCGACATCGGCCTGCGCCAGCGCCGGGGCGTCGTTGGTGCCGTCGCCGCACATGGCAACGAGCTTGCCCTTGGCCTGCTCCTCGCGGATAAGCTCCAGCTTGTTTTCAGGCGTTGCCTGGGCAAGGAAATCATCGACGCCGGCTTCCGCCGCAATGGCAGCCGCCGTCATCGGATTGTCGCCGGTGATCATGACGGTGCGGATGCCCATGCGGCGAAGCTCGGCGAAACGTTCGCGAATGCCGCCCTTGACGATATCCTTCAGCTGCACGACGCCGAGCAGTTTTCCGTCCCGCACCACGGCAAGCGGCGTGCCGCCAGCCTTGGCGATCTCTTCCGCGATGGCACGGATCCCACGCGTGGCATCGGTTTCAGTTTTGACGGCCAACGCCGCATTGCCCTGTTGTGCAACGCCGCCATCGACATAGGACAGCACGGCATCGACGGCACCCTTGCGAATGGAGGCGCCCTCAAAATCGACGCCGCTCATGCGGGTCTGGGCGGTGAAGGGCACGAAGGTAGCGTGCAGCTTCTGCATGTCGCGGGCGCGGATGCCGTATTTTTCCTTGGCGAGAACGACGATGGAGCGGCCTTCCGGCGTCTCATCGGCAAGCGAGGCGAGCTGTGCGGCATCGGCAAGCTCCTGTTCGGAAACGCCGGCGATGGGCCGAAACTCGGTCGCCTGCCGGTTGCCGAGCGTGATGGTGCCGGTCTTGTCCAGCAACAGCGTATCGACGTCACCTGCCGCTTCGACGGCGCGGCCGGACATGGCAAGCACGTTGAAGCGCACCAGCCTGTCCATGCCGGCAATACCGATGGCGGACAGAAGAGCGCCGATGGTTGTCGGGATGAGCGTCACGAACAGCGCTACCAGAACGATGATCGGGATGGAGCCGCCGGCATAGGTCGCGAAACTTGGAATCGTCGCGGTGGCCAGAACGAAGATCAGTGTCATCCCCGCAAGAAGGATGTTGAGCGCGATCTCGTTCGGTGTCTTCTGGCGCTCGGCACCTTCAACCAGCGAAATCATCCGGTCGAGGAAGGTGGAGCCGGCAGCAGCGGTGATGCGCACCCTTATCCAGTCCGACAAAACCTGCGTGCCGCCGGTGACGGCCGAGCGGTCGCCGCCGGATTCGCGGATAACCGGGGCGGATTCACCTGTTATCGCTGCCTCGTTGACGGAGGCCACACCTTCAACGACTTCGCCATCCGAGGGGATGATATCGCCGGCTTCCACCAGCACGATATCATTCACCTTCAGGCTGGTGCCCGCCACCATCTTGTACTGGCTGCGGTCATCGCCGGTCAGCAGTTTCGCCTGGGTTTCGGTGCGGGTTCGGCGCAGCGAATCCGCCTGCGCCTTGCCGCGCCCTTCGGCGACGGCTTCCGCAAAATTGGCGAACAATACGGTGAACCAGAGCCAGAGATTGATCTGGAAGGAAAAGCCGAGATTGGCGCCGCCCATGACGAGATCGCGGATGAACAGCACTGTCGTCAGCACCGACACCGTCGCCACGACGAACATGACCGGATTGCGCGCAAGCGTGCGCGGGTTGAGCTTTTTGAATGCGGCGGCAATGGCCGGCACGAGGATGCGAGTGTCGAGGATGCTCGCTTGTTTGGACTGGCTCATGAAGAGGCTCCAGCGTTTGAAACAGGGCGACCGATAAGGGTCGATCAGCCCGTGAGAACTTCGAGAGCGACGACGGCGGCGAACAGGGCCGCCATCATCGCAAGAATGAGATTGGACGCGCACCAACCGCCGGGACCGGCGCTCCTTTTGACGGGAGCACCAGTGCGGACAGGAAGGTTGTGTCGGTGTCGAGGGGTTTCATTGGTCATCGTGCCACCTCAAAAGACCTGGCCCGCTGCCATCACCAGATGTTCCGCGACCGGACCAAGCGCCAGCGCCGGCAGGAAGGTGAGGCCACCGACTATCAGGATCGTGCCGACAAGCAGGCCGACAAACAGCGGACCATCGGTCGGGAAGGTGCCGGCCGATGCCGGAACGGTCTTCTTGGTGACCAGCGAACCGGCAATGGCCAGTGCCGGAATGATCACCAGAAAACGCCCCATCAGCATGCCGAAACCAAGGGTGATGTTGTACCAGGTGGTATTGCCGGTGAGACCGCCGAAAGCCGAGCCGTTATTGGCGGCTGCCGAAGTATAGGCATAGAGGATTTCGGAGAAACCGTGCGGTCCAGCGGTGCCGATCGACGCCACCGCCGATGGCAGGACCGTCGCCGTGGCGGTGAAAGCAAGCATGGCGAGCGGCAGGCAGAGAATGGCCAGAATCGCCATCTTCATTTCCTTGGCCTCGATCTTCTTGCCGAGATATTCAGGTGTGCGGCCAACCATCAGACCCGCCACGAAGATGGCGATGATGATGAACAGCAGAATACCGTAGAAACCCGCGCCGACACCACCGACGATCACTTCACCCAACTGCATGTTGATGAGCGGGACGAGACCGCCAAGCGCCGTGAAACTGCCATGCATGGCGTTGACCGCGCCGCAGGACGCGGCTGTGGTGATGACCGCAAACAGCGATGAAAGCGCCACACCGAAGCGGACCTCCTTGCCTTCCATATTACCGCCCGCAAGACCAAAGCCGTGCATCAGCGGATTTCCGGCCGCTTCCGCCCAATAGGTGACGGCGACGCCGGCGATGAACAGAACGCCCATGGCCGAAAGGATCGCCCAGCCCTGCCGCTGGTTGCCCACCATTCGCCCGAAGACATTGGTGAAGGCCGCACCGATCGCAAAGATCGACACCATTTGGATCATGTTGGAAAAGGCATCGGGGTTTTCGAACGGATGCGCGGAATTGGCGTTGAAGAAACCGCCGCCATTGGTGCCGAGCATCTTGATCGCCAGCTGCGATGCCACCGGGCCGACCGCAATCGTCTGCTGTGCACCTTCGAGCGTTTGTGCCGTGACATAGGCACCGAGCGTCTGCGGCACGCCGAGCCACACATAGACAAGGGTCAGTACGATGCAGAGGGGCAAAAGCACGTAGAGCGTCGCACGGATCATATCCACCCAGAAATTGCCGATGGCCTTGCCCGAAGCGCGCGAAAAGGCGCGGATGAGGCCGATGGCAATTGCCATGCCCGTGGCGCCGGAAACAAAATTCTGCACGGTCAAACCAGCCATCTGGGTCAGATAAGACATGGTGCTTTCGCCGCCATAATTCTGCCAGTTGGTATTGGTGACAAAGCTGACCGCCGTGTTGAACGACAGTTCCGGCCCGACGGCCGGCATTGCCTGCGGATTATAAGGCAGCACGGCCTGAAAACGCATCAGCGCGTAAAGCAGGACAAAACCGAGGAGGTTGAAAAGCAGCATGGAGAACGCATAGGTCGTCCAGTGCTGTTCCTCGCGCTCGCTTGTTCCGGCAAGGGCATAAAGGCCGCGCTCGACGGGTACAAGAACCGGCGAAAGCAGGGTGCGTTCACCACTAAAGACACGCGCCATATAGAAGCCGAGCGGCTTCACCAGCGCAAAAATGATCCCGCAAAACAGCAGAATCTGAAACCATCCAGTGAGGGTCATTGTATTGAACTTTCAATAGCCGCCGCTTCCCGATCAGAAGCGTTCGGGGCGAATGAGAGCATAGGTGAGATAGGCGGAGATAAAGACGGTGACGGCACCGCTGAGGACATAGTCGAATATCATCGCAGCCTCCGTCTAAAGCCGGTCACAGGCGCGCGTATAGGCAAAGCAGAGAGCGAAAAACACCGTCGCTGCGCCGATCAGAACAAGGTCCATCATGATGGGACTCCTTTTTTCCACGAGGAGCCGGACAGGAAGAAAAGCGCCGTCATGTGGGACGTCGCTTTTCATTCTTTCTGGCTCAGGAAGGGAACACCATCCCTTCCCGAACAGAAGAATGCACCCGAACCGCATAAAGGTTCGAGACGGCCGCAGAGGGAATAAAATAGGAATCCTATAGGAATTTCGATGCCCGCTGATGCGGGCATCGTCACCGTCTCTTAGTGCGAGAGCGGCTCGCCGAAAGCGGAAACGATGGTTTCCGCCGGGCTGTTATCTGCCAGCAGCGCCGCCAGCAGAATGCGGGCCTGGCCCGGGCGAAGCGTAGAGGAATGCACGGCACCGGCCGCGACAAGGTCATGTCCGCCGCCACCGCCGCCATAACTTGCGACGAGACGGCCTTCCGGCACGCGGCTGGAAACGACGACAGGGACGCCACGTTCCGCGCAGCGTTTCACCGCCTCGGCAATATCAGGATTGGCGTTGCCGGAACCAAGCGCCGCAAGAACGATACCTTTCGCGCCCGCCTGCAGGCTGGCATCGATGTGGGTCGCGTCACAGCCGGGATGGATGGCGACGATATCAACCCTGATATCGGCGACGGGAGCGACAAGGCTCGGCGCTGAGGCCTGAACCAGTGATCGCGCCGAGCGAAAGGCGTCCGCCGCATCCGCACTCAGCTTGTAAAGCCCCCAGGCCGACAGACAGCGACCGCCGAAAGAAAGAAGCACGCCCTTTGCGACGTTCTGCGGATCGAGCGCGGTTTCTATGGCTTGCGCCAGATTGGCGGGGCCGTCTGCATCCTTGTGGTCTGCGGTGAATTGAGCACCGGTGAAGACCACCGGCTTGGTGAGCGCGTGCTGCAGATTAACGAGCAGCGAGGATTCTTCCATCGCGTCGGTTCCGTGCAGAACAACGACGCCCGCCACCGCGGCGTCATTGAGTTCCACGCCTACCGCATCGCTGATGCGCTGCATGTCGGCCAAGGTCAGGCTGGACGAATCCTTGGCCATCAGATCGACCGGCTTCAGCCGCGCGCTGACCTGCGGAACCAGTGCCAGCAGGTCCTCGCCGGAAAGGCTGGGTGTGCTGGCGCCATCGGCACCGCGCCGGCTGGCAATGGTGCCACCGGTGGCGATGACCGCCACCAGTGGAGCATTCCCCTCCCCGCTCAATGCGATGCTCCCGCGCCCGCCCGCTCGGCGGCCAGACGATAGATGCGGTCACGCAGCAGATACCAGCCGATGACCAGCGCCGGGATGATGATCAGCAGCGAAGCGATGGTCCAGGAACCGACAGGATAATCAAACGCCATCAGCACCAGCACGCCGAACAGGAAGATGAGCGTGAGGATGCCGGTATAGGGCGCGCCGAACATGCGGAAATCCGGACGCGCCAGCTCACCGCGCTGCGAAAGCTGCCAGAGCTTCAGCTGGCAGAGCACGATGACGGCCCATGCGCAGATGATACCAAGCGCCGAAAGGTTGAGGGCGATCTCGAAGGCGGAAGCGGGCACGACGGCGTTCAAGGCCACGCCGAGAACGGTGACGACGGCCGTGACCGCAATGCCGCCATAGGGCACGCCGGCCTTGTTCATCTTTGCCAGCGCGGCCGGAGCCGAGCCGGAAACGGCCATGGAATGCAGGATGCGGCCGGTGGAATAAAGGCCGGCATTAAGCGAGGACAGCACAGCGGTCAGAACGACGAGGTTCATTATCACGTCAGCGCCCTCTACGCCAATGGAACCGAAGAAGGTGACGAAGGGGCTCTCACCGGCCTTGTAGGCGGTATAGGGCAGAAGCAGCGTGAACAGCAGCACCGAGCCGACGTAAAACACCACGAGGCGCAGAACCACGGCGCGGATGGCGCGTGGCATGACCTTGCGCGGGTCTTCGGTTTCGCCCGCCGCCGTGCCGATCAGCTCAATCGAGGCATAAGCGAAGACGACACCCTGAATGATGACGAAGGCCGGCAGAATGCCGTTCGGGAAAAAGCCGCCATTATCGGTAATGAGGCTGAAGCCGGTGACATGGCCCTCGATGGGCGTGCCGAAGATGACGAAATAAACGCCGACGACGAGGAAAATGGCAAGTGCCAGAACCTTGATCAGGCTGAACCAGAATTCAAGCTCGCCAAAGACCTTCACCGACAGCATGTTCATCGCCAGCACGACCAGAAGCGCCGTCATGGCGAAGACCCATTGGTCGATACCCGCCAGCCACGGAACATATTGCTTGAAGAAATTCATGTAGAGCGCAACGGCGGTCACATCCGCCACCGACGTCATCGCCCAGTTCAGCCAATACATCCAGCCGGCGGCAAAGGCCATTTTCTCGCCGTAGAACTCACGGGCATAGGACACGAAGGAACCGGAGCTCGGACGGTGCATGATAAGCTCGCCAAGCGCGCGCAGGACCAGAAACGCGAAGAAGCCGCACAGCGCATAAACGAAGACCAGCGCCGGACCCGCCTGCGCTAGCCGGCCGCCGGCGCCAAGGAACAGGCCGGTGCCGATGGCGCCGCCAATGGCGATCATCTGAATCTGACGCGGCTTGAGGGCCTTGTGGTAACCGAGCTCTTCTTCGACGAAGACCTCACGTTCGGCGGATGCCGTTTTCCCAGAATGCATGGATATTTATCCTCCCGATAAAGTGCTTTGCAGTCGGCGATAAGCCGGAAATCAAAATGAAACTGGCACAGTCCGTGCTGGAAATATGGCCAGCATGCTCATGCACGCTGTAAAGCTGCATGACAGATTTTCGACCCTCATAATGGCAGATAATGCCGCTCGTCAAGGGGATGTGATGATTATTGACCTTCTCTCCACCAAGGACTAAGGTCAAAAAATCTGTAAGACAGCTTTACAGATATAGCAACGCTTGAAGCCAGTGGAGGAAGAAGTGAGCGTGACGCGCAGGGAGCAGGATTTGCTCGGGACGAAGGAAATTCCGGCTGATGTCTATTGGGGCGTGCACACGGCACGCGCGGTGGAGAACTTTCAGATCACCGGCGTGGCAATCGGCCATAACCCCTATCTCGTCCGGGGACTGGCCTATGTGAAGGAGGCGGCGGCGCGCGCAAATCACGAACTGGGCCTGCTGGACACCGAACGAATGGAAGCCATTGCCGAAGCCTGCCGCGAAATCCGCGCCGGCGCGCTGCACGGGCAATTCGTGGTGGATGAAATCCAGGGCGGAGCCGGCACCTCCACCAACATGAATGCCAATGAGGTCATTGCCAACCGTGCGCTCGAACTGCTTGGCCACGAAAAAGGCGATTATGCCCGTCTTCACCCCAACGACCACGTCAATCTCAGCCAGTCGACCAACGACGCCTATCCGACGGCGGTCAATGTCGGTCTGATTGAATCAATCGACGATCTGGCGGCTTCCATGGGCGTGTTGAAGGACGCTTTCGACCGCAAGGCGCAGGAATTTGCCGGTTTCATCAAGATCGGGCGCACGCAATTGCAGGACGCCGTGCCGATGACGCTCGGCCAGGAATTCCGCACCTTCGTGGTGATGCTGGGTGAAGACCAGGCCCGCCTGATCGAATCCGCGGCCCTGCTGCACGAGATCAATCTCGGCGCCACCGCCATTGGCACCGGCCTTAATGCGCCGCGTGGTTATGCGGCGCTCGCCTGCCAGCATCTGGCAGCGCTGACAGGCCGGCCGCTGGTGACGGCGGCAGACCTTATTGAAGCGACGCAGGACCCCGGCGCATTCGTGCACCTCTCCGGCGTGCTGAAACGCGTGGCCGTCAAGCTGTCGAAAACCTGCAACGATCTTCGCCTGCTCTCCTCCGGTCCGCGCGCCGGTATCGGCGAAATCACCCTGCCGTCGGTTCAGGCGGGTTCCAGCATCATGCCGGGCAAGATCAATCCGGTCATTCCCGAAGTCGTCAATCAGGTCGCGTATGCGGTCATCGGCAACGATATCACCATCACCATGGCCGCCGAAGCCGGGCAGCTGCAGCTGAACGCCTTTGAACCGATCATCGTGCGTGCCCTTTCCCAGAGCATCAGCCAGCTCAGCGCCGCCTGCCGAACACTGGCGGAACGCTGCGTTGACGGCATCGTGGCCAATCCGGCGATCATGGCACAGCGTGTGGAGGAATCGATCGGCCTCGCCACGGCGCTCAACCCGCTGATCGGTTATTATGCGGCGACGGAAGTGGCCAAGGAGGCGCTTGCCAGCGGCCGCACCGTGCCGCAGGTGGTTCTGGAACGTGGATATCTGACGGATGCGCAATTGCAGCAGGCGCTCAGCCCGCGGCATCTCGCCAACCTGCCGGCGCTTACGGTTGACGAGCCCGATCTTCTCCAATGATCGTTGTCACCACCTGCTTCACCTGCCCAAGGTGAAGCTCCATCGCCTCGCGCGCCTCGGGTGCTGAACCCCGCCGGATCGCTTCGACGATCCGGCGGTGCTCGTAATTCGACGCAACGCGACGGCCCGCCATCAGATTGACCATCTCGGATTGCTGGGACACAGCCTCGCGGGCATCGGCGACCACCTTGGCAAACAGGCCATTGGCCGAAGCCTCCGCGATGGCGCAGTGGAACTGCCCGTCCAGCAGCACCCAGGGATGCGGCCTCTCTTCGGCTTCCATCCGGTCGCAGAGGTGCAGCAATATCTCCAGTTGCGCATCGGTGCGCCTGAGCGCCGCCCACCCGGCCGCCGGCACCTCGATGAAGGGCCGCGCCTCGATAAGATCTCGGGCGGAATAAGCGCCGTAATTCAGTTCGGAAGGCGGCGTCGGCGTCATCACATAGGTGCCGCTTCCGGTGCGGGTCTGTGTCAGCCCCAAAGTCTGGAGTGATCGTAACGCCTCGCGAATGATCGGCCTGCTGACGCCATATCGTGCCGCCAGATGGGCTTCGGAAGGCAGCCGGGTGCCGACCGCAAGCTGCCCGGAAGTAATGGCGGAGCGTATATCCTCAAACACCGCTTCTGCGGCATTCTTGCGATTGATCGGCTGCGCCTCCGCAAGCCAATCCGACAACCCGCCCATCTTTCAACCCTCCTGCAACCCAGTATGACCAGCAGTATCGGCGCAAAATCCTGAAAGATATTACAGGGCGCGATATGCGGATTCGATACGCCAGACCATTCGACCGTCCAGAAACGAAAGGACGGCCGCCGCTCTCGCGGCTAAGCCGACCTTCCTAACATTATCCAGCCCGCCGGAACAACGACGAGGGCCATTTTTATGGGAGTGAGGACGCCATGCCCTCACCCCGCTTCGACATCAGGCCGTTGCGTCCTGTCCTTTCGGCTCGTCATCCTCACGCGGAATACGGAACCATGCGACATAAAGTGCCGGCAGGAAAAGCAGCGTAAGGGCCGTGCCAATCACGATACCACCCATCATCGCATAGGCCATCGGCCCCCAGAATATCTCCCGCGAGATGGGGATAAGGGCAAGTGTGGCCGCCGCCGCCGTCAGCATGATCGGCCGCATGCGGTGCTCGGTCGCCTCGATGACGGCGTGCCATGCCGAAACCCCTTCGCTCCTCAGATGCTCGATCTGCACGACAAGGATGACCGAGTTGCGGATCAGGATGCCGATCAGCGCCAGCACACCCAGAATGGCGACGAAGCCCATCGGCGCATTGGAGAAGAGCAACGCCACCACGACGCCGATCAGGGCCGTGGGCGCCACGGCGAAGACCAGGAACAACCGGCTGAAGCTTTGCAGCTGGATCATCAGGATCGTCGCCATCGCAAACAGCATCAGCGGCACCACGGCAATGATCGGCGCTTGCGAATCCGCGCTGGATTCCACCGAGCCGCCCGTCTCCAGCTTGTAGCCGACGGGAAGCGTTTTCTGGAATGCCTCGATCTTCGGCTTCAGCTGCTCGACGATCGTCGCCGGCTGCGTCGGGCCGATAATGGCGGCCTTGACGGTGATCGTCGGTATCCTATCACGACGCCAGATGGTCGGCTGCTCCAGCTCGTAGCGGAAATTGGCGATGGCCGAGAGAGGTACGGCCTTGCCGTTCGTCGCCGGCAATTGCAGGTTCTGCAACGTCTCGATGGAGCCACGCTCGGACATCTGCGCCCGCGCCACCACATTGACGAGATAGATATCGTCCCTGACCTGGGTGACGGTCGAGCCCTCGACAATGCTGTTCATCGCATTGGCGATATCTTCCGACGAGACGCCAAGCTGGCGGGCCTTGTCCTGCAGGACATCGACCTTGACCACACGCGTCGGCTCGTTCCAGTCCATGACCATGTTGGACAGCAGCCGGTGTTCGCCGACGATGCCCGACAATTGCTGTCCGAGTTCGCGGACCTTCTGGATGTCCGGACCGCTCAGGCGATATTGCACCGGTTTTCCGACCGGCGGGCCGATATCGAGCAATTTCACGAAGGCGTCAGTGCCAGGGAATGTCCGGTTCAGGTAATCCTGCAGTTCGGCACGCACCTTGTCACGCACGTCCAGCCCCTTGGTGACGATCACCGTCTGGCCGAAGGTGACGTCAGGCGTCTGCACGTCGAAGGACAGGATGAAACGTGGCGCGCCTTCGCCGACATAGGTCGTCCAGTGATCGATATCCGTATTCTTGGCCAGCACCTCCTGCTCGAACTGCGCCATCTGCCGGTTGGTTTCAGCAATCGAGCTGTTCTGCGGCAGATTCCAGTCGACAATCAGCTCCACGCGGTCGGATGAAGGGAAGAACTGCTGCTGCACGAGGCTCATGCCGCCGACGGAAAGACCGAACAGTGCAATGGTAAGGAGGATCGTCACCCAGCGCCAGCGCAGTGCCCGGCCGAGAAGCCAGGAAAAGGCGGAGGCGAAGCGGCCCTTCTTTTCGTGGTGGGACTTCATCGTTTTCGGCAAAATCGTCACGCCCAGCAGCGGCGTGAACAGGACCGCGACGATCCACGACACGATCAGCGAAACCGCAATCACCACGAACAGCGTGAAGGTGAATTCACCCGCCGCGCTGTTGTTGAGGCCGACGGGAATGAAACCGGCGACCGTGACCAGCGTACCCGTCAGCATCGGGAAGGCGGTCGAGGTATAAACATAGGTCGCCGCCTTTCTGAGATCGTCTCCCACCTCAAGCCGCGCGACCATCATCTCGACCGCGATCATCGCATCGTCGACGAGAAGGCCGAGCGCGATGATGAGAGCGCCGAGCGAAATACGTTGCAGCGAAATGCCGCTGTATTCCATGTAAACGAAGGTGATCGCCAGCACGAGCGGAATGGAGACGGCAACCACCATGCCAGCCCTGAGGCCAAGGCTGATGAAGCTGATGACGAGAACGATGGCGATCGCCTCGAACAGGGCCGAGGTGAAGCCGGAAACGGCCTCATCGACCACGGCCGGCTGATCGGACACACGGTGCACATCGACGCCAACAGGCAGGTCCGCCACCACGCGCTTCATCTGCGCATCCAGCGCCTCGCCGAAATGCAGGAGGTTCGCACCGGTTTTCATGCCAATTGCAAGGCCGATGGCCGGCTGACCATTAAAACGGAACAGCGATGATGGTGGATCGACATAACCGCGCCTGATCGTCGCCACTTCCGTCAGCGGGAAGAACCTGTTGTTGACGCGCAGATTGATGGACCTCAGACTGTCTTCCGAGGTGAACTGGCCGCTGACACGCAACGCGACGCGTTCAGGTCCGGCATTGACGAAACCGGACTGCGTGACGGCATTCTGGGATTGCAGCGTCTTGATGATCGACTGCTGGTCGATGCCGAGTGCCGCGATCTGCCGCGTGGAAAATTCCAGATAGATCGCTTCGTCCTGCGCACCGATGACATCGACCTTGCCGATATTCTCGACGGTCAGAACCTTCGCACGGGCATCCTCCACCAGATCGCGCAATTGTCGCTGGCTGAGACCGTCGCTGGTGAAGGCGTAGATATTGCCATAGACATCGCCGAAGCGGTCGTTGAAGAAGGGGCCGACGACGCCGGAGGGGAAATCACCCTTGATATCGCCGATCATGTTGCGCACCCGCACCCAGGTGGGTTCGACGTTGCGCGCCTTGGTTTCCGGCACCAGTTCCACGAAGATCGTCGTGCGGCCGGCCACCGTCTGGCTGCGCAGATGATCGAGATTGTCGAGTTCCTCGAGCTTCTTCTCGATCCTGTCGGTCACCTGCCGGGCCACTTCCTCCGCCGAAGCACCGGGCCATTGCGCACTGATCACCATCGTCTTGATGGTGAAATTCGGATCTTCCTCACGTCCGAGGTTGAGATAGGAGAAAACGCCGGCGAGAACGAAGACCAGCATGAAGTACCAGACGAGCGAACGGTGTTCGAGCGCCCAGTCGGAAAGATTGAACTTCTTCACTGACGGACCTCCTGATCGATCCTGATGGCTTGCCCATCTTTAAGCTTGTGAACGCCGGCGCTGGCGACACGCTCGCCGGGCTTGACGCCGCCGGTGATACGCACGCTGCCGCTTTCGACCGGCTCGCCCTCTATCGTGACCGGGCGGTAGGTCACCGTTGCCGTATCGGCATTGACGATCCAGACGCCCCATCCATTATCTGTCTTCAGCAGGGCCGATGCGGGAAGCGTGATCTGCGGTTCGGGTGCCGCAAGGGCCAGAGCCGTGACGACGGACCCCAGCCGGAATGCCGGCGGCGCATCCTGCAGGCTGATTTTCGTGCGGCGCGTTCGCGTCGCCGTTTCAGCTTCCGGGGCGATTTCGCGCACCACACCGGTGGTGCGGATTTTCGGATCGAGCTGCAGGGCAATCTCGAAGGTCGAGCCGATTTCCAGCCGCTGCGCCGCAAATTGCGGAACATCCACCACAACGTCGCGCACTTCCGGCCGGGCGATGGTCACCACCGTCTGCCCGGCAGAAACGACCTGACCGATTTCACCTGATGTGGCAGTCACCACACCGTCAAATTCCGCACGCAACTGCGCATAACCCAGCTGCTCCTCGGCCTTGTCCAGATTGGCGCGGGCCTTGGCGACAGAGGCATTGGCAGTTCGCGTGGCCTGCTCGGCCTCTTCCAGTGCAGCTTCCGTGCCGCTGCGGGCCTCAGCCAGCACGCGCTGGCGCTGTTCGGTCGTGACCGCATTGGCGAGCTGCGCTTCGGCATTAGAAAGATCGGACTGGGCGCTTTTCACCGAAAGTTCCAGCGCCAGCGGATCGATCGACGCGACCACGTCGCCTTTCTTGACCAGATCGGCCACATCGACATTGCGGGCGATGATCCGGCCGAGAACGCGAAAACCAAGGTCGGTCTGGATGCGCGATTCCACCGTGCCGGTGAGGCGCAGCGCATCCGCCGACTTCTCCTCCACCACAACGGAGAGCACCGGGCGCGGTGCCTCCGCGGCGGCTTCCTGCTTTTCCTGGCAGGAAGAGACTGCGATTGCCGCAATGAGCAAAAACAAGCTTCTGTTGATCCTGAACATTATTGTGCCTGCCCCTTTTCATAGGCGACCTTTTCACCGGTCCGGAGAAATTTGGTCCCGCCGGTGACGACGATATCGCCGGGGTTGAGCCCCCCTGCGACAACGAACTGGCCGGTCTCATAATCGGCAACCTCGACCCGATGCATGGCGACCTCCGAGGACTGCGGATCAACCAGCCAGACTGCGGGACGACCGTTCTGCGAGGCCATCGCCGACCATGGAAGCTCGATGGCGTCGACCTGTTTGAAGCGGAAATGGCCGGATACGGGCGCGCCGAGTGGCATGGTCAGATCGCCGTTGAGGCCAACCTTGACCCGGATCGTCCCATTGTCCGGATCGATCGTCGGGGAAATCTCCCGCACCGGCGCCGCAACCGTGCGGGACGGATCCGACAGCAGGCTGACATTGACGAGATTGTCGATATCGCGCTCGAGGAACAGCGATTCGTAGACATCGAAAACCGCATCGCGCGGCCCGTCATGTGCCAGCGTGAAAACGAGCTGTGCGGCCTGCGCCACCTGGCCGACTTCGACATTCCGAGCCGTGATCACGCCATCCGCATCAGCCCTGAGTTCGGTATAGGACAGCGCGTCACGTGCGGTGTCGAGCTGCGCCTGCGCCGATCTCACCGCGCCCTGCGTGGTGAGCAGGGTTTCCTGGGCCTTGTCGACCGCTGAACGCGAAGTGACCTGTGTTTTGAACAGGCTCTGCTGGCGGTCGAACGTCAGTTGCGCCTGCGTCTGCTGCGCTTCGGCGGATTGCAGGTTGGCCACGGCGACATCGATGTCGGCCTTCTGCTCTTCGGGGTCGATGCGGGCGAGCAATTGTCCGGTTTTCACCCGCGCACCCACATCCACCAGCCGCTCGGTGATCTTGCCGCTGACCCGGAAGGACAGGTCCGTCTGGACCCGTGCCCTCACTTCCCCGGTGATGACGCTGCCACGATCGACCGGCTTTTTCACCGCCGTGACCACATCAACTGTCCGCAACGGTTTTTCGGCCGGCGGCTCTTCATTGCTGCAGGACGACAGGGCAAAAACACCGCCAACCGCCAGCGCGATAAGAATGGTTTTCATGGTGACCTCTTGATCTTCGCCCAATCCTATAATATTTGACTGACTGAATAGTCAATGAAATTCTTATGCCGCCGATCCGGGAACCGTCCGGGCATCACGCCGGGCTCCCGGATGAACGTTGCAGATTTGTCCCGGTCATTCGTGGGAGACACCGGGAATGGGCTGACAGACTGAACCACGCACCACCTGCAAAAATCGATTCCGGTTTTTGTGCCGGTGCGATAGGCAGGCCATCAATGACGTCCGCCGCTGACGACGGATAGAAGGGCACGCGCCGAAAATACGTAAGGAGCCGGGGTCATGACAAAAACAAAACTGACACGTGCAGAACAGAAGATACAACGTCCGTTGCAAATTCTCGATGCCGCATTTGAGGAATTCACCAAAAGGGGATTTACGGCGACGCGGGTCGAGGACATTGCCGACCGGGTCGGGGTGACGAAGGGAACGGTCTATGTCTATTTCGAGACCAAGGAAGCCCTGTTTGCCGCGATGATCGAACATGTCGGCAGGCCGTTTCAGGAGGCTTTCAAAGCCTATGCCCGTACCTCCGACGATCCCGTCGAGGAGCTTCGCCTGCTGCTCGAATTCCTGTTCGAAACCCTTGTCGATGACAGGCGGATGCGGGAACTGTTCCGCTTCGTCGTTGCGGAGGGCGCGAAGTTTCCTGATCTCATCGATCAGCATCATGACGTTCTGATGGCGCCGGTGCTGGGACACATCAACACGATCCTCAATGAGGGCGTGGCGAAAAAAAGGTTCAGGGCCAATCCGCCCGAACTCGCCAAGGTCGTCATGTCACCCGTGGTCGGAACATTGGTGTTCCGGCTGATTTTCGATGATCGGCGCAGTCTGGACAGGCAGGCCGTTCTGAAGGTTCATCTCGACCTGCTCATGCGCGGGCTGCTGGCGTAACCGGCGGCATCCTGCTTTCAGCTGATGCCACCAATGCAGACATATTTGAGTTCGGTATATTCCTCGATACCGTGGCGAGACCCTTCCCGCCCGAGCCCCGACATCTTGACCCCGCCGAATGGCGCTTCGGCCGTGGAAATCGCCCCCGTATTGACGCCAACCATGCCGTATTCCAGCGCTTCGGCAACCCGGAAGACACGGGAAAGATCACGCGCATAAAAATAGGAGGCGAGGCCGAAATCGGTATTGTTGGCCTGCGCGATCACATCCGCTTCATCCTCGAAACGGAAAAGCGGGGCAAGCGGCCCGAAGGTTTCCTCACGCGCCACCTGCATGCCGGCATCGACATTGCGCAGGATCGTCGGCTCGAAAAAATTGCCGCCCAGCGCGTGTCTTCTGCCCCCTGTGGCGATCTCGGCGCCTTTCGAAAGCGCATCGGCAATATGCGCTTCCACCTTGGCGACGGCGTTGCCATCGATAAGCGGACCGAGAACGCTTGCCTCCTCCAGTCCGTTGCCGACTTTCAACTTTAAGACGGCGCGTGCGAATTTTTCAGCGAAGGCGTCATACACGCCGCCCTGCACATAAAGACGGTTGGCGCAGACGCAGGTCTGGCCATTGTTGCGGAACTTCGCAAGGATAGCGCCTTCCACGGCGGCATCGAGATCGGCATCGTCGAAAACGATGAAAGGCGCATTGCCGCCAAGCTCCAGCCCCAGTTTCTTGATGGTCGGCGCGCATTGTCTGTAAAGGTGTTCTCCCGTGCGGGTCGAGCCTGTGAAGGTCAGAAGGCGAATATCCGGGCTTGCCGTCAGCACGCCGCCTATTTCAGCAGCGGGACCGGTCACGATGCTGAAAAGTTCAAGCGGCAGGCCGGCACGCTCGGCGAGAATGGCAAGTGCTATGGCCGAAAACGGCGTCTGCGGCGCAGGCTTCAACACCACCGCGCAGCCGGCGGCCAGCGCCGGGCCGACTTTACGGGTAATCATGGCATTGGGAAAATTCCACGGCGTGATGGCCGCAACCACGCCGACCGGCTGGCGCAGAACCAGAATGCGCTTATCCGGCTGATGGCCGGGCACCGTCTCGCCATTGATGCGGCGCGCCTCTTCGGCAAACCATTCGATGAAGCTTGCGCCATAGGCGATTTCGCCTTTGGCCTCAGTGAGCGGCTTTCCCTGTTCCAACGTCAGGATCACGCCGAGATCGTCGCGGTTTTCCATGACGAGCCGGTGCCACGTCTTGAGAATAGTCGCACGCTCACCGGCGGTGCGGCGCGCCCATGCCCGCTGGGCAATCACGGCAGCAGCGGTAGCCTCCTGCGTTTCCGCTGCGCCGAGTTCGGGAACCTGTCCGACGATCTCCCCCGTCGCGGGGTTGCGGATCGTCGCCGTTTCGCGACCATCGCAGCCGATCCATCGGCCAGCCACGGGCACTTTTTCACCTAGAAGTGTGGGATCATTCAGATGCATGGCAAATCCCTCAACAGAAAACCTGAGCCGACGCCGGATCGAAGGCGAGATGCACGAGATCGCCACGGCTAAGACCGGAAATCGCTTCGTGGCCGAAGGGCAGACGGACCGCGAGCGGTTCACCCGAGCCGGTATGGGCAACCACGTGAACGTTGTTGCCGAGGAAGGTGATGTCGCTGACGGTGGCCTGAAAGCCGGTTGCGGCGGCCGACCGGTTACGGCTGAGCTGCAGGCGCTCGGGGCGCAGCATCAACGCCGCTTTCTTGCCCGGCGCGGCCTCGCCATGCATCGGAATATGATCGAAGACGATATCCCGGCCCAGTGAAACCGTTGCCTTGCCACCCGATGCGGCGAGGAGATCGCAGGCGATAAAATCGCTATCGCCGATGAATTCGGCCACGAAGCGGGTAGTGGGATGGGCATAAAGCTCCGGCCCCGTGCCGATCTGGTCGATCACCCCTTTCGAAAACACGGCGATCCGGTCGGAAAGACGCAAGGCCTCTTCCTGATCGTGGGTGACATAAAGGATCGTCACTTCCGTCTGCTGGTGGATGCGGCGAATTTCGAACTGGATTTCTTCGCGCAGCTTCTTGTCGAGTGCCGACAGCGGCTCATCCATCAGAAGTACCGGCGGATCATAGGCAAGCGCGCGCGCCAGCGCCACGCGCTGCTGCTGGCCACCGGACATCTCCGCGGGCTTCCTGTCCTCGAAACCCTCGAGGCGGACAAGCCGCAGCATTTCCTTCACCTTGGCATCGATTTCCGCCTTGCCCTTGCGGCGGACCTTCAGCGGAAAGGCGATGTTCTCCCCGACCGACAGATGCGGAAACAGCGTGTAGCGCTGGAAGACCATGCCGATATTGCGCTTGTGCGACGGGGTGGACAACAGGCTCTCGCCGTTCAACAGGATGTCCCCCGCGGTCGGCTGCTCGAAGCCGGCGAGAATATAAAGCGTCGTGCTCTTGCCCGAGCCGGACGGCCCGAGAAATGTCATGAACTCGCCCGGCTGCACGTCGAGATTGACGTCCTGAACGGCGACGACCGGCCCATATTGTTTGCGGATGCCGCGAATTTGCAGGAGCGGTTTGGTCATGTTTTCAGTCCTTTTCGCACAGCTGCGACAAGCAGCATGAGAATGATGGTCACCGCGATGAGAAGCGTTGAGGCGGCGGCGATGACAGGCGTCAGATCCTGACGCAACGTCGCCCAGATTTTCACCGGCAGCGTCTGCAATGTCGGGCTTGCCATGAAGATCGCCAGCACCACTTCATCCCAGGAGGTGAGGAAGGAAAAGATCGCCGCCGAAAACAGGCCGTGGCTGATAGCCGGAAGCGTGATGCGGATTTTCGCCTGTAACGGGCTTGCACCGCACAGCACCGCCGCATCCTCGATCGATTTATCGAAACCCTCCAGCGCACCGGTCAGCGCCAGAACGGAGAAGGGTAACGCCACGACCAGATGCGCGATGACGAAACCGATGGTGGTGCCGGCAAGACCGAGTTTCAGGAAAAAAGCATAAAGCGCCACCGCAAGCACCACGACGGGCAGGATCATCGGTGTCATGAACAGCGCCCGCAGAGTGCTGCGCCCGATGAAACGGCCACGCACCAGCCCGAAAGAGGCGACGAGACCGATGAGCACGGACAGCACGGTTACCATCAGCGCGATGCGCAGGCTCGTCCAGGCGGCATCCAGCCATCTCGGGTCAGCGAAGAAATCCGCATACCATTTCAGCGTCCAGCCGGGCGGCGGAAAGATCAGCCATTGTGACGAACCGAAGGACAAAGCGGCGATAAAGATGATCGGGAGGATCAGAAATGCTGAGGTCAGCACGGTGATGAGGAGCAGCAGCCATTTCCAGAGGCCGAGGCTGTTATAGTTCAAAAGCATGTCAGCGTCCCCCTGCCCCGGCCGAGCCGAAGAATTTGAGCTGCACGGCGTAGAGAGTGAGCGTCACCACCAGAAGCACCAGCGCAGCGGCCCCGCCCATGCCCCAGTTGACGAGCGACTGGACGAATTGTGCGATGAGTTCGGCCAGCATCATGTTTGCCGTGCCGCCGAGCAGCGCCGGGGTGACGAAATAACCGAGCGACATGACGAAGACCATCAGCGCGCCGGAGATCATGCCGGGTGCGGCAAGCGGAATGAGAATACGGATCAGCGCCTGCAAACGGGTTGCCCCACACAGCGAAGCCGCCTGCAGAATGGCCGGGTCGATCTTGCGGATGACACCGTAGAGCGGAATGATGATGAAGGGCAGCATGATATAGGTCATGCCGATGGTAACCCCGGTGAGATTGTTGACCAGCGGCAGAGGCTGATCGATGATGCCGAGGCCCATCAGCGTCTTGTTCACCACACCCGTGCGCTGCAACAGCACCATCCAGGCATAGGTGCGCGCCAGAAGATTGGTCCACATCGACAGCAGCAGGATAGCGAAAACGATGGAGGCAAGCCGCGCCGGCATGATGGCAAGCGCCCAGGCGACGGGAAAACCGATCACCAGCGACACCGCTGTTACCAGCGCCGACACCACGAAGGTGTTGAAGAAGATCTTCAGATAGGTGGAGCTGCCCAGCAGTGCCGCATAGTTGCCAAGGCCGAAGACAGGCTCGGTAATGCTGCGCGACAGCAGGATCAGAACCGGAACGACGAAGAACAGGACAAGCAGAACCAGCGCCGGCAGGGTGGCGGCAAAATTGCCGGGCCGGAAGGACATTCGCGCCCTCGCCTTCGTGCTGACTGTTTCATCGGTTAGCGAGACCATGTCCAAACCTCCCCGGACGTGGAAAATCGCGCGGGCGTTTCGCTGCCCGCGCCGTTATCTTATTTCGCCTGCCAGGCGTACCAGCGCTCGCCGATTTCATCGCGATGCTGTGCCCAGTAGCTCATATCGGCATCGACCTGGCTTGCGGTCTGCTGGTCCGGCAGGGTTTTGGCCGTTTCCGGATCCATCAGCCTGGCGGATTCGATGTTAACAGGGGCGTAGCCCGTCGCGGTCGCCATATCCGCCTGCGCCTGCGCGGAGGTGGCGAGTGCGATGAACTTCATCGCCGCATCCCGGTTCTTCGTTCCCTTGGGCACGACGAGGGAATCCGCTGCGGTGATGTTCTGCTCCCAGGAGGTCTCCACCTTCACGCCGCTCTTCTCAAGCGCCGTCATGCGGCCGTTCCAGACACTGCCGAAGGGCGCTTCCGCCGATGCGATCAGCTGTTGCGACTGCGCGCCACCCGACCACCAGATGATATCGGATTTGATCGTATCGAGCTTCTTGAAAGCACGGTCGAGATCGAGCGGATAGAGCTTGTCGGCGGTCACACCATCGGCAAGAAGGGCGGCTTCGATCACGCCCGGAGCAGACCACTTGTAGAAAGTGCGCTTGCCGGGAAACTTTGCCGTATCGAACAGGTCCGCCCAGCTCTTGGGGCAGGCGGCCACGGCATCGACATTGCAGCCGATGACGAAGGAGTAATAAAAGCTGCCGACGGAATAGTCCGTCACGAAACGCGGATCGAGCTTCGTCTTGTCGATGACGGAAAAGTCGAGTTTCTCCAGCAGGCCTTTCGGTCCGGCCTGCGCGGCATAGTCGCCTTCGACATCGACCACATCCCAGGTCACGCCGTTGGCCTCAACCATGGCCTTCAGCTTGCCGTAGTCGGTCGGGCCGTCCTGCACCACATTGATGCCGGTCGATACCATGAATTTATCGGCCCAGGCCGCCTTCTGGGCGTCCTGTGTGGTTCCTCCCCAGCTGGAAAAAACCAGATCATTCGCCTCGGCAGATGCGCCAAGGGCAAAAAGTGCTGCGCATGTCGTCAATACCAGTTTCGATCTCATGTTCCCTTACTCCGTTTTAGAGCTTGTCGTTGGCATGCACGTCGCGGCCGGCGGCTTTCACACGAGCGGAGAAAAACGCGCCGGCTTCATGATCTTGTTTTCAGCGACTTCGATGAGGTCGCGAATTTTCGGCAGAAACGATAACCAGCGCGGATCGGCCATCAGCTTTGCGCGCCGCTCCTCCCGGTCATCAAGGCTCGCAAAAGCCCAGATATGGACAATTTCGTTGATCGGGCCGATCTCGGAAAAGAAGTAACCCACCAGTTCGCCAAGGTGGCTTTTCTGGATTTCGATACCCTCTTCCTCCACGACCTTGAGATAGGCCGGGATGGCGCCGTTCTTCAGCCTGTAGGTGCGGATCTCGTAAAACATCGGCTCACCGCATCACGAAAGGATCGGGGATCGGGTCGTCGGAGGTACGCAGCCATATGGTCTTGGTACGCGTGTAATCGAGCGCCGCCGCAAGCCCGCCTTCGCGTCCATCACCCGAGAGGCCAAAGCCGCCGAAAGGCGCGATCGGTGAGACCGCGCGATAGGTGTTCACCCAGACGATGCCGGCACGGATCGCCTTCATCAGCCGATGGGCGCGTGTCAGGTTCTGCGTGAAAACGCCGGAGGCGAGGCCGTAGACGGTATCATTGGCGAGCGCGATGGCTTCGGCCTCGGTCTCAAAGGAAACGACCGAAAGAACGGGGCCGAAAAATTCCTTTTCCATGGAGGGCGAACGGATGCCGTCGCAATCAAGAATGGTCGGCCGATAGAAATAGCCGTCACCATCCAGAGGCTCACCACCGGTAACCACTTTCGCACCGGCATCCACGGAAGCGGAAACCAGTGAGACGATGTGCTTGCGCTGGCGCTCCGTCGCCAATGGCCCCACTTCCGTCGCCATATCCAGCGGTGAACCGATGCGGATCGCCTCAGCCTTCGCCGCCAGAATCTGGAGGAAACGCTCCTTGACGCTTCTTTCGATAATCAGCCGCGAGCCGGCGACACAGCTTTGGCCGGTCGCGGCAAAAATGCCCGCCACCTGCGCATTGGCGGCGCTCTCAAGATCGGCATCGGCGAAAACGAGGATCGGCGATTTGCCGCCGAGTTCCAGCGATGTAGAGGCAAGGTTTTCAGCCGAATTGCGGACAATGTGACGCGCCGTTTCCGGCCCGCCGGTAAAGGCGATATGGGCGACCTTCGGGTGGGTGGTAAGCGCAGTGCCGCAGGACGCGCCGAAACCGGTGACGATATTGACGACGCCGGCGGGAAAACCGGCCTCATGCACCAGCCGGGCAAATTCCAGCAGCGGCGCCGGCCCATCTTCCGACGCCTTGACGACGATGGTGCAGCCCGCAGCTAGCGCCGGGCCGATCTTCACGGCAGCGAGAAACAGCTGGCTGTTCCACGGTACAATCGCCGCCACCACGCCAACCGGTTCGCGCCGCAGCCAGACATCCATATCCGGCTTGTCGATCGGCAGATAAGCGCCTTCTATCTTGTCGGCGAGCCCGGCATAATAGCGGTAATAATCCGCGACATAGGCTATCTGCGCCGACGTCTCGCGGATGATCTTGCCGGTATCGCGGGTTTCGAGCTCGGCCAGCGTCTTTGCATTTTCCGCAACCAGATCGGCCAGCCGGTAAAGCAGCTTGCCACGCTGCGTCGCCGTCAGCTTCGACCAAGCCGCATCCTCATAAAGCGCCCGGTGCGCGGCCTCGACCGCGCGGCCGATATCCGCCTGCCGGCTTTCCGGCATTTCGGCCCATGCCGTGCCGGTTGCCGGATCAAGGCTTGAAAAGCTCGCCTCGCCATCCTCGAAACGTCCGTCGATATAGCACTGAAAACGGCGCATCACTTACTCCTTGAAAGCCGGCATGACATCGGAAAGGAAACGCTCCAGTGAGGCTTTCTTCCGCTCGAAGCTCATGCCGGTGTCGATCCAGAAGGAATATTCGTCGTAACCCATGGCCTCATAGGCTTTAAGCCGGGTAATGACTTCATCGGCATCGCCGACGACATTGTTCTTGCGCATGACATCGCCGGAAAGCATGGCATTTCCGGCAATATCCTCCGGCGCAATACGCTCGATGAGGCCCTGATGAACCGGCTTCTCGTTTTTGAACCAAGCGAAGAAGTAATTGTAATAAACGCTCATCTCATGCGCCGCCTGGGCGATATCGGCTGCATCGGAACCCACATAGGTGTGGCGCAGCAGCATGATTTTCGGCCGCTGTTTTTCCGGGTTTTTGGCGCATGCATCGTTGAAGCGGCCCATCAGGGTTTCCACCTCGTCATCGCCCTGCCACAGCGGCGTCACCTGCACGTTGCAATCATTGGCGACGGCGAATTCATGCGAATTCGGATCACGCGCCGCCACCCAGATCGGCGGGAAAGGCTGCTGCAGCGGTTTGGGAGCCGACGTGGTGGCGGGGAATTTGTAGAATTCACCATCATGAGCGTAGTCGCCCGCCCAGACGCCTTTAACGGCCGGGATCAGCTCGCGCATGCGCTGGCCGGCACCCCAGGCGTCGAGGCCGGGAAGCAGCCGTTCATATTCAAAGGAATAGGCACCGCGGGCAATGCCGATATCAAGGCGACCATCGCAGATGAGATCCGTCATCGCCGCTTCACCCGCCAGTTTGATCGGATGCCAGAAGGGCGCGATGACCGTGCCGGTGCCGAGACGTGCCGTCTTCGTGCGGCGCGCGAGATCGGCAATCGTTACGAAGGGGTTCGGGGCAATGGTGAAATCCATGCCGTGATGTTCGCCGGTCCAGATGGCATGCATGCCGCCAAGGTCGGCGATTTCGCAAAGGGTGACGAACTCTTCATAAAGCGTCTTGTGATCCTGCGAGGCGTCCAGCCGTTCCATGTGGACGAAGAGCGAAAATTTCATGGGTTTGCCCCCTTCATGGAAATGGGATGGACTTTGCCGGCGGTCTCGTTGCCGACATAGACACCGAAATTGCCGATGGAACTTTCCAGCGCGAAACGATTGACGATATCCGCGGTCGCGGCGGAATCGAATTTTGTGGAGCCAAGCGCACTCGGCAACAGGAAACGACCCTGTTCCGGCGCGTCGTCACCCTCGGCAAGCGCGTGATAGACGATATGCTGGCGTCCATCCGCCTTGTTTTCATAAACGGAGTAGAGGAAGCCCGTCCTGACGGAGAGGCCCGTCAACTCCTCAAGGCGCGACGTCAGCGCCGCAACGGGATCACCGCCTGCGACGACGCAGCCGGGCAGCGACAGCACGTCATCACCAACGAGGTAAATCTCGCCGCGCCGCTCCAGCACGGCGCCAACCGTAATTTCGCCCTCGGCTGCCGCCGAGACCGCCTTGGCGGCCAGCATCGGCGTGAAATAACCGCCACGCGCATAGCCCAGACCGTTCAGGCCGCTATTGTCGAAAGCACCAATGCGCCCAAGCAGGATGACGTGGTCACCCGCCTCGATAACCTCCTGCATGGAGCACTCAAACCAGGCCGCAACATCAGCGAAGACGGGCGATCCCTGCGGTGCATCCGACCAGGCGGCGGCGGCAAAACGATCCTCCACCGGACGAGCGAAGGTGTTGGACAGGTCCTTCTGGTTTTCCGACAGAATGTTGACGGCGAAGTTTTTTGCGCCGGTCATCGTCGCGAAATTGCTTGAGGTGCGTGCGAGGCAGATCAACAGCAGCGGCGGATCGAGCGAAACGGAAGTGAAGGAATTTGCGGTGAAGCCAACCGGCTTTCCCGCGTCATCCCGCGTGGTCACGATCGTTACTCCCGTCACGAAAGCGCCGAATGCGTCGCGCAGAGCGCGCGGGTCAAGGGTTGCAACAGTCATTGCGGCTCCTCCTCAATAGCCAGCCATTCGGCCATCAGTGCATTGACAGTTTCAGGTGCGGTCAGATTGACCATATGCCGGTGCGCCTCAACGATGCGAGCGTAACCGCGCGGCGTGATTGCCGCCATCTGCTCGGCCATCAGCGGCGTCGAATTCGGGTCATCAGAACCAGTCAGGAAAAGTGCGGGGCAAGCGACCGAAGGCCAGCGATCCGCATAGGTCTCATCCCCGCCCGCAAAGGCCGTGTAGGCAACTGCGTAGCCTTCCGGGTCGACCATTTCCAGCCAGCCGCGTGTCAGTTCGCGCGCATGCTGGCTCTTGGCGTCATCGCCGAACCAGCGCAGCAGCGGACCTTCCTTGTCCACGCCCTCGGTGCGGATTGCCGCCGCACGGGCAAGAACCGCTGCCTTTGCCACCGGATCACGGCGATAGACGCCGTTCAGGTAACCGACGCGCGCAATGCGATCTCCGAAGGTTGCTGCCGCCCCGCCGGAAATCAATGCGCCCATGGAATGGCCGGCAACATTGGCGCGTGCGATCCGCATATCGTCAAGAAAACGGCCGAACCAGCCGACAAAATCCGTAAGCGTGCTGCCCGCGGCCAAACGTGCGCTGCCGCCATGGCCCGGCATATCGACCGCAATGACACGGTGCGTCCGGGAAAAAACTTCGATCTGCGGCTCCCATGCTTCAAGCCGCATGCCAACGCCGTGGATGAGGATCAGATCCTCACCCGCACCGGCTTCGAAATAAGCCGCCCCGCCCTCGGTCGTCTTGCGAGGGAGCACGGCAGCACCTGCCTTTGCAACATTGACCCGTGAGGTGGTGGCGGCCTCCTGCATTGGCGTCACCCTCAAACGCCGGCCGGGTTGGCAACGTCCTGACCGAGATCCTGCAGATCCTGGTAACGGTCGCCAATGCGGTGGTGAGGCCGGCCGCCAACCGAAGCGCCGAGTGCGACGACGATCTCATCGGCGGCCGGGGCATCGGGAATGGCGGTCTGAATGGTCAGATAATGCGAACGGCGGCCTTCATCATTCTTGTCCATCAGCGGGATCATGATCGGTGCATTGCCCGGACCACGGGTGTTACAGAAGGCCAGGTAAGATTTCGCGCCAACCGCCTGGCGATAGTGATTGCCAAACCGCAACGTGTGGATGAGCGCGGACGCATGTTCGATCTCGCCATCCAGCCCGACGACCGCCGCCTTGCCATAGGCCTCGACGGCCTCACCCGAGCCGACGGCATCAAGGATCATCTTCGTCAGCAATTCACCCAGCACGGGCGCACCGGCATGGATTTCCGGCTTCAGGTTTTCGACGAAGCCTTTTCCCGCCCAGGGATTTTTCACGACCGCAATCGCGCTGAACAGCTTCAAGGGCGTAGCGGCAGCCTTGCCTCCCTCAATCAACGTCGTTTCGACCTGCAGCAGGGTCTTGCGGATCTGGATGGACATGGGCGTTCTCTCCGTAAATATGATATCTTATGGTATGCCATAATACATTGCTGTCAAGAGCCAGATGATTTTCGTTTTCAAAATCGAAAATCATTAATTTTAACAGTATGTTACACCTTAGAATTCTGCGATGCTTCCGTCATAGGCGAGCTTGTACAGACGCGTCATTTCGGCAATTGTGGGCACCCGGGGGTTATTGGCGGGCGTGCCGGACGCGAGGCCCTGACGCACCATTTCCGGCAACAGTTCGAGATAGCGGCTCCTGTCGATGCCGAACTCTTGCGGGGTCGGCACCTTTAGCCGCCTGTTCAGACCGATGAAGGCCTCCACCAGCTTTGTGCCGGCAATCTGGTCGCTATCCGCCGCACTGGCACAACCCAGCGCACGGGCGGCGGCGGCATAATGCGGCAAAGCGGAATTTAGCGAAAACTGCGTGACCAGTGGCAGCACCATCGCGTTCGACATGCCATGCGGCACATGGAAAAAAGCACCTACCGGCCGGCTGAGACCATGGATCAGCGCAGTCGATGTGTTGGAGACGGCAAGCCCGGCATGGGTTGCGCCCAGCATCATCGCTTCGCGCGCATCCCGGTCATCAGGATTATCAGCCACTTTTTCAAGATTTGCGCCGATCAGCTTCAGCGCGGAAAGCGCCAGCGCTTCGGAATGGGCATTGCCGTTACGGTTGACCAGCGCCTCCAGCGCGTGGGTCAACGCATCGATGCCGGTATCGACGGTGACGCGGTAGGGGCAGGTCAGCGTCAGTTCGTAATCGATGATGGCGGCGACAGGCAAAGCGGCGGTGCCAAGGATCAGCATTTTTTCGCTCGCCACCGTATCGGTAACGACGGCGGCGCGTGTCACTTCCGATCCGGTGCCGGCGGTGGTGGGGATAGCAATCACCGGCATGACGGCGAAATCCACGATCCGCGGCACCTTCAGGGTGCGCAACTCTTCGCCGCTGGTCGCGACGATGGCGCCTGCCTTTGCGGTATCCATGGCGCTGCCGCCACCGACGGCGACAAGACCGTCATGACTACCATCGGAAATGCGCTTCACTAAAGCAGCGATCGATATGTCCGTCGGGTCCTCAACGACCTCGGAGAAAATGGCGCCATTTATGCCTTCGCCTGAAAGCGCCTGCAAAAGCGCATCGGCATGGCCGAGCTTCTGCATCACGGGGTCACAGACGAGCAGAGGACGATTGACGCCGAGCGATTTCAGCATGGCCGGCAATCGGAAACGGCTGCCGCCGCCGATCAGCATTTCGCGGGGCATCAGGACACGGTTTATCATTGCAGTTCTCCGCCAATCTCATTCTGCATTGTTCGGAAAGGCCGAAGGCCCGATGACCTGAAGCGGAATATCGTTATCCCGCTCCGGCCGAGACGAGCCTAGTGCGCCAGGATTTTCGACAGGAAGGAGCGGGCACGCTCCGTCTTCGGATCGGTGAAGAAACTGTCACCCTCACCGATTTCCACGATTTCGCCGCCATCCATGAAAACGATGCGGTCCGCCACCTTGCGGGCAAAACCCATCTCATGCGTCACCACCATCATCGTCATGCCCTCCTGCGCGAGCGAGACCATGACGTCGAGGACCTCGTTGATCATTTCCGGATCGAGCGCCGATGTCGGCTCATCGAAGAGCATGGCGACCGGGTCCATCGCCAGCGCACGGGCAATGGCGACGCGCTGTTGCTGACCGCCCGACAATTGCCCGGGATATTTCCTGGCATGCGCCGTCAACCCCACCCGTTCGAGAAGGGCATTGGCCTTGGCAAGCGCTTCCGCCGGCGAACGGCCCAGAACCTTCTCCTGCCCGATGCAGAGATTTTCAAGGATCGTCATATGCGGGAAAAGTTCGAAATGCTGAAACACCATGCCCACCCTGGAGCGCAGTTTCGGCATATCGGTCTTAGGATCTGTCACCTCCACACCATTGACCGTGATGACGCCGTTGCCAATCGTCTCCAGCGCATTGACGCATTTGATCAGGGTCGATTTTCCGGAACCGGAAGGCCCGCAGATCACGACGACTTCCCCCTTGGCGACATTCAGGCTGCAATTGGTCAGAACCTGAAAATTCGGGCCGTACCATTTGTTGACGGATTGTAGTTCGATCATGCTGATTGCTTGCGACATAGGACCGCTCCTTAATGCACGTCAGTCGACATGGGGCCATAGGCCTTGCCGAACCGCTTTTCGATCCGGCGCTGGATCAGTTCCCAGGCGGTCGTCATGGCGAGGTAATAAAGGGCTGCGACCATAAAGAGTTCGAGAACCAGGAACTTTTCCTGAATGAGCACCTGCGTGCGGCGCAGAAGCTCTTCCATGGAAATGATCGAAGCGATCGACGTCGTCTTGAGCACGCCGTTGACGGAATTGCCGAGCGGCGGAATGATGATGCGGAAAGCCTGCGGCGCAACGATGTACCGCATCACCTGCGCCTCGGTCATGCCGATGGCGCGGGCAGCATTGATCTGGCCCTTTGGAACCGCGGCAATGCCCGCCCGGACGATTTCCGACAGATAGGCCGCTTCACAGAGCGACAGGCCAATCAGCGTTGATTGCAGAACCGTCAGCTTGATGCCGATCTGCGGCAGACCGGTATAGATGATGATGAGCTGCACCAGAAGCGGGGTGCCGCGAAAGATCCAGGTGTAGAAATAGGCCGGCCCGGACAGGAACCGGTATTTCGACATGCGCATCACCGCAATAACGAAGCCCAGCGCCAGACCCGCCGTCATGGCGAAAACAGTGAGGCCGAGCGTCACCAGCGCGCCCTCGAACAGATAATAATTCGTCAGATATTCGAAGAAACCTTCCCAGTTCCAACCCTTCACGTCTTTCTCCAATTCATGCGGGAACGGTCGCGGCGAGAGCTTTCCCGCCGCGATGACTGTTCAGATGGATGGAATTCAGCCTTCCGGGCCGAGAACGGCGAGATCGCCCGGCGCAATGCTGACGCCATACCCGCCCATCAGCTTCTCGAGCGCGCCATCGGCCTTCATCTCCTTCAGAGCGGCAGAAACGGCGTCGGCGACGTCCTTGTTACCGAAGGAAAGCGAACCGGGTGTGGGATACATGCCGGAAAGCGCATGGGTGAATTCACCGCGATCCTGATATTGCTTGGCAACCGGATCGATCGATACCGCCGCCTGCACCTGGCCGGCGCGCAACGCCTGATAAACCGTCGCATAATTGTCGAAGAGGTTGATCGTCATCGGCGCCAGACCGCGCTTCTTGAAGTCCTCGTTCAGTTCCTTGATCTTGCGCTCGGCATAACCGCCAATATCGGTGCTGACGGCCTTGCCGGCGAGATCATCGACCTTGGTGATGGGATCGGATGCACCGACCGCCGTGGAAATGCTGATGGCGAGGTTTTCATAGGGGATCATGAACAGGATCTTGCGTCGCTCTGCCGTCACGAACAGGCCGGCATTGATCATGTCCCAGCGGCCACCCTGCAGGCCCGGCACCATGGTCGCATATTCGGTGCTGATATATTCCGGCTTCAGGCACAGACGCTTGGCGATTTCATAACCCAGCTCAATGCGCAGCCCTTTAAGGACACCCTGCTGATCCGCATAGGCCATGGGCGGCAGGGTCGGGCTGGTGGCCATGACGAGATGACCGGGCTTGATGAGATGATCGTCGGATATTTTCGGTGTGCAGTCCTGAGCAACAGCAGCACCGGCAAAAAGAGTGATGGCAACGCCCGCCAGAAAGGTTTTGGCGCGCACGGCTGTGCATTTCCGGGAAATCGGATTCCAGTTCATATTAAGCTCCGCTCTTTATATTATTTATTATGGCATACCATCACACCAAACGGTTTACCCTGTCAAGAAGCGGTCGAGGATTTTTCTAAATTACTGAAAAACAAAGATAAACATAATAACCGCAACCTTGCGGCTCCCGGCAGGGTAACCACAAGGGCGGGATAATCGGAGTGCCGAAAACCGTCAGTCGGCGGTTTTTTGCGCCGTCAGAACGGCTTCGGCGATGGCGCAGGCGCTTGTGACGTGATCGAGCGCGGCCTTGTAGGCAGCGTCACCGTCTCCCTTTCGGATGGCCTCAACGATCTTTTCCATCTGCGCCGGACCGTCAGTGTCGCGGCTTTTCGTCTTGATGGTCATGGAGCGCAGATGGTTGATCCGAACCGTCAGCAGATTGACGACGCCCCAGGCGACATGCCGGTCGATCTTGCTGAACAAGGTCTGGTAAAAGGACGAGGTATGTGCCAGCACGCCGGGCATATCCTTCGCGAGATAACTTTCACGGATGTGCCCGAGCGAAACCTCCAGCGCCTCGACAATGGTGGGATCGCGGCGTTCGGCGCAAAGACGTGCCGCCATTCCCTCCAGCGCACCGCGAATTTCGTAAATCTGCTTGGCCTCATCGAGATCGAGCAGCGCGACCATAGGCCCCTTATTGGGCAAATTCGCCACCAGCCCTTCGGATTCCAGATGCCGCAGAACCTCACGCACAATGGTGCGGGAAACGCCGAGCTGGGCGCAGAGATCACGCTCCACAAGACGGTCTCCCGGGCGGAAATAACCATTCACGATGGCATCCCGCACCTTGTCGAGCGCGAGTTCCCTCAGCGTTTTCGTCGGACGCTCAACGCGAATGGCAGTTCCCTGCAAAGCACCGGTCATGGTATCACCTCGTTTGGCACATTCCGCTTCGGCTCGCCGCACGCCAAAGCAGGTTCTGGCTCTTGATATTATGGCGTACCAACTTATTTAGCCGCGCATCATCTTTATGGCAACAGCAGACCGCGCGGCAGGACAGCCTGCCGCAGCACCGGGAAACCTTATCCCATTCGTTCCGAGGCATAGGAGCCGGGACCGGGCGGAAACACCACGGTTCGGCTGCCGTTCAGGAATACCCGCCGGTGGATGTGGGCGTGAATGGCGCGGGCCAGCACCTGCGCTTCCACATCGCGGCCAAGCGACACGTAATCCTCCGCACTCTGGGCGTGGGTGATGCGCACGATATCCTGTTCGATGATCGGGCCTTCATCCAGATCCGCAGTCACATAATGCGCCGTCGCACCGATCAGCTTCACACCGCGCTGATAGGCCTGTTTATAGGGATTGGCGCCCTTGAAGGATGGCAGGAAGGAATGGTGAATATTGATGATCTTACCCGACATCGCCGCGCACATCCTGTCGGATAGCACCTGCATGTAACGGGCGAGCACGATGAGTTCCGTTCCGGTGCTTTCGACGATCTCCATGATCCGAGCTTCAGCCTGCGGCTTGTTTTCTTTCGTCACCGGAATGTGGTGGAAGGGAATGTCGTGGTTGACGACGACCTTCTGGTATTCGAAGTGGTTGGAGACCACGCCGACAATATCGATCGGCAGGGCGCCGATGCGCCAGCGATACAGCAGATCGTTGAGGCAATGACCGAAGCGCGACACCATCAAAAGAACCCTCATCCGTTCGGACTGGTCGTGCAGCGCCACCTCCATGCCGAACTTTTCCGAGATCGGTGCAAGCCCGGTCATAAGCTCGTCGCGTTTTGCTCCCTCCTCCGAAATGAAACCCACACGCATGAAGAAACGACCCGTGCCCAGATCATCGAACTGCGAACTGTCGATGATGTTGCAGCCCTTGTCAGCCAGAAAGCCTGAAAGGGCGGCGACGATGCCACGGGTGGACTTGCATGTTACGGTCAGGACGAAATTCGTCATCTGGCGTTCTCTCTGTCATCAATAAGGGAAAAACCCGCGCCGTTTGACGAGCGCGGGAAGAGCCGCAAGGGCGGCGGGGAAACCGGGTTCAAACGTCGAGCGTGGTCTGATGCTCCCAGGCGGTGAACTGCGAGCAATAGCTGTTCCACTCACCCTGCTTGAGCTTGAGATAGGCTTTCGAGAATTCAACGCCCAGCGCCTGCTGCAATTCCGCATCCTTCTCATATTCGCGCAGCGCATCGAGAAGATTGAGCGGCAGCTTCGGGGCATCCGTGACCTTGTGCCCCTCGCGATACATGTCGATGTCGTGATGCGGACCGGGATCGGCCTTTGAACGGACACCGGAGAGGCCGGCGGCGATGATGATGGCCTGCAGGAGATAGGGGTTTACCGCGCCATCCGGCAGGCGCAGTTCAAACCGCCCCGGCCCCGGCACGCGCACCATATGGGTGCGGTTATTACCGGTCCATGTCACCGTGTTCGGCGCCCAGGTAGCGCCCGAAATGGTGCGCGGTGCGTTGATGCGCTTGTAGGAATTGACCGTCGGATTGGTAACCGCTGCAAGGGCCGACGCGTGTTTCATGATGCCACCGAGAAAGGTCTTGCCCTTGGCGGAAAGCCCGAAAGGCATCGCCTTGTCGGCAAAGGCATTGATCTTGCCGTCGAGATCCCAGACCGAGATATGGGCATGGCAGCCATTGCCAGTCAGGCCCTTGAAAGGCTTCGGCATGAAGGTTGCGCGCAGCCCGTGCTTTTCGGCGACGGATTTGACCATGAACTTGAAAAAGGAATGTTTGTCGGCAGTCTGCAGCGCGTCATCATATTCCCAGTTCATCTCGAACTGGCCATTCGCGTCCTCATGGTCGTTCTGGTAGGGCTTCCAGCCCAGTTCCAGCATGTAATCGCAAATCTCGGCGATCACATCGTAACGGCGCATAACAGCCTGCTGGTCGTAGCACGGCTTTTCCGCCGTATCGTATTCGTCGGAGATTTTCGCCCCGTCAGGCGAAATCAGGAAAAATTCCGGCTCAACGCCGGTCTTGACCCGCAGCCCCTCGCTTGCCGCTTCCGCGATGAGCTTTTTTAAAACCACGCGCGGCGCCTGTTCCACCGGCTGGTCTTCCATCACGCAATCGGCAGCGACCCAGGCGACATCCCTTTTCCACGGAAGCTGGATGACCGAGGAGGCATCGGGCACGGCAAAAAGATCGGGATGAGCAGGCGTCAGATCGAACCATGTGGCAAAACCGGCAAAACCCGCCCCGCCCTTCTGCATATCGGCAATGGCTTCCGCAGGAACCAGCTTGGCGCGCTGGCCGCCGAAGAGATCGGTATAACTGATCATGAAATATTTGATGCCGTTTTCGGCAGCAAATTTGGAGAGGTCCAGTGTCACGTCATTCCCCTTTTTTTGGTATCAGACACTTCATTGAAAAAAGACGGGCACATCCTCCCAAATGCGCCCGTCCGTTCTTTATGGCTTAAAAGCTGCCTTTCCCCGGGAACCAACTCGTTCCCGCCAGCGGAACCTGCGCCATTGCCGCAGCCTCCATGGTCAACGCCACCAGATCTTCCGGCTCCAGATTGTGGAGATGGTTTTTGCCGCAGGCGCGCGCGATGGTCTGCGCCTCGAGCGTCATGACCTTCAGGTAATTGGCGAGGCGGCGGCCGGCGGCAACGGGATCAAGGCGTGCTGCCAATTCCGGGTCCTGCGTGGTGATGCCGGCGGGGTCTTTGCCCTCATGCCAGTCATCATAAGCGCCGGCGGTGGTGCCGAGTTTCTGGTATTCCGCTTCCCAATGCGGATCATTGTCACCCAACGCCACCAGTGCCGCCGTTCCAATCGCAACCGCATCGGCACCAAGCGCCAACGCCTTGGCGACATCAGCGCCTGAACGAATGCCGCCGGAGACGATGAGCTGCACCTTGCGGTGCATGCCGAGATCCTGAAGCGCCTGCACGGCGGGGCGAATGCAGGCGAGCGTTGGCATGCCGACATTTTCGATGAACACATCCTGCGTCGCGGCCGTGCCGCCCTGCATACCGTCAAGCACCACCACATCGGCACCGGCTTTCACCGCCAAAGCCGTGTCGTAATAGGGGCGTGCACCACCGACCTTGATGTAGATCGGTTTTTCCCAGTCAGTGATTTCGCGCAGTTCTAGGATCTTGATTTCCAGATCATCCGGGCCGGTCCAATCGGGATGGCGGCAGGCGGAGCGCTGGTCGATGCCCTTCGGCAGGTTGCGCATGTTGGCGACGCGATCGGAAATCTTCTGGCCGAGCAACATGCCGCCACCGCCCGGCTTCGCGCCCTGGCCGACCACGACCTCGATGGCGTCCGCACGGCGCAGGTCTTTGGGGTTCATGCCGTAACGTGAGGGCAGATACTGGTAAACCAGCGTCTGGCTATGACCGCGCTCCTCATCGGTCATGCCGCCATCACCCGTCGTGGTGGACGTGCCGGCGATGGTCGCGCCACGGCCGAGCGCTTCCTTAGCATTGCCCGAAAGCGCGCCGAAGCTCATGCCGGCAATGGTGATCGGCGTTTTCAACGTGATCGGCTTTTTGGCGAAACGTGTGCCGAGCGTGACGGTCGTATCGCATTTCTCGCGGTAACCCTCGAGCGGATAACGCGAGATGGAGGCGCCAAGAAACAAGAGGTCGTCGAAATGCGGCACCTTGCGCTTGGTGCCCGCACCGCGAATGTCATAGATGCCGGTCGCCGCCGCGCGGCGGATTTCCGCCAGCGTGTGATCATCGAATGTTGCGGATTTACGCGGCGGGGTGAAGGGGTTGTGATAGCTCATCGGAATATCCCTCGCCTCAATACGCGTCGGCGTTGTCGATGTTGAAATTGTAGAGCGTGCGGGCCGAGCCGTAGCGCTTGAACTCACCGGGACTGACATCGGTGACGCCGGCCTTTTCGAGGAGTTCGGCAAGCTTTTCGAGATGTTCCGGACGCATCTCCTTTTCGATGCAATCAGCACCCAGGCTTTTCACCGAACCGCGCACAAAAAGCTTCGCCTCATAAAGGGAATCGCCCAGCGCATCGCCCGCATCACCGCAGACGACGAGATGGCCGGACTGGCCCATGAAAGCGGACATGTGGCCGATATTGCCCTTCACGACGATATCGATGCCCTTCATGGAAATGCCGCAGCGGGAGGCGGCATTGCCCCTGATGACCAGAAGCCCGCCGCGACCGGTGGCGCCGGCATATTGCGAAGCGTCGCCCTCGATGACGACGGTGCCGGACATCATGTTTTCCGCAACGCCCGGCCCGACCGAACCGTGCACGGTGACGGTGCCGCCATCATTCATGCCCGCACAATAATAACCGACGGAGCCGCGTACCTCGACGATCACAGGGCTGTCGATGCCGACAGCCACGGCATGATGGCCGCGCGGATTGACCACTTCGAATTCGGTGTCGTTGGCTCCAGAGGAAAGGCCGTGGAGAGCACTGTTGAGTTCACGCAATGGCGTGTGGGAGAGATCGAAAACTGGCATGGATTATGACTTTCAAAACAGGCGCCGATGACGGGTCTCAGGCAGCCTTTTCATGGTCCCAGAAATAGACGGTCGCCGGTTCCGGCTCCCAGACGCGGGCATTTTCGATGCCGGGCAGATTGACCAGCGCGCGATATTCCGAGCCGAAAGCGACATATTGGTCGGTCTCAGCCATGACAGCGGGCTTGCAGGCGATGGGATCACGCACCACGCCAAAGCCGGATTTGGTACCAACGACGAAGGTGAAGAAGCCGTCGAGATCATCGAGCGCACCCTCGAGCGCCTCGCCTAAATCCTTGCCCTTGGCCATCTCAGCCGTGAGATAGGCGGCGGCGACTTCCGAGTCGTTCTGGGTCTCGAACGTCATGCCCTCGCGCACCAGTTCGCGGCGCAGATTATTGTGGTTGGAAAGCGAGCCATTATGCACGAGGCACTGGTCGGCACCGGTGGAAAAGGGATGCGCGCCCAGCGTCGTAACCGCCGATTCCGTTGCCATACGAGTGTGGCCGATGCCATGGCTGCCGGCCATGGAGCGCACGTCGAAACGGGCGACAACGTCTTTCGGCAGGCCGGTTTCCTTGTAGATTTCCACGCTGTCGCCGGAGCCCATGACCCGGACATCAGGACGGATGGCGGCAAGAACCGCACGAATGCTGCCCAGCTTTTCGGACGGAATATCCAGAACAGCGTGGGTGCTTTTCACCGTGACCACGGCGTTAACGCCATTTTCCTTCAGCACTTCAGCGAGGCCGGAGAAATCGGCGATGGGATCAGCCGACTGGATCGTCACTTTCGCGCGGCCATTGGCAGCGCTGCCATAGATCGCAATCCCAGCCGAATCCGGGCCGCGATCGGTCATGGTGACGAGCATGTCCGAGAGCAGCTGACCCAGCTGCGGCTCAAGGCTTTTGTCTTTCAGGAATAGTCCAACAATGCCGCACATCGACAGGCACCTCCATTCGTTTCTGAATGAAGGGCTAACATATGGAATTCCAATTCGTCAACTATCAGGAATATTTTTTTCTTCTAAGGCAAATAACTCGTTATGGATCATAGCGAGGTATGTCCATGAAAGCCGTGGGGTTTTCGTGGAAAAGAGAGACGATTTTTTCCAATGTACTCCGCTGAACAAAATCGTTCACCGATGCGGGTTCAACATTTGGATACCAAGTCCCACGAAGCCCAGCACCATTTAAATCCTCTTCCCTCGAAGCTAAAAAGGCAGCAGCTAGGCCTAAATTCTTTGAACTTCGAGCAGACTTCATTTTTCCCATGGCACGCTCCATGAGGTCAATTGGCATCCAGTCCACATTCATTTCGGGCAGCATTCTGCAATTGCCAAACTCATCCAAAATTTCAGCGATACCCATCGGTCGCCAAGCATGCTCAGGGCTTTCATCCGAGACAATTAGGTGCGCTACTGCAACGTAGGGAAATCCCATCTTTAGTAGGCCATCGGCTTGCGTCATGCCCATAGAATTTGGAGATCTGCCTTGATTGAAGAAAGAAGCCCTAACTACTTTCACTTCAATAGCCAATATTTGGTCCAAAATCAGGGCATTATCTTGATACGGAATAACAAGTATATCTATGTCACCAGGCTTACTTATACCCAAATTCAATTCATCTGTGGGCACAACCAATGACACAAACACACCACTTACCTCACCCATACTGCGAAAATATTGGGGACAAAGACCGCTATAAACTAACCCAAAGAGATAACGGTTTGTGACGAGAGAAACTGTGAGAAGTAACTCATGCCTTTCTTTGACGTAGGAATGAGGGAGGACATATGCCAATTCGCCCGAGCGAAGGTATTTGGGTCTCCTAATGATTTTTCGAAGCACATAACCTCCTAGACTTCTCAAAGGATTACTGGTCCCCCGCACCTCTCTGCGGATAGGAAATGATCGACAGATAACGGGCGGGAAGCTTCACCAACTCCTCTGGCCCGTGCGGCGCATCGGCGTCGAAAAACAGGCTGTCGCCTGCCTGCATGGTGAAAAGCTGTTCGCCGTGGCGATAGACCACCTCGCCTTCCAGCATGTAAAGAAACTCCATTCCCTCATGTTGAAAGGTCGGAAACACATCCGAATCCTTGGTGAGCGTGATGAGATAGGGCTCGACGGTGACGCCGCTGGTATTGTTGTCGATATGGCCGAGCAGGCTGTATTGGTGGCCGGCCCGGGTGCCCCTGCGTTCGATATTCACCCCTTGCCCCGCTTTGACGAAGGTGGCACTGCGCGGCTCCTCAAAACCGCGAAAGAACGCAGTGATCGGCACGCCCAGCGCCTTTGAAAGCGTCTGCAGCGTGGTGAGCGACGGCGAGATATTACCGTTCTCGATCTTGGAAAGCATGCCCACGGAAACACCGGTGGCGGACGCAAGATCAGTGACGGTGATACCAAGTTTCTTGCGATAGGCGCGCACTTCATGACCGATTGCCATTTCCAGATTGTTGACCCTCGGCTCGCGAACGGCATGCGGGTCCTGGGACAGGAACTGCGCCTGCTCGGTCTTGGTGGTATCCTTGGCCATCGGTTCCTCCGGCATTTTCGTGTTTTCCCTTCTTTACAGGAAAACTATTTTAATTCAGGGGAAATCTTTGTCGCATCGCATTCGGTGTTTGACCGAAGCGGGCCTTGAAGCAACCCGAAAAATGGCCTGCACTGGAAAAGCCCGTGGCGAAGGCCACTTCCGCGATGGAGAGCGGGCTTTGCTCCAGCAATCGCCGGGCGTGGTCAAGGCGAATGGCGCGGTAGGTCTCCAGAAATGTCGACTTCAGATGGCTCGCAAAAAGCCGGTCGAGATGCCGCGCGCTGGTTCCGGCCAACTTTGCCATCGTCTGCCGGTCAAGCGGGCTTTCGATGGTCGTTTCCATTTTTTCCAGCACGGTCAGCAAGGCCGGATGGTGGGTGCCATGACGTTCCGCCGAGGAGCCACGCTGCGGCGCGCCGGGTTCGGCGACCGCCGTGTGCAGATACCAGTCGCTGACACGCCTTGCAAAATGGGCACCCATTCTCTGCGAAATCATCGCATGCATCATGTCGAGGGGTGCCACACCGCCGGCACAGGTAATGCGGTCCCCATCGATGACGAAGCGGGCCTGTCTGGGCGTGAGATGGGCAAAGGCTTCCCGGAGTACCGGCGCGTGCTCCCAGTGGATCGTAAAATCGCGATTATCCAGCAGGCCCGCCGCCGCCAGCAGGTAAGCACCGCTGGAAATGCCACCAATCCTGACGCCCTGGCGCGCCAGCCGCCGCAGCATGCCAAAAGAACCTTCCCCCACCGCCCAGTCCTGCGGCCCACCGCCGGCACAGACGAAGATCGTATGGCATCGCTCGCCCACCAAGGCGAGTGACTGGCAATCGACGAGGATTCCCGACGAGCTTCTGACGGATTCACCGCCGAAGGACAAAGGCACGACCTCATAAAGATCGGTCCCGGCAATGAGATTGGCAGCCCGCAGCGGCTCCGCCGCCGAGGCGTAGGACATCAGCGCAAAATTCGGGACGAGGACAAAACCGATATGCTGGGTATTTTTTTGCTCGATGACGGTCATGTCTCGTTTCTAATTCATAATGTCCCTTTTCTGCAATCGCCTTTCGAACCGTGTCGGTAAGCTTGCTTGATATCGTTCGAGGTACGCCAGATGCGCTATTCCGCCTTTTCCATTTTCATGAACGGCCTTCTTGGCAATAAATCGTGGAAGCCCGCATGGCGGGATGTGTCACCGAAACCGCATTATGACGTCATCATCGTTGGCGGCGGCGGGCACGGGCTGGCGACCGCCTATTACCTTGCCAAGGAATTCGGCATCACCAATGTCGCGGTGCTGGAGAAAAACTATATCGGCTCCGGCAATGTCGGCCGCAACACCACGATCATCCGCTCCAATTACCTGCTGCCGGGCAACAACCCATTCTACGAGCTTTCAATGAAGCTGTGGGAAGGGCTGGAGCAGGATTTCAATTTCAACGCCATGGTTTCCCAGCGCGGCGTGCTGAACCTTTTCCATTCGGATGCACAGCGCGATGCCTATACAAGGCGCGGCAATGCCATGCGGCTGCACGGCGTCGATGCCGAACTTCTGGACCGCGCCTCTGTCAAGGCAATGCTGCCGTTTCTCGATTTCGACAATGCCCGCTTTCCGGTTCAGGGCGGCCTGCTGCAAAAGCGCGGTGGCACGGTGCGGCATGATGCTGTTGCCTGGGGTTATGCCCGTGGTGCAGATAGCCGGGGCGTCGATATCATTCAGGGCTGCGAGGTGACGGGTATTCGTCGCGAAAACGGCATGGTCGTGGGTGTGGAGACCAGCCGCGGCTTCATCGGTTGTGGCAAGCTGGCGCTGGCGGCAGCGGGCAATTCCTCGCAGGTGGCCGCCATGGCCGGCCTGAAATTGCCGATCGAAAGCCATGTGCTGCAGGCTTTTGTGTCGGAAGGGCTGAAGCCCTTTATCGATGGCGTCGTCACCTTCGGGGCGGGCCATTTTTACGTTTCGCAATCGGACAAGGGCGGCCTCGTCTTCGGCGGCGATATAGACGGTTACAACTCCTATGCCCAGCGCGGCAATCTGGCGACGGTCGAACATGTCGCCGAAGCCGGCAAGGCGATGATACCGGCGCTTTCCCGCGTCAGGGTCCTGCGCTCTTGGGGCGGCATCATGGATATGTCGATGGATGGCTCACCGATCATCGACCAAACCCCGATCGACAATCTCTATCTCAATGCCGGCTGGTGTTACGGCGGCTTCAAGGCGACGCCCGCTTCCGGGTTCTGCTTTGCCCATCTTCTGGCACGCGGCACGCCGCAGGAAACGGCGACGGCCTTCCGGCTGGACCGCTTCCGGCGCGGTTATCTCATCGATGAAAAAGGTCAGGGCGCACAGCCCAACCTTCATTAAATCCATAGCGGGATTTCAGGCGAAAACCGGTCACACTTTTCGCCATCCCGCTATCTGGCGTAGCAAGGACATCTGAAATGGCAAGTCTCGTGCCCTGCCCGCATTGCGGGCCAAGACCCAGGCAAGAATTCACTATCAAGGGCGCTGCCCTTCAGCGACCGGCGGCGGATGCCGGTGCTGAGGAATGGTTCGATTATGTCTATCTGCGTGACAATCCGCGGGGCGCCTATGAGGAATATTGGCACCACACCTCCGGCTGCCGCCGCTGGTTGATCGTCGCCCGCGACACCGTCACCCATGAGATATCCGCCTGCCGAGATGCCGCCGGAGAGAAGGAAGTGACAAGCGCATGACATCCAGCCGCCTGAAGACCGGCGGTCTGATTGACCGCACCCAGCCGCTTTCCTTCACCTTCGACGGCAAGGTGATGCAGGGTTTTGCAGGCGACAGTCTCGCCTCCGCCCTGCTCGCCAATGGCCAGCAGCTCGTCGGACGCAGTTTCAAATATCACCGCCCGCGCGGCCTATTGACGGCGGGTGCCGCCGAGCCGAACGCCCTGATGACGATCGGCAGCGGCGGGCGCACGGAGCCGAACACGCGCGCCACCATGCAGGAGCTTTATGCCGGGCTGGAAGCGAAAAGCCAGAACCGCTGGCCCTCTCTCGATTTCGATATCGGCGCATTGACCGGCCTTCTTTCGCCCTTCCTCGGCGCGGGTTTCTATTACAAGACCTTCATGTGGCCTGCCGCCTTCTGGGAAAAAATCTACGAGCCCTTCATCCGCAAAGCGGCCGGTCTCGGCAAGGCGAGCTATGCGGCAGACCCGGACGCCTATGACAAATGCTGGGCGCATTGCGACCTGCTGGTGATTGGCTCCGGCGCGGCAGGACTTGCCGCAGCCCTTGCCGCTGGGCGCGCCGGCGCGCGCGTCATCATCATCGATGAACATTCCATGGCAGGCGGCGGGCTCCTTTCCGAAACCGCGACCATCGGCGGCAAGAGCGCTGCGGATTTCGCGGCGCACTGCGTCGCCGAACTCGAAACCCTGCCGAATGTGACGATGCTGACGCGGACCACGGCCTTCGGCTGGTACGATGGCAATGTCTTTGGCGCGCTGGAGCGTGTGCAAAAACATGTGGCCAACCCGGAAGCCCACGTGCCGGTGGAGCGCCTGTGGCGCATCGTCGCCAAGCAAGCGCTGCTCGCCACGGGTGCGGAAGAGCGGCCACTGGTTTTCGGCGGTAATGATATTCCCGGCGTGATGATGGCCAGCGTCATGCGCAGCTATCTCAACCGTTATGCCATCAGTCCCGGCACGGCGACGGCGATTTTCACCACCAATGACAGTGGTTATGCCCTTGCCCGCGACCTGGAAGCACAGGGCGTCACTCTTGCCGCCATCATCGACAGCCGCGACCAGGGTAATCCGGGCTACGAAGGCAAGGCGCGTGTCATCAAGGGTGGCGTCGTCTCGAATGCAAAGGGCGGCAAGGCACTTTCCGCCATAGAAATTTATGCCAATGGCCGCACGGAAAGCATGAATATCGATGCGCTCGCCATGTCGGGCGGTTTCAGCCCCATCATCCATCTCGCCTGCCATCGCGGTGGAAAACCGGTCTGGTCGGAAGACAATGTTGCCTTCCTTGCCCCGGCCAATCTCAAGGGGCTCGAACTTGCCGGTGCGGTATCGGCGACAAATGGCATCGCCGCCTGCCTTGAAGACGGCGCGCGAAAGGGTGCCGCGCTTGCGCAGGATCTCGGTTTTGCAGCGACCACACCGACATTCGGCGTTGTGGAAAACGATATCGTCGCCCCGCCCGCAAAGCCGCTCTGGTCGATCCCCGGCATCAGGGCCAAAGCCTTTGTCGATTACCAGAATGATGTTCATCGCAAGGATCTCGGTCTCGCCGTCACCGAAGGTTACGGCCATGTGGAACTGGCCAAGCGTTATACGACGAACGGCATGGCGACCGATCAGGGCAAGCTTTCCAACGTTAACGCCATCGGGCTGCTTTCCGAGGCGCGCGGCGTTTCCCCGGCCGATGTCGGCACCACCACCTTCCGGCCTTTTTATACGCCCGTCTCCTTTGGCGCGCTCACCGGTGCTTATCACGGCCAGCATTTCCAGCCGGTGCGCAAATCGCCGCTGCATGGCTGGGCCGAGAAAAATGGAGCGATCTTCGTTGAAACCGGTCTATGGTATCGCTCCTCCTGGTTTCCCCGCAAAGGTGAAGACAGCTGGCGGGAAAGTGTTGACCGCGAGGTTCTGAATGTTCGCAAGAGTGCCGGCCTCTGCGATGTCTCGATGCTCGGCAAGATCGAGATTTGCGGCAAGGACGCCGCCGAATTCCTCAACCGGGTCTATTGCAATACCTTTCTCAAGCTGCCGGTCGGCAAGGCGCGATATGGCCTGATGCTGCGTGAGGATGGCATGATCTATGATGACGGCACCACCAGCCGGCTGGAGGAGAATCGTTTCTTCATGACGACCACCACGGCCTATGCGGCGGGTGTCATGAACCATCTGGAATTCTGCGCCCAGGCACTCTGGCCGGATCTCGACGTGCGGCTTGCCTCCGTCACCGATCAATGGGCGCAGATGGCGATTGCCGGACCGAAGGCGCGCACAATTCTGCAAAGAATCGTCGATGAGGATATTTCCGACGAGGCTTTCCCGTTTCTTGCGGCCAAAGACGTCTCGCTGTTTGGCGGGGAACTGCACGGACGCCTGTTCAGGATTTCCTTCTCCGGCGAACTGGCCTACGAGCTTGCCGTTCCGGCCGGTTACGGTGAAAGCGTTGCCGATGCGCTGATGGAAGCAGGAAAGCCGGAGAGCATCATGCCTTATGGTGTCGAGGCGCTTGGCGTGCTGCGCATCGAAAAGGGCCATGTCACCCATAATGAAATAAACGGCACGGTGGTGCCCGCCGATCTCGGCTTCGGCAAAATGGTCTCCGCCACCAAGGCCGATTTCATCGGCCGGCGAATGCTGGAGCGCGAGGGGCTTTCCGCTGCCGACCGTCCGAGCCTTGTCGGCGTCGTGCCGCTGGATAAAAACCAGTCATTCCGCACCGGTTCGCATATTCTCGAAAGGGATGCGGCGGCAACGCTGGAAAACGATCAGGGTTATGTGACCTCAAGCGCGTTTTCACCGCATCTCGGTTCCACCATCGGCCTCGCCCTCGTCAAGAATGGCCCCGCGCGGCATGGCGAGGAAGTCATGGTCTGGAACGGTCTGCGCAATGAATTCACCGCCGCCCGCCTGTGCCATCCGGTTTTCTTCGACCCTGAGAACGAGAAGCTCCATGTCTGATTTCAAGCCCGATTTCAAATCTGGTTTCCGGCCGACGCTCCGCCCGGTGCTGGGCAAAAAGAGAGCGATCGCTTCCACCGCCATCAAGCTCTCTCCCCTGCCGGAAGGCGCGATCATCCATGTGCTGGCCGCGCCCGGCGCAGCGGATATGGAAGTCCGCCTGCGCAGCCTCGCAAAAGGCGATGTGCGGGCGGTCTCTCCCGGCCAATGGTTCATCGTCGGCGAAGAGCCGCTGTCCCACGCGGAGATGAAGGCGTTTCTTGCGGCGCTTGAGCCACAGGCAACGGGTATAGACCAGAGCCAGGGACGTGTACGCATCCGCATCGAAGGCAGAATGGCCGAGCGGGTGCTGGCAAAAGGAACGGCGGTCGATCTTTCCATCGCGGCTTTTCCGGTGGGACGCTCCGCGACGACGCTGATCGGCCATATCGCCGCGCATCTCACCCGGCTCGACGGGCAGGTGTTCGAAGTCATCGTTTTACGCGGTTTTGCCGAAAGCCTGTGGGACGATCTTGCCAGGATGAGCCTTGAATTCCAGTGATCCTATCGGCCTAGGTCCAGATGCTTTCGGGCGTCAGGATTTCAAAGGGAACGATCCGCTGTTCGACGGAGGATGTGTCGCCATTCTCGACGCGCCGTAACATCACGTCGATCAATTGCTGCGGCATCCTGTCGAGGGGAAGTGGCAGAGAGGCGGTAATCAGCCCCTCATTCAGACCCTTGCGCGTTTCCGGGCCGATATCGTTGCAGACGATCTTTATGCCGCGCTGCTTTTCCGTGGGCAGTTCCCGAAGTGCCCGCAAAACGCCGGATATGCCACCACCATTGACATAAATCCCCTTGAGGCCAGGTTCGGAAGCGATCATGTCGCGGATGATGACATAGGCATTTTCGGGCTCTTCGAAGGTCAGCAGTGTTTCCGCCACCTGCAATTCAGGTGTGTTCTCGCGGATATAAGAGCGGAAGCTGGCATCCGAAACATCCTGACATTGATAGCGGTTGCTGCCGATCAGCGGCACGACCACCCCCTCGCCCTTTACCGTCTGGCTGAGGAACCATGCCGCAGTCCGACCGCGTTTCCAGCTGTCGGTTCCGACGAAACCCGCGCGGCTCGCCGCCGACAGATCGGACACGTAGGTTACCACGGGAACGCCCCTGCCCCGCAGCTCGTCGATCGCCTGGCTGACGAGCGGATGATCGGCCGTCACCACCGCGATCGCGCTGCAGGATTGCCCCATCTTCAGGAGATTGGCGGAAACGGCCTCCGGAGAGAGGTCGTCCTCGAACACGACATCCGGCTCGATGACGCTGTCCGGCCTCTGGCGTGCGGCGGTAACGATCCCCTCCGCCCACAACCGGTAGAGCGGACGATGGGATTGCTGCAGCAGGAACCCGAGCCTGTAATGGGGCATGGCCTCACGACGCCGGTCCTTGATGGTGCCGAGACCATAAAAACCGATCTCTTCCGCAGCCTTGAGAATCTGGTCGATCGTATCCTGACGCACAGCGGTCGAACCGTGCAGCAACCGGTTGACCGTGGAGATGCTGACACCGGCTGCCTTGGCGAGATCGGTAATGGTCGGGCGGTTCATGACACCTCACAATCGTATCATTCATGAATGACATGGAATGATACGAAATGCAACATTAAATGAAATATAAATTCCATTATCGTGAAAATGAAAGATATAAATCATCCTGTCATTTTGGCCCATCGGGAGAATGGGCAGGGAGGAAACAATGGCATATTTCAGGAAATTTCTCATCGCGGGTGCTGCATCGCTGGTGATGGCATCCGGCGCGTTTGCGGCCAATATTGCCGTTGTCGGAGGCAAGAATGACGATGCGTTCTGGAACCTCATCAAAAAGGGTCTGGATGACGCACGCCTCGTGGTCGAGGCAAATGGCGGCAAGGTCAATTATCTCCGCCTGCAAACCTACGACAATTTTGCGCCCGACGTGGTGCAGCTGATCCAGACCGCCATCAGCCAGAAGGTCGATGGTCTCGTGATCCCGAACTGGGTACCGGAAGGCGAAGACCCGGCGATACGCGAAGCCATCAAGGCCGGCATCAAGGTCATTCTCATGAATGCCGGGGGCCATGAAAAGGCGAAAGAACTCGGTGCGATCAATTATGTCGGCTCCGACGAATATCTGGCGGGTGTGGCCGGCGGCGAATATTTCGCCAAACAGGGCAAAAACAACGTCATCTGTGTCAACACCGTTCCGGGCGCCGCCAATCTCGAAGCTCGATGCAAGGGTGTCCTGGACGGCATCACCAAGGCCGGCGGCACCGGCAAGCAGCTGCCGCTGCCCGCCACCAGCTTCGGCGACGCCACCGCCGTGGCCGAAGCCATCAAGGCGACGCTGCTTCAGGACGGCAAGATCGATGGTGTTCTCACCATTTCTGCCGGTGATGCGGATTCGGCGGCCATCGGCGTCATGCAGGCCGGCAAAACCGGAACCGCTCTGCTCGGCACCTTCGACCTCAACCAGTCCGGCCTCGACCGCATCAAGGACGGGACACAGGGTTTTGCAATCGACCAGCAGCCCTATCTGCAGTCGCTGCTGGCGGTGACGCTGCTTGCCTCGGCCATCGATTTCGGAACCGATCTGCCGACCGCACCGGTGCTGACCGGCCCCAACATCGTCGACAAATCCAACATCGAGGCCACGCTTGCCGGCGTCGCCAAGGGTGCGCGCTGAGCAATGATCCATGCGCTGTCCCGATCCCGATAGCCGGGCTCGGGACAAAGCGGACAGGACATCGCCGCAAAACCCGGAATCTATCGTGGAGTAACGACGTGAAAAATCTCTCTTTGGGCGACCTTTTGCGCCGCCCGGAATCAGGCGCCTTTCTCGGCCTTGTTTTCGTTCTTGTCTTCTTCGTTGTCTTCGGCAGCATCGAATTCCTGAAACCGGCGGGTGCCGCAAGCTGGCTGAATGTCGCCGCCAATCTCGGCATCGTCGCCATTCCCGTCGGCCTTCTCATGATTTCCGGCGAGCTGGACATTTCCATCGGCGCGATGATCCCGGCCGGCGCGCTGACGGTCGCCATCATCACCGGTTATTACGGCATGCCGATCTGGCTCGGCATCATCGGCGCGCTTGGCCTTGGGGTGCTCGTCGGGCTGATTAACGGCTTTCTGGTGATACGGACCGTGGTGCCGTCATTGATCGTCACGCTCGGCACGCTGTTTGCGGTGCAGGGACTGATCCTCGGCTTTTCCGTGCTTCTGACCGGCACGACCAGCGTGGCGCTGAGCCCTGCCCAATCCGGCCCGATCGCCAAATTCCTGTTCGGACAGTTCATCGGCGGCAGTTTTCAGGTCAGCATCGTCTGGTGGCTCTTGCTGACGGCGATCTATATCTTCTACGTCCATTATTCGCCCTTCGGAAACTGGATCTTCGCCATGGGCGGCGACCGCGTGAGCGCCCGCAACGCCGGCATTCCCACCGACAAGCTGACGGTGACACTTTTCGTCCTTTCCTCCGTCAGCGCCTCCTTCGTCGGTGTCTGTCAGGCAATCCTGTTCAACGTCGCCCAGGTTTCGGCCGGCATGACCTTCATCTTCAACTCCATCATCGCGGTCGTCGTGGGCGGGGTACTGCTGACCGGCGGTTTCGGTTCGGTGATCGGCATTTTTCTCGGCACCATCACTTTCGCCATCGTCAACCAGGGCATCTATTTCACCGCGTTTGACCGCAACTGGTCGAGCCTCATCATCGGCGTCATGCTGCTGCTCGCGGTGCTGATGAACAACACCTTCCGCGTCATGGCGCTCACCTATTCGCCGAAGAAGAAGTGAGGCTGGACGATGACCACACCCATTCTCGAACTCAGAAACGTCAACAAATCCTTCGGTCCCATCGATGTTCTGCACGATATCTCGCTGAAGGTGCGCGCCGGCGAGGTGCTCTGCCTGCTGGGCGACAATGGCGCGGGAAAATCCACGCTGATCAAGACACTGGCCGGGGTTTATCAGCCCAGTTCCGGTGAGTTGCTGATGGATGGCAAGCCGGTCGATTTCGACGGGCCGCGCGATGCGCAGCGCATGGGCATTTCCACCGTGCACCAGTTCGGCGGAACCTTTCCGCTGATGAGCATCGGCCGCTCCTTCTTCATCGGTGCAGAACCGACCAAAGGTTTCTGGCCTTTCCGCATCTACGACCGCAAGAAGGCAAACGAAATCGCCGTCAAGGCAGTGCAGGAATTCGGCATCACCCGCATCGATGACGGCGACCGCCTGATCGGCGGGCTCTCCGGCGGCGAGCGACAGTCGCTCGCCATCGCCCGCGCGGTGCATTTTGGCGCACGCGTTCTGATCCTCGACGAGCCGACGGCGGCGCTGGGCGTGAAACAGGCGTCCCATGTCCTGCGCATCGTCCTTGAAGCGCGCAAGCGGGGGATCGCGGTGATCTTCATCACCCATCAGGTCACCCACGCCATCGCCGTCGGCGACCATTTCGCCGTGCTCATCCGTGGCGCGGTCGCCGCCAATTTCCGCAAGGGCGAAAAATCCCGCGAGGAGATCACCGACCTGATGGCCGGCGGTGAGGCGCTCGCCGATCTCGGGGCTGAGGTGGAAAATTACATGGCCAGCCATGACGGCCATCCGCCGCAGCCGCCATCCAGTTAGAGCATTTCCAGTAAAAACGATTCCGCTTTTACGTCCGGACAATGCGTAAAAACAAAGACATAGAGAAGGATCAAGACCGATGAAAATCGCCATCGACCCCCACATGCACCGTTTCACCAGCCTCGATGCGCTGCCCGCCAAGGTGAAGGAGCTTGGCTTCGACTGGATCGAACTCAGCCCCCGCGCCGATTTCCTCGAATGGTTCAAGGCGCCGCGTGTCTTTCCCGAGCGCATCAGGTCTTTCAAAAAGGCGCTGAAGGACGCCGATGTCGGCATCGCTGCGCTGCTGCCGATGTATCGCTGGGCTTCCAATGACGAGACCGAACGGCAGGCGGCGGTGAAACACTGGAAGCGGGCCATCGAGATCGCCATCGACCTGGAGGTCGACACGATGAACTCCGAATTCGGCCGCGGACCGCATCCCGACAAGGGTTCATGTTATTGCTGCCATACCGGCTCGATGATTGAGGCCTGCGAGGATGCCTGGTGGCGCTCGATGGAAGAACTGGTGCCGATCTTCGAACGTGAAAACATCAACCTGCATGTCGAGCCGCATCCGGAAGACTGGTGTGAGACGCTGCAGCCGGCGCTCGACATCATCCGCACCGTCAATTCGAAAAACGTCAAATTCCTCTATTGCGCGCCGCACACCTTCTATTTCGGTGACGACACCAAGGCGATGCTGCGCGAAGCGAAGGATGTGCTCGCCCATGTGCATGTCGGCGACACCTTCAACCACAAGGCCAGCTCCGGGCTTCGTTATATCCTCAACCCGCCGGGCACGCAGGCGCGGGTGCACCAGCATCTCAATATCGGACAGGGTGAAGTGCCATGGGACGAGTTCTTCAGCACACTCGCCGAAATCGGTTTCGACGGCATCATGACCTCCTGCGTCTTCGCCTGGGAGGACAGGGCCGATGAATCGAGCCGGTTCATGCGCAGCAAGATGCAGGACTATATCGACCTCTATTTCAAGAAATAACGCGGCAAACCGGCGCTGAAGCTGAGGCGGACCAAGCCTCCGGCCACGGCCATTGGCAACATCAAATGGAAAGACGACTGACATGATCAATGGAGAAAGACTGATTTCACGCCCGCTGCGCTGGGCCATGGTGGGCGGCGGACGCACGGGACAGGTGGGCTACAAGCACCGCACCGGCGCCCTGCGCGACGGCAACTACCAGCTCGTCGCCGGCGCATTCGACCTCGATGCCGAAAGAGGCCGTGACTTCGGCGTCAATCTCGGCGTGGCGGCGGAACGCTGCTATGCGGATTACAAGGCGCTGATTGCCGGTGAAACGGCACGCGAAGACGGTGTTGATGTCGTCTCCATCGCCACCCCCAATTTCACCCACTATGAAATCACCAAAGCCTGCCTTGAGGCCGGGCTGCATGTCATCTGCGAAAAACCGCTGTTCTTCACCGTGGCGGAATGCGACGAGGTGGCGCGGCTGGCCGAACAGAAGGGCCTGATCGTCGGCGTTACCTATGGTTTTACCGGGCACCCGCTCGTCCACCAGATGGCGGCCATGGTCAAGAAGGAAATGCTGGGCGACATCCGCATCGTCGACCTGCAATATACTCACGGCTTTAATGCCGGTGACGATGTGGGCGCGGGCGAGGCCGTCAAATGGCGCACCAATCCCCGCACCGCCGGCCCGACCTTCGTGCTGGGCGATATCGGCACGCATCTTTATTATCTCTCGGAAGTCGTGCTGCCGCATATGAAGGTGGAACGCCTGCTTTGCGACCGCAAGGCTTTCATCCCCACCCGCGCGCCGCTGGAGGACCACGCCACCGTTCTGATGCACTACGACAACGGCGCACGCGGCCGTCTCTGGGTCTCCTCCGTCAATGCTGGCAATATGGGATCGCAGCGTTACCGCTTTGTCGGCTCCAAAGCCTCGCTCGAATGGTCCGATTCCCATCCCGACCAGCTGATCTACGAAGTTCAGGGCGAACCCGGCCGCATCCTGCATCACGGCATGCCCTATCTGGAACAGGAAAGCCTCGCCATCGACCGCATGGGCGCGTTGCATACCGAAGGTCTCGGCGATAGCTGGTCGAACATCTATCTCTGGATCGCCCAGGCTATCGACGCGGCAAATCGCGGTGACAGGGCTTTTCTGAAAACCCACCATTATCCCGGCATCACGGCCGGCACCGAAGGCGTTCGCTGGCTGGAAAACTGCGTCCGCTCGGCCGATGCCGGCGCCACCTGGGTCGATTTCGCATAACCAGTTTGGGGGCGCGCCGGACCACTCTCCCGTCCTCCTCTTCCTCAAGCGCGTCCCCATGCCTCTTCCGAAAGATGAAACGATGAAACTCGCAATTTGTACTGATGTCATGGCAAACTTGCCCTTCACCGATATGCTCGACAAATGTGTCGTGCTGGGCGTCGAGGGCATCGAGATGACCGGCGGCGGCTGGTCCAGCGGCCCGCATTTCCGCGCGGACGAACTTCTGGCGGACAGGGGGTTGCTCAAGTCCAAGCTGAAGGAAATCGAGGCCCGCGGCCTCGAAATCGCTGCGCTGAATTGCTCCGCCAATCCGCTCGATCCCGGCGACATGGGCAGGCGCCACTTTAAGGAGATGCAGGACACTGTCCGGCTGGCCGGAGAGATCGGCGTGACGAAGATCGTCACCATGTCCGGTCTGCCGGAGGCAGCGCCCGGCGATACGGTGCCGAACTGGCTCGTATACACCAAGAGTTGGCCGACCGAGATGCCGGAGCGCGACCGTTATCAATGGGAAGACCGCGCCTTCCCGCTCTGGCATGGGCTCGTGAAGCTCGCCAAGGAAGCCGGCGTTGAAAAATATGCGCTCGAGAATTTCTCGGCCATGCTCGTCTGGAACCCGGAAACCCTGTTTCGGCTGCGCAACGAGGTTGGCCCGGCGGTGGGCATGAATCTCGATCCGTCACACCTGATGTGGATGGGTGCCGATCCCATCGCCTCTGCCCGGGCACTCGGCGACGCTATCCACCATTGCCATGGCAAGGATACCCGCATCGAACGCGGGCTGGCGGATGTGAACGGCCTCCTGGAGCTGAAAGAGGTGACTGACGTCGCCAATCGCAGCTGGAACTATGTGGCTGTCGGCGCCGGCCGCGATCTGCAATGGTGGAAGGAGTTCTTCTCCGTCGTGCGCATGGCCGGCTACAACGGCTGGGTGAGCCTCGAAATGGAGGATTTCACCATGTCCACCGAGGCGGGCATCCAGTCCTCCATCGACGCCCTGCAAGCGACCATCAGCCGCTGAGACGAGCTCCCGGGCCGCAGAATGCGGCCCGGCACCGATCGCACTACGAGGATGCCATGACCAACCCGATCACCATCACCACCGCCCCCTGCTGCTGGGGCGTCGATGACGTCAAAAACCCCCATCTGCCCCATTGGGAAAAGGTGCTGGATGAGGCGAAGGCTGCCGGTTTCGGTGGTCTGGAACTTGGCCCCTACGGCTATCTGCCGCTTGATCTCAAACGCGTTTCACAGGCGCTGGACGAGCGCGACCTGAAGATCGTTGCCGGCACGATCTTCGACGATCTGGTCTCACCTGACAACCGCGACAACCTGCTACGCCAGACCGACGATATCTGCGCGCTGATCACCCGCCTGCCGAAGCCGGAAACCCATGCCGGCCAGCGTTTTCCCGCCCCCTATCTGACGGTGATGGACTGGGGCCATGACGAACGCGATTATACCGCCGGTCATTCCGGCCGCGCGCCGCGCCTCGATGCAACGGCGTGGCAGGGCATGGTCGAAAACATCCGCGCCATTGCAACGCTTGCCCGCGACACATACGGCGTGCGCGCCACCATCCATCCCCATGCCGGCGGCTACATCGAATTTGCAGACGAGTTGCAACAGATCGTCGAAGACATTCCCGCCGAACTCGCGGGTCTCTGCCTCGATACCGGCCATATGGCCTATTCCGGCATGGATCCCATCGCCACGCTTCGCCGCTATTGGGACCGTGTCGACTATATTCATTTCAAGGATATCGACGCTGCTGTTTTCAAGGTAGTGATGGCAGAACACATCCGTTTCTTCGACGCCTGTGCCAAGGGTGTGATGTGCCCGATCGGTCGCGGCTCGATCGATTATCCGGCGATCCGCAGCCTGCTGACGGAACTCGGCTACGGCGGCTACATCACCATCGAACAGGAACGCGACCCGCGCAATGCCGGCAGCATTCTGAACGACCTTGCGGCCAGCAGGGTGTTTCTCGCAAAAACCGGTTTCTGAACCATACGAGGTACAGTCATTGCATTTTCCGAAGAGACAGACCGACGCATTATGTAACGGTAACAATGGTCGATAGCCGGCCCGAAACGCGAGGCGATGCCAGCACATAAAATGCCCGAGCCTCGAACGGAGACATTCATCCGTCACATCCGTGTAAAAGCCGCATTGGAAGATCGCAGGACAATTTCACCTCCGTTGACAGCATATACTGTCGAACCTAAGGTGCGCGCCCACAAGTTGAGCGATCATTTCCTTTGTATTTTCATGGTGATACGATGATGACCCGCCGTCAGGCCCTGCTGTTTGCCGCTGCGGCCACCGCCGGCCTTTCGGCCTCGCACCACCGGGGCCGGGCGACAGGCCCGTCGGCCCGTGCCGCCGGTTTTTGGTATCCTGAGGAAACGGAACCGCATGAACGCACCTTCATGCAGTGGCCGGCAAACCCCGCCATACACGACGATCCCGATTTCCTTGAGGATCTTCAGAAATCCATCGCGAAAATCGCCAACACCATCGCGGAATTCGAGCCGGTCGTGATGCTGGCCGCAGCGCAACACCATGGCGCGATCCGCAAACAGGCGTCAGACAAGGTCGAATTATGGGACGTTCCCACAGATGATCTGTGGTGCCGCGATTCCGGGCCATCCTTTGTTGTGGATGGCAAGGGCGGGCTCGCCATCACGCAGTTCAACTTCAACGGCTGGGGTAACAAGCAAACCCATAATGCCGACGGAAAGATTGCCGCGCGGATAGCCGAACGCATGGGCCTTCCGGTTTTTGACGCAGGCCTGGTGGGCGAGGCTGGCGGGGTTGAGACCGACGGCCACGGCACGCTGATCGCCCATGAAAGCAGCTTCGTCAATATCAACCGCAACCGGAGCAACAAGACCGAAATCGAACGGATGCTGCTCGACACGATGGGCGCACGCAAGATGGTGTGGGCACCCGGAATCATCGGCGCCGACATCACCGACTACCACATCGACGCGCTGGTCCGTTTCGTCAAGCCGGGGCAATTGCTGATCCAGATGGGAGACAAGATCGACCACGATGACCCGTGGTCGGTCGCCGCCTTCGAAACCCGCGATATTCTGGCTGCTGCCACAGACGCGGAAGGGCGCAAGCTCGACATGGTCATTTTGCCGGAACCCCACGATATCCGGGTCGACAGCGCCGATTTCGTGTCTTCCTACGTCAATTATTATGTTTGCAACGGCGCTGTGATCGCCGCCGAATTCGGCGACCGGGAAGCCGACGAGCGGGCCGCAGCCATTCTTGGCAAGCTGTATCCCGGCCGTGAGATCATCACATTAAATATCGACCCCGTGGGTGAGGTAGGCGGCGGCATCCACTGCGCCACCCATGAGCAACCCAAAGTCTGATCATTTGAGCCTCATGTGCTCATGACGGCCAGAACGTGCGGGAAGATCGAAACCGGCACAAAATGGCCTCGAAGTTTGAAATGACTTCGAGGCCATTCGACAATTCACTGGCAAGAACCGGCTCCGCGACCGTCAGGCTTCAACGGACTCGCGAACATCATCCAGCAGAAAGTGCACGATCACATAGGGTGTCGTGTATTTCTGACCACTATCGGACACGCTCTCGACGCTGCCACCATCGGAAGGATGCCATTTCTGGTAATGGGGGTTGTTGGCAATCAGCGTAATCGCCTTGCCCGAAAACCTGCCGTTCAGCCGATAGCGAGCCTCTGCGAGAGGCCAGATTTTCTCAAAGTACTGCTGACTGATACGGGCTTTCAAGGCCCTTCTGGATATCGTTTTTCCGGGCGAACCGTCATCATGTGCCGCCAATGGAATATGCAGATCAACCTCTTCCGCATCATCCAGCAGAAAGGCAAACTCGTCTGGCCACATCCGTCTCACGTATCACTCCTCCCAAAGCTTACCGTCCTACAGAACGGCCATGATAGCGCGTCTGTCGCGAGAGGCAATGGCGGAGAAGAACCTACGTGCCATCTCCCTCTGAACTGCCGGATCAATGCCGTATGATCTCCGGCTGATAATAGGGACACACATCGGATACCTTGATGCCGCATCGATCTTCATCAACGGAGGCTGCGGGTCTCTCAGCCCTGCTTCATGCAGTCCAGGAATATGGAAGCACCGGATATGCGACCACGGCCACTTTCGGCATCGGCTATCAAAGATAGCCTAAATTCAAAAACCTTCGGGAAACCTTGCCTGTCCCAGGCAAATTATGGCGGAGAGGGTGGGATTCGAACCCACGATACCCTTGCAGGTATGCCGCATTTCGAGTGCGGTGCATTCGACCACTCTGCCACCTCTCCGCATGCGCGAACGCTTGCGTTGCGCGCTCCTCTTAAACATCAATGGTCGGGCTGACAAGGGGAATTTCGTGTTTGTGTCACAAATTATTCGTCATGGAGGAGGCCGGGGAAGCACTGTGGAGTTTCGCTGTTTTCACCGCTTGTTTTTGACGTGACGCACACAGTGTTTTCCATGCGCCCCACATTCGGCGCCGGCATCACAGCCGCTGATAACGCCGCAGGATTTCCAGGATGCGGCCGTCCTGTTCCGGATCCGGCAGAAGGGCCGGCTGGCGGCTGGCGCCGACGGAGGGGTCCTGCAGATAGAGCGAGCGCTTGACCATGGCCGGTGCAAAACCGAGCGCATAGAGATCGGTACGGAAGGCCGCGTAGATCGCCTGCTGGCGTTCGGCCTCAGCGGTGTTACCGGTATTAAAAGCGCTGAGAATGCCGGCGAGTACATCCGGCAGGGCGTTGCCGAGGCCGGAGATGCAGCCGGCGGCGCCATTCTGCAACGACCAGAGAACGAGATGGTCCGGGCCGGAATAGACTTCGAAACCGGGCACCTCCCTTGCCACCTGAAGATAGGCCTCGAGCGTCTGCTGGGCACCGCCGGAATCCTTGATGCCGGCGATGTTGCCATGGGTCGCAAGTTTGCGCGCGGTTTCCGGTTCTATGTGGTTCTGGGTGCGGGCGGGAATGTCGTAGAGATAGACCGGTGTTTCGACAGCATCGGCCACTGTCGAGAAATGGCGGATCAGGCCATCCTGTGTGCAGGCGATGAAGAAGGGCGTGATGACGGCAATGCCGTCGACGCCGATACGGTCGAAAGCCTTGGCAAGCTGTATGGTCTCGAACGTGGCGGGCATGCCGGCATTGACGATGACTCTGGCGCGGCCCGCCACCTCGTCCACCACCTCTTCGGTCAGGCGGATTTTTTCCTCATGCGTCAGGGCGGTGAAATCACCATTGGTGCCGGCGCACATGATGTTGTTACCGGCAGCCACCTGGCGGCGCACCTGCGCGCGGGTCGCCTCGTAATTGATGGTTTCGTCCTCGTTGAAACAGGTGACGAGCGCGACGAAGGCTTGTTTGCTCATGAAAGAACTCCGCTTGAATTTCCGATGGCGTGACCGGCGGCAGCCGGATGACGCTGGGATTGCATGTCGGGGTCGGGATCGAGGCTGGCGGCGAGCAGCGCACGGGTATAGGCTTCGCGCGGCGCCTCGAAAACCTGTCGCACCGTGCCGAACTCCACCACCTCTCCCCGCTGCATGACCATGACGTGATCGGCAAAATCCCGTACCACCGGCAGGTCATGGGCAATGAAGATGAAGGAGAGGCCCATATCGCGGCGCAGCCTGTCGAGAAGCGTAATGACCTGCGCCTGAACCGAAACATCGAGCGCCGAGACCGCCTCATCACAGATGATGAGCTTCGGCTCCAGCGCCAGCGCACGGGCAATGGCGATCCTCTGGCGCTGGCCGCCGGAAAACTGGTGCGGATAACGGCGCATATGTTCCGGCGAAAGGCCGACCTGCTGTAGCAGCTCCGCGACCCGTTCGCGCCACTTCGTCTTCGGCAATATGTCCGGATGGATCACCCAGGCCTCAGAGATCAGCTGGAACACGGTCATGCGGGGATTGAGCGACTGGGTGGGATCCTGAAATACCATCTGCAGATCGCGCCTCAGAGCAAACAGTTCCGCTGGCGACAGCCTGAACAGATCCTGTCCTTTCCAGACGGCGCTGCCCGCATCCGGCTCGTCGAGCCGTAGCAGAATGCGTGCCAGCGTCGACTTGCCGGAACCGCTTTCGCCGACGACGGCGATAGTTTCGCCGGGCATAAGGTCAAAGGAAACGCCCTTCAGCGCTTCGAATGCACCATAACGCTTGCGCACGTCACGGACACTGAGCAGCGGTTCGCCCGCCGCTTTCGGCTCATGCATGTCGCCGCGCCCCGGCGCGGCATTGATGAGCTTGCGGGTATAGGGATGCTGCGGATTGCGATAAACCTCGCGCACGGCGCCAGCCTCCACCAGCACGCCTTTTTCCATCACCACCACCCGGTCGGCGATTTCGGCGACGACACCGAGATCGTGGGTAATGATGAGTACGGCCATGCCGGTTTCACGCTGCAATTCCTTGAGCAGCGAAAGCACCTCGGCCTGCACCGTCACGTCAAGCGCGGTGGTCGGTTCATCGGCAATCAGAAGATCGGGCCGCAACGCCAGTGCCATGGCGATCATCACACGCTGGCGCTGACCACCCGAAAATTCATGCGGATATTTCGAAAGCGACCGGTCGGGATCGGGAATGCCGACACGGGCCATGAGCCGCCTTGCCTCCGCCTCAGCTTCCGCCTTGCCCATGCCATGGGTCGTCATCGCCTCGCGGATCTGCCAGCCGACGGTATAGACCGGATTGAGATGGCTGAGCGGGTCCTGAAAGATCATGGCGATACGGCGGCCGTTGATCTCGCGGCGCGCCTCGTCCGGCATGGTCAGCAGGTCTTTGCCGTCGAGCAATATCCGACCGCCGCTGATGCGGCCGGGCGGCATATCGATGAGGTTCATGATGGCCGAGGACGACACCGACTTGCCCGAGCCGCTTTCGCCAAGGATCGCCAGCGTTTCACCACGGTCGATATGATAGGAAACGTCCTTCACCGCATGGACGACACCGCTTGCGGTGTGAAACTCCACGGAAAGGTTGCGCACGTCGAGAAGATGGTCAGCCATGCTTGCGGCCCTTCATTTCCAGCCGCCAGCGCTGCACGGGATCAAGCGCGATGCGCAGCCAGTTGGATAGCAGGTTGAGCGAGAGGGTGGTGAGAATGATGGCAAGCCCCGGCCAGAAAGACAGCCACCAGGCATTGGTGAGATATTGCCGTCCCTGCGAAATCATCAGGCCCCAGGTGATTTCAGGCGGCTGAATGCCGATACCGAGGAAGGACAGCGCGCTTTCCGCCAGCATCACATAGGCGAAATCGAGCGTTGCAAGCGTCGTCAGCGTTGGCAGCACCACAGGCAGGATGTGGCGGAACAGGATGCGTTTGCCCGATGCGCCCATGACGCGCGCCGCCTGCACGAACATGCGTTCGCGCACTTCCAGCACTTCCGCCCGGGTGGTGCGGATGTAAACCGGGATGCGGGTGATGGCGAGTACCAGCATCAGGTTGAGGATGGAGGAACCGAGCAGATAAAGCACGATGACCGCGATCAGCAGCGACGGGAAGGACATGATCACATCGGCAAGCCGCATGATGATCTGGCCGACGCGGTTGGAGGAAAAACCGGCGATCAGGCCAAGCACCGTGCCGGTGATGGCGGAGAGGAGGACGGCGCCGGCGGCGATCATCAGCGTATTTTGCGTGGCGGCGACGATGCGTGCGAGAAGTGAGCGGCCGAGCGCATCCGCCCCCAGCCAGAAATACCATTCGCGCTGCCAGTCGAACGGGGCAAGGTTGCGCCCGCGCAGGTTCTGTTTCGTCGCGAGATCGCCGAGCCAGGCCGGGCCGACAAAAGCGAGCACGACGATGACGACGAGAAAGATCGCGGCGCAGAGCGCGAATTTATCCGCCCACAACATGCGCAGCATGCGTGTTGCGAAGGACGGTTCATCGATGATCTCGGTATCGGCGTTCGAAAGGCTCATGGCGAACTGGCCTCCTCAGTGCCGGATGCGCGGATCGAGCAGCGCATAGGCGATGTCGATCAGAAGGTTCATCAGGAAGATGGCGAGCGCGGTCACGAGAATGGCGGCCAGCACGACATTGAAATCCCGCTGAAGAATGGAATCTATCATCAGCTTGCCGACACCGGGAAACCCGAAGATGGTTTCAACGATGACTGCGCCATTGAGAAGGCTCGCGGCCTGATCGCCGATCACCGTGATGACCGGCAGCATGGCGTTGCGCAAGGCGTGGATGAAGATGATCGGCCCAGATCTCACACCCTTGGCCCGCGCCGTCTTGACGTAGGCGGAAGACAAGGCACCGATCATCGAGCCGCGCACCACCTGCACGATGATACCGAAGGGCCGCACGAACAGCACCGAGATCGGCAAGATCCAGTGCAGCACCGATCCCGTGCCTGATGTGGGCAACCAGGCGAGATTGACGGAAAAGACGACGATCGCCACGATGGCCAGCCAGAAATCCGGAACCGAAGCCCCGATCAACGAAACGGTCGAGGCCATGCGGTCGAAAAAACCGCCGGAGCGGAAAGCCGCAAGCGAACCGACAACGATGGCCGCCGCTGTGACCAGCGACATGGTGATGACCGCAAGCCAGAGCGTCCAGTTGAAAGCCTCCAGCACCACATCCAGTGCCGGCCGGGCTTTTCTGAGCGATTCTCCCAGATCTCCGGTCATCACATCGCCTGCATAACGCAGGAACTGCACCATCAGTGGATCATTCAGCCCGTGCAGCGCACGAAACTGCTGTTTCAGTTCCTCCGACGCTTCCACCGGCAGAAACAACGCAGCCGGGTCTCCCGTCAGACGGGAGAGGAAGAAAACCATCACGATGAGGCCGATCAGGGAGATCAGGCTCGCAACGGAACGTTTTCGGATGAAACTCAGCATGGTTGACTCCGGGTTTTCAACGCAGGCGGCGAAGCTCTCGCCCCGCCGCCGCTTTTTGGCAGATCAAGACACCGGCTTATTTGATGCCGATTTCCGAAAGCTGCAGCATCGAGTTGGTGGCGATGGTGGGCTTGAAATCCAGCCGTTCCGAAACACGGGAGAAACCGACCATGTGGAACAGCAGCACATCCGCCACCACGTCATCATGCAGGTAGGCGATGAGTTCGGACCAGAGCTTGGCACGTTCGTCACCCACGGCTGCGGAGGCACGTTCGATCAGATCATCCACCTTGGGGTCCGAGAAGCCGGACTGCGTGCCCTTGGTGGCATATTTGAAGAACATGGTGAAAGACGGATCGCCCTTGGAATTATCGTGCATCGCAGCGACGATCTGCGGTCCGCGGCCTTCCTTGAAGGGCTTGGAATAATAGCTCTCGTGCTCGGCCACTTCCACGAACTTCAGATCGATCTTGAAGCCGACATCCTGCAATTGCTGCTGAATCGCCTCCATGATCTCCGTGACATTCGGGAAGTTTGCCGTGCGCGCGATGATGGTGATCGGCGTATCCACCTTCACACCGGCAGCCTTGGCTTCCTCGAGCAGTTTCTTTGCGCCTTCGGGGTCGTACGGGAAAACCTTGACGTCAGGGTTCCAGCCAAGCGTAGTCGGCGGAACGAGCGCTGTCGCCAGCACCGCGCCCTCGGGAACCAGCGTGCCGAGGAAAGCCTGACGGTCGATGGCAAGGTTGAGCGCGCGGCGCACCCGCACGTCGTTCAGCGGCGCGATGTTGTGATCAAGGCGCATATAGACCGTTTCACTGTCGAGATAGGAAAAGTCGGTCTTCGGATTTGTCGCGTCGAGCTGGGAAATGGAGGGCGAAAGATCGGCCTCCCCCGTTTGCACCATGGCGGCGCGTACCGAAGGATCGGCGCGGAAGAGATAGGTCGCTTCCGTCACCTGCGGCTTCGCGCCCCAATAATCATCGCGCGCGGTCAGAACGATCTGCTGGCCGGGCGTCCAGTTGGTCAGCTTGTAGGGCCCGGTACCAACCGGCTCGCGGATGAATTCCATCTTGGTTTCTTCCGGAACGATGGTGACCAGCGACATCAGGAGCGGCAGGATGGGCTGGGCCGGCTCCGTCTTGAAATCGATCGTATAGTCGTCGACAACCGAAGGCGTCACCGTCATGCCACCAAAATAGCGGCGGGATTCGCAGGCATTCTTGTCGCTCATGATGCGCTCGAAGCTGTGCTTCACATCCTTGGCGTCAAAACCCGTACCATCTGAAAACTTCACGCCGTGACGCAGGTGGAAACGCCAGCTGCCGTCCGCGTTCTGCTCCCATTTTTCGGCAAGGCGTGGCTGAACGCCGTTCTTGCCGCGCACATCAAGCTCGGTCAGCGTCTCGCTGACATTTTCCATGATGATACGGCCGATATTGGAGCGGGTAGCCATGCAGGGCTCCAGCAGGTCCGCCTCTTCCGCCAGCACGATCTTGATCGGCCCCGATGCCGCAAACGCCGGCGAAACCGCGGCGCTGAGGGAACCCAAAACAAGGGCGCCCGCAATCAATGACTTCTTCATTCCGTTCTCCTCCCAGATCAGAAATTCAGCAACATGGCGGCGTGCCGCAAGGGGTTTTAAGAAAAGCCCCGCCTCCCGCATCGAGGAGCATGGCATGCGGATGATTGTTTCCTCCACCCGTGAACAGAGCATCGGCGCTATCACATTTTTTGTCAATTTATTTTTCGTAAGCATTTTTTATTGGCGGCAATATAACAAATTTTATCATTTTAAAACAGATAATTAGGCAAAACAATCAAAAGCTCAAAGGTCCGATTTCTATTGAAATAAACTTGACAACTTTTCGAATATGTCATTTTCATCAGACCAAGAGGAGACCACGATGACCCCTGATGACATCGCTCATGCCATGACCGGAGCCATCCGCACCACGTCAGAAAACCGGCAGGAAGCGCTGCTGCCGTCGCCGATGATCCAGAACCATGCAAGCTTTCTGCACCTGGCTGATGACGGCGCCCTGCTGTGCGCGTGGTTCGGCGGCACGCTGGAAGGAAAATCGGATATTTCGATCTTCGCTTCCGTGTTGATGCCCGGCGCGACAAGCTGGGGCGCACCACAGCGCCTGAGCCACGACCCTGCCCATTCCGAACAGAACCCGGTTCTTTTCACTGCGCCGGATGGTGCCCTGTGGCTGTTTCACACCGCCCAGCCATCCGGCAATCAGGACGAATGCCGCATTCGCATGGCACGGGTTACCCGTGATACGACGGCCCCGGAAAAGCTCGTCTCCGAAGAGGGGCGTTTTCTCGATCTTCCGAAGGGCTGCTTCATTCGCGCGCCGCTGCGCATTCGTGATGATGGCGCCTGGCTGTTGCCGATCTTCCGCTGCATCCAGCGCCCCGGCCAGAAATGGAACGGCAGCCACGACACCGCAGCACTTGGCATATCCAAGGACAATGGCCTGACATGGCAATTGCAGGAGCTGGAAAATTCGACCGGCTGCGTGCATATGAGTCCGGTTTCCGGCGGTGATGCACGCTACTCCGCCTTCTTCCGCCGTCGTCAGGCCGATTTCGTCTACCGCACGGAAAGCACCGATGGCGGCCGCTCCTGGTCGAAGCCGCTGGCGACCGACGTGCCGAACAATAATTCCTCCATCGCCGCAATCAGGCTCGGTGACGGCAGACTGGCGATGATCTGCAACCCCGTCAGCGCCGCGCAATCAAGCGACCGGCGCGCCTCGCTTTATGACGAACTGGGAGAGGATGACGGCAGGCCGGATGCCGATCCGAGTGGCGGATGCGTGCCTGTCTGGGGCGTGCCGCGCGCACCGGTCTCCATCTGCCTCTCCGATGACGATGGGCGCAGCTTCCCCACCCACATCCTGATCGAAGACGGGCCGGGCACCTGCCTGTCGAACGATTCGACCGATGGCCGCAATCTGGAAATGTCCTATCCGTGGCTTCTGGAAGCGCCGGACGGTACGCTGCACGCAAGTTACACCTATCATCGCCGCGCAATCAAATATGTCCGGCTGGCGCCCGGCTGGGCCGTGGTCAAGGACGAGGGAAAAAGATGAGCAACATCATTGGTATAACCATGGGAGATCCCTGCGGCGTGGGCCCTGAGATCACCGTCAGGGCGCTGGCTGAGATGTCCGTGCCTGACCGGGCCGCGACGCGGATCTACGGCAACCTCGCAACGCTTCAGGCAGCGCGGGATGCGCTCGGCGTTGATATGGACCTTGTCCCCCATGTCGTCGATCTGCCTGTTGAGGGCGCACCACTTGCCTGGGGGACACTGTCGCCGGTGGCCGGAGACGCCGCTTTCCGTTTCATCGAAAAGGCCGTTCGCGATGCCGAGGCGGGCGAAATCGGCTGCATCGTCACCGCGCCGATCAACAAGGAGGCGCTTAACCTTGCCGGCCACCATTATGACGGCCACACCGGCATGTTGCGCAGCCTCACCGGCTCTTCGGCCGCCTATATGCTGCTCGCCTCCGAACGGCTGAAGGTCATTCACGTCTCGACCCATGTGTCGCTGCAGGATGCCATTCGTCGGGCAACAACCGAACGAGTGCTGGCGACCATTCGCGCCGGCAACGCCCATCTGAAACGCATCGGTTACGAGCAGCCGCGCATCGCGGTTGCCGGCATCAATCCGCATTGCGGTGAGAACGGCCTGTTCGGCACCGAAGATGACGATCAGATCGCGCCTGCGATTGCTGCCGCCCGTGCAGAAGGCATCGACGTGCAGGGACCGATTTCCGCCGATACCGTATTTCACCGGGCCTATTCGGGCGCTTTCGATCTCGTTGTCGCGCAATATCACGATCAGGGCCATATCCCGATCAAGCTGGTCGCCTTCGATACCGCCGTCAATGTCTCGGTCGATCTGCCGATAGACCGCACTTCCGTCGACCATGGCACGGCCTTCGACATTGCCGGCAAGGGCATCGCCAATCACGGCAACATGAATGAGGCCATCGCCTATGCGCGCAAGCTGGTAGCGGGCAAGAGCGCGAAAGGATAAAAACCCATGTCCACAGCTCCCATTCTCATCCACCAGCCACGCAGGCTTGCTGTCGGCGCCGGCACTATCGCGCAGGTTGGCGCCTTCGCCGGAAAAACCGCCTCGACCCTGGTGGTCGCCACGCCGCTGACGGCGAAATTCGTCGACCGTCTGCAATTGCAGGGTCCATTCACGGTCTTCGATGCCATTCCCGGCGAGCCGGATACCGCAACACTGGATGCAGCGCTGACGGCAGCACGCGCGGCCAAACCCGACCTCGTCATCGGCCTTGGCGGCGGCTCGGTGATGGATGTGGCAAAGCTGGTCGCCGCATTGTGGAATTCAGACCAGATGCTTGAGGATGTGGCCGGACCGAACAGGGTCGCTGGCCGCAATACCCGACTTGTGCAGATCGCCACCACCGCCGGCACCGGCTCGGAAGCCGGCATCCGCTCGCTCATCACCGACCCCATAAAGGGCAACAAGATCGCGGTCGAAAGCCCGTTTCTGATTGCGGATTTCGCCGTGCTCGATCCGGAACTCACCTATTCCGTGCCATCAGCCGTGACGGCGGCGACGGGGGTGGATGCCATGGCCCATTGCGTGGAAGCCTTCACCAACCGCAAGGCTCACCCGATGATCGACGGGTTTGCCCGCATGGGCTTTGCGCTGGTCGGCAAATATCTGGCGCGCGCCGTTCGCGATGGCGGAGATACACAAGCCCGGGAGGGAATGATGCTCGCCTCCTATTATGGCGGCATCTGCCTCGGTCCGGTCAATACGGCCGCCGGCCATGCCATCGCCTATCCGCTCGGCACGCTTCTCAACCTGCCGCACGGACTGGCGAATGCCATCGTCTTTCCGCATGTTCTGGCTTTCAACCAGCCCGCGGTTTCGGCAAAAACGGCGGAGGTGGCGGATGCGCTCGGCCTTCGCGAACACCTTGCGTCTGATGACCTGCGCAAGGCGGCGACGGATTTCTGCGCCGGGCTCGGCATCGAAATGTCGCTGGCAAAACACGGAGCGACCGAGACCGATCTTCCCCGTTATGCCGAGGACGCGCATGCAATCCGCCGGCTGATGGACAATAATCCGGTCGATATGAGCCTTGAGGACGTGCTTGGCATCTATCGCCGCGCCTTTTGAGCGACGGCATCCGGTGCGCGGTCACGCGCATCCGGCCAGATCCTCCTTAATCCGCGTGCGAGGACTCGAAAAGGCGATCGCGCGATCCCGTCAAATGCTGGAGCATCAGCTGCCGGGCCGCCTCCGCATCCCCATCCGCAATCGCCTTCGCAATCGCCTCATGTTCGGCAAAAACGCGTGTCAGACCGGATGCCTCGCGCTTGACCGACATGCCGTGGAATTTCATGCCCATCGCGATATGATCTTTCAGAGCTTCCATCGCGGTGGAGAAATAACTGTTCCTCGCCGCCCGGGCGATGGCGAGGTGAAACTGGTAATCGGCATCCTCGCGGTGGGACTGGCGATTGGTGGCATCCCGCATCAACTCAAGCGCCTTCCTGATCGCCGCAAGCCTCTCGCCATCATGCCGCAATGCAGCGGCAGCAGCAGCAGCCGGTTCCAGCGTCAGCCGGAATTCGTAACAATTCAGCAGATCCGCGACATTTTCCAGCTGTCCGAAGCCGAGTGGCTCGCGCAGGCCGAAGGCCCGCACATAGCTGCCGGAACCCCTGCGGGAATAAATGAACCCCTGCTCGCGCAACCGCCGCAACGCCTCGCGCACGACCGGTCTCGACACTTCGAATTCCATGGCGAGTTCATGCTCGGTCGGCAACCGTTCATCCGGTTTGTAGGCGCCGGATTTGATCGCCCGGTGCATTCTCTCGAAAATAATGTCCGGAAGTGCCTTGCGCGCCGTTTCTTTCATCAGCCCCATCTGATCAGTTCTCTCCAGCACCATTTTCGCCAAGCATCATTTTCGCAATGCGTTTCAACGTGTCAGCTTGCCCAAAACCGCCGGACTTCGCAATGATACATTGGTCGCCGGACCAGCCGACGCCGAGACCCGGCAGGCATTCACCGGCAAGGCGCAGACGCGTAACGCCCATGGCGCGCAACACGGCTTCCGCGGTCGCCCCACCCGACAGAAGCAGCCGGGCCGCACCATCCGTCAAGCGCGGCACGACGCCTTCCGCCAGATGGCGTGAAACCGCAAGCGGAGACACTTCTTCCGCCCCGTCCGTCGCCTGAACGAGCATAAGGTTGGAGCCATCCCCGGCGTGGCGGGGCACAACACCATTTGGCGCCTCTGCAATCGAAACAGATGCAATATTCTTCAGCACCTCAATTTGCTCCAGCGTGATCGGATCACGAGAACCGATGACAAAAAGCCCCTTGCCGGGGGGAATAACAGCCGCCTCAGCAACAGCCTGCGCCGTCATCGTCTCCGCAAGCGCTTCGGCAAGCCCACGCGCGCCGACCAGAAGATCGACTCCTTCCGCCTGTGCCGCGATGAGAGCTTTTCTGACATCCGCCTGTGTATGCGTATCGGGTATCGTGCAACGGTCGGCATGACCGCCAAGCTTCCCATGAACGGGAATGGCGGTTTCGACGCCGAAACCGGACACGGCTCCCCCAGTGACCACACGCCCGAAATCGGGAATGGCGGGCGCGACAAGCGCCTGCCTATAGGAAATCGCATCCATCTCGGCTGCAACATGCCCTTTCAGCCGGGAATCGATCTTCTTGAAAAGGAATGTACCGGCCGGAACCAGCCCCATCAGTTCCCGCGTACGGCGGCAGGCTTCATCCGCCTCGCCATCGCGGCAGCCAAGATTGACGCCGAGAACGGCAGGCCCATTCGCCAGCGCTGCGCGCACGCCATCCAGCCCGATTGCGACTTCCGTCACCAGGCCACGCCCGGCAAAGGGAGCGGTCGCATCGAGCGCACCGGTCAGGTCATCGGCAAAAATCAACAGCACGGACAGGGCCTTCAAAAAAGTTGTAATGTTTTACCTCAATAAATTTATTTATAATCAATAGATAAATGGATGTGAATAACAAAAATGATCCCATGGATGATGGCGTCGGCCATCCAGCGCAAACAGCCCGCAGGATGAAAGCCGAATTCGAAAGTTAGGGATAAAATGGAAACCTTGCCCGCCCGCGCATGGCTGCGGGTAAAGAAGATGATGAGCGGGGGCCGCTAAAGCATTTCCAGTAAAAGTGCGTCACGGTTTTACACTCGGAAAATGCGAAAAAACAAAAGGCTGGAGCACGTCTGATGATTCCGTTTCAGACCGGACGAGCTCTAGACCAGCCGGAAAGGCAGTCCCGAAATAAGCGCTTTGACAAAGCGCTTCTTCTGAAAGCGTCCATTCAGTGAAACACGCGGTAATTGCGTTGGCTTTTCAAGGCTATGGGGGCCTAGAACTCCAGCCTGCGTGGTGACCGCCACGGAAAATCCGGCCTGAAGCACCGCCGTTGCCTCACGCTCCGCCACTGCCTTTGTCCAGCCATAGGGATAAGAAAAGGATTGGGGCCGACGACCGACGTAAGCCTCCACGCGGCGCGTCGATTCCTCTATTTCGTGGGCCAGACGCGCAGCATCTATCTTGCGCATGTTCACATGCGTCATGGTGTGCGCGCCGAAATGCACCAGCGGGTCCTGCGACAGCGCCCTGAGTTCGGCGGCGTCCATAACGAGTTCGTCCACAATCGAAACGGGATCGATACCATGCTGCCTCGCCGCGCGATCGATCCTTTCCACCGCCTCATCCTCGGCAAAGGTCTGCACAAAGTTTTCCAGGCGGGCGAATGCCTCCGCTTTCTGCGAGGAGGTGGCGGCTTCCACATGCTCAGTCCCCGCCCCGAAATCGAATTCGAACGACGCGGCCTTCTGTGTCAGCGCGGCGGCAGTTTCCCACCACAGGCTGCGCGTCCGCTCGACAAAACCCGGCGTGATGAAAATTGTGTAGGGAACGGCATATTTGCGGAAAATCGGTGCGGCATATTCGGCATTGTTGCGATAGCCGTCATCTAGCGTGAAGGCACAGAAAGACCGGCCTTCGCGATTGTCGGCAAGCAGCGTCGGCAGATCGTGCAGATGGACGGGAACGAGGCCACATTCGAGCGCGGCCTGTATCGCTTCTTCAAGAAATTGCGGCGTGACGGACAATTGTACATTGGGTGCGGACACCGAAACCGCCCGCCCCGGCCGCACATGGTGAAGCGTGAAGATCACTCCCCGCCCGGCAAGGGATGGAAATGCCGCGCGCACCGCCGGCAGGGCGCTCACCTCCAGCCCTGCCCGTATGGCCCCATATCTTGCGAGACGTTTCAGCGACGGCAAGAACGCCGTCGCGGATTGCCGTAACTTCAGACCGGGCAAAACCCGCTTTTTGACGACCCTCCACGCGGTCAGCGGAAGGTCGATCATGCCGGGAAGGGGATCGTTCAGCGCAAAAGCGGCCCAGCTTCGGATTCTGCCGAGCGAGGCAAGGTAGTCCCCCACATCCACCTTGCCGCGCCGGCTCAATGTGAAGGCCGCAACCGCATCCCGTACAAAATAGGACCACGAAACACCTTGCAGCACACTGCGGGGCTGGCTTACCGGCAGGTCATTGGCGGTCCGCCACAGCAATGCGCCGAGATCGATACCCGCAGCCGAACACAGGCCGAACCACGACCACGGACGCGGATTGACGTCGAGAAGTTTCAGCGCGCCATCCCTGCTATCGAACTTGAACTCCACCTCCACCAGTCCGCTATGACCGGCCGATTTTAGTATTGTCCGGGCCGCATCGATCGCCTGCTGGTTGTCGACAACCTCGACACAGGTACTGGTATAGCCGAAATCGACGGGATATTGCCGGGCGCGCCGGGCGGTGAACTCGGCAACCGGCTCGCCGTCCAGCCAGAGGGCCGCATAGGAAAACTGGCTCTCTCCCCCGCCGGGAATGAGTTCCTGCACCACGACATTGGCCGCGCCGATCTCTGCGCTTGCATCCAGGAAAGCGGTTTTCAAGGCCTGCCGGTCATCGGCACGAATGACCTTGGCCCGGGAAATCACGGTATTGCCGCCACCCATGTTCGGTTTGAGAATGACGGGAAACAGCACATCCAGCGTATCCACACCGTCGATCGATGTCAGCGCATAGGTCCGGGGAATACTGACGCCAAGCTCCACGGCGCGCTTATAGAGCAGCGGTTTTTCACACAGCCATTGCAGCGCGGTCCACTCCGGCAAAATGATCTTGTAGAGCGCGGACAGCTCCTCCCGATACTGCGAGACGAGCTGAACCTCGCCATCTCCCGACGGCACCAGCAGGCAGCCTTTCAGATGATATTTTGCGGCCATTTCCCGTAAAAACGGCAACGCCCCGCCATCGTGAGGCCCGGCCCAGCGGATCGTTTCCCGCACGAAACGCGACCAGCCGGGCAGGGGTGAATCATGAGTGAGGTAATAAACGGGGATATTGAGTGCGCCAAGGCTGCGGGCAAGGGCGAGCGTGCCGTGAGCGCCACCGACAATAACAACACCTGGAATGGTCACAGCCTGATCCCCGTCCTATTCCGTACCTTGATCGCAAAAATTGATAAATAAATTGGATATTTCTAAAGTAATGGGCGGCTGGCGGTCGAAGTGCCGGAGCGGAAGCGCATGCTGTTCTTTCAGGCATTCTTCACGCGCTTCGCAGTAGCCTTGAACGGAAACGGGAGCCCGCTCACGCCTCCTTGCGAACGGGGCGCGGCTCGCCATTATCGTCCACCGCGACCATGATGAAGACGGCTTCCGTGACCTTTTCGCGGGAATCCTGATAGTGCCTGCGGGTCCAGGCCTCGATCCTGAGCGTGACGGAGGTACGGCCAACCTTTTCGATCCGGGTGTAGACGCACAATGTGTCGCCGATCTTGACCGGTTTCTTGAAGACGATTTCATTGACCGCCACGGTGACGGTGCGGCCGCCGGCCACATCGTTGGCGCGAACGAAAGCGGCAAGGTCCATCTGCGACATGACCCAGCCGCCGAAAATATCACCGGCCGGATTGGCATCGGCAGGCATGGCAAGCGTTCTGAGCGTGAGTTCCATATCGGCGGGCGGTTGCTGGTCCATGTCTCAAAATCCTTTCACAAACCTCCCGCCGTCGGACTTAAACAACCGCGCCACCTCAGCCAATAGCCGATTTGTCGCGGCAGCCCCTCCAAAACAGCAAGGAATCACAAAGCAATCGTAAGCTTCGGTTAACCATGATGGGGCACGATTCCAAAAAACGCGAGGGCGTGCGAATGGCCTATGACTGGAGTGGAAACAACACGATACAGCAACGTTACGACCGCATCGTGCTGGTGGTCGCAGGCGTTATCGCCATCAGCGTGGCGACCGGAACCGTTGCCCTGAATTCACAAGCAGGCGCGGACACCACCATAAATCTCGCAAAACAGCAGCGCCTTAACCTGGAAAAGTGGCATTTGCGGCTTTAGCACCCGTGGTCAGGCGGAAGAGGAAACCAGCCTGACGACTATTGGGGCGTGACATCGCGCCTGTTGATATTCTCCTTCGGGGAGACGTGGTCGAGATGCGCCACGGCAGGAGAAAGAACCGAAAGAAAGGTCTCCGACCGACCGATATAGATGATTGCCGCACCGTCTATCCCGTTCAGGACCCCGGCCAGCGTATCCTGCGTCTGTTTCTCCAGCCCTTCCAGCAGATCGTCGATGACGACGAATTTCGGTTTCAGCAACAGGGCATTGGCGATCCTGATACTTGCCTGCTCGTCCGAATCCAGTTTCTTGTCCCAGCGGATATTTTCATCGAGACGGGAGGCCATGTCGCCAAGCCCGCATGCACCAAGCGCGGCGACATAATCTTCTTCCGCAAACCGCTGCGGCGCGCGGGGATAGGCCAGAATTTCCCGCAGTGAGCCTGTGGGCAGATAACCATGCTGGGCGATGAAAAGCGTATCGGACTGATCCGGCATTTCTATCCGGCCCTGCCCCCAGGGCCACAGACCCGCCATGGCGGCAAATAACAGCCGCCGGTTCACGCCCTGTTCACCATTGATCATGAGACGGTCGCCCGGGCCGATCTCAAGCTCGGCTTCACGCAGCCTGAACCCGCGCTCCACATCCTGCCCGCCCGCATCCCGGCAGATGATGACCGACTGCAGACGGATCCTCTCATTCTCCGCGCTCCGTTGCAGATCGATCGCCTGGCCATGCTGCTCGACGCTATCCATCTGGATCAGGGCGTTGCGGAATACCGAAACACGCTGCAACGTCGCCTTCCAGCTGGCGATCGGTCCGAAATTGTCGATGTACCAGCGCAGCGCCGTATTGACCTGATTGAAGGCGCCGACCGCCATCATCAATCCACCGAATGTGAGGTTGCCGGAAAAATAGACCGGGGCTGCGATGAGGATGGGCGCCACCACGGCCAGCCAGCCATAACCCGCCGACACCCATGTCAGATGCGTCAGCGCCATGGCCAGACCCCGGATAACCCCCAGCACCGCATCGATATCGATGCCGATCCGCCGCCTCTCGTTCTTTTCACCGCGCGCAAGCGCAATGGCGGCGAGATTTTCACTCGCACGCATCAGTGAAAAGCGCAGTTCCGCCTCTTTGGAATAACGCTCGGCGTTCAGCCCCACCAGCCGGTAACCGACAAGGTTGCTGAGCAACGAGGCAGAGCCGGCATAAAGGATCGCCGCCCAGACCATATATCCCGGAATCGCAACCGGACTGCCATTGATGGTGATGGCAAAACCGGCCGAGAGCGACCAGAGCACACCGATGAAACTGATGAGCAGGATCGTCGCATTCACGAGGCCAATGGAAAGCGCCGTGCTGCTTTCGGCAAGATTGCGGACATCGTCATGCAGCCGCTGGTCCGGGTTGATCGCAATGGTGCCGAAACCGGCGAGGCGGGCGGCCCGTCCGGGTTTCAGCCATTGATCCACCATATCCTTGGCAAGACCCTCGCGCATGTTCAGCGCCGTCATCTGATTGAGCCAGGTCTGGATGACATTGAGGAGCAGCAAGAGCCCGGCGATGATGGCGAAGACTTCAAGCTGATGAATAAAAGCGTCGAGATCGCGCCGTTCCAGCGCGTTGTAAAACGGCGCGTTCCATTCATTGAGCCTGATCTGTCCGTAAGCCGTCAGCAATATCACCGTGAGCAGTGCTATCGACAGGAATATCAGCCGGTTGCGCACCGGTGACGTCCAGAAGGCACGCCCCATCATGCGCAGCTGCGCCGGAAAATCGAGGTCGAAACCCGAAAGGTTAGCCGCGCTCTTGCGCTGATCGTCGGTCACCGTTGTTGCCATTCATTCCATTCCGAAACGTCAGTCGGCAAAGAAAGCGGGTCGCGATCCCGCGCCTTTCGATGCCAAGCAATAACACGCCGTTTCACCTTGTCCACAATCCCGGCAATATCTGAGGGGCGACAATTGAAAAGCCCGTACAATTCCTCGTGCGGGCAAATGGCGCGGCTTCAACCAACAATGCAATTGCCCCCGGAAATGATCCTTGCTTTCTTTTCCTGCATTGCACAAAATCCGAATAATTTCAGAGGGGCGGATAACCGCATAAGCCGGAAAAACCGGGCAAGGCAGATTAATGGCGATCAAAGCGAGCATCTATCATCTGACGCATTATAAATATGACAATCCGGTCCGCCTTGGACCACAAATCATCAGATTAAAGCCAGCCTCGCATTCCAGAACCCGCGTCATCAGCCATTCGCTCAAGGTTTCTCCATCCAATCACTTCGTGAACCTGCAGCAGGATCCCTACGGCAATTATCTTGCCCGTTTCGTTTTTCCCGAGCCGGCGACGGAGTTCAAGATCGAAGTCGATCTTGTCGCCGATATGACGGTTTATAATCCGTTCGATTTCTTCGTGGAGGAAGAGGCGACAAAGTGGCCTTTCGATTATCCGCAGGAGTTACGCGACGATCTGTCCATCTATATGAAGCCGGAACCGACCGGACCCCTGCTCGCCGCCTTCATGGCGACGGTCGACCGGGCCCCGGGTCAGCCGACGGTCGATATGGTCGTCGGCCTCAACGCGCGTCTGCAACAGGAAATCGGTTACGTCATCCGCATGGAGCCCGGTGTCCAGACACCGGAGGAAACACTCGCTTCCGGCAAGGGATCTTGCCGCGATACAAGCTGGCTGCTGGTGCAGGTTCTGAGGCATCTCGGCCTTGCCGCCCGCTTCGTGTCGGGATACCTCATCCAGCTGACGCCCGATCTCAAGGCCTTGGACGGCCCGTCCGGTACCGAGGTGGATTTCACCGATCTTCACGCCTGGGCCGAGGTCTATATGCCTGGCGCAGGCTGGATCGGGCTTGACCCCACTTCGGGGCTTCTGACAGGCGAAAGCCATATTCCGCTGGCGGCAACGCCGCATTATCGCAATGCCGCGCCGATTTCCGGCGGCTATTACGGCCACGCCAATACGGAATTCGCCTTCGACATGCAGGTCCGGCGCGTCGCCGAAACCCCACGGATTACGAAGCCGTTTTCCGATGACAGCTGGGAAGACCTCAACGCGCTCGGCGAAGCGGTGGATGACGTTCTCAATGCCCATGATGTCCGGCTCACCATGGGCGGTGAACCGACATTCGTTTCCATCGACGATTTCGAATCCGACGAATGGAACACCGGCGCCGTCGGACCCACGAAACGCGAAAAGGCCGATGCCCTGATCCGCCGGCTGCGCGAACGCTTTGCCCCCGGCGGTTTTCTGCATTACGGGCAGGGTAAATGGTATCCGGGCGAAAGCCTGCCGCGCTGGACCTTCTCGCTCTACTGGCGAAAGGACGGCCTGCCGATCTGGCAGAACCCGGCGCTTATCGCCGAGGAAGGTGCCGATACCAGCGTCTCGGCCGACGATGCACGGAAACTGCTCGGCGGCATCGCGGCCCAACTCGGCATAGATACGGATCTGGTGCTGCCCGCTTACGAAGATCCGGCCGAATGGATCATCAAGGAAGGCAGCCTGCCCGACAATGTCGACCCGTCCAATTCCAGGCTGAAAGACCCGGAGGAGCGCAACCGCATCGCCCGCGTCTTCGAACGCGGCTTGACGACCCCGACCGGCTACATCCTGCCCGTTCAGGCATGGAACGCGCGCGCCACCGGCAAACGCTGGATCAGCGAAAGATGGAAGACGCGACGCGGCAAAATATTCCTCGTTCCGGGTGACAGCCCGGTGGGTTACCGTCTGCCGCTCGGTACCCTGCCCTATGTGCCGCCATCCGCCTATCCCTATATTCACGAGGCGGACCCGTCGATCCCCCGCGGTCCGCTCCCCGATGTCTTCACACCATCGGGCCGCGCCATGCCCGAAGCCTCCTTCCATGCCAGCGAGACAGCCGGGCAGGAGCGCGTTGAACAGACTCTCGGCGAAATCGGTGGCGCGGTGCGCACCGCGCTCTCCGTCGAGCCGCGCGACGGCCGGCTCTGCGTCTTCATGCCCCCGGTCGAACGCATCGAAGACTATCTCGAACTGATCGCAGCGGCAGAAGCGGCAGCGGCCGAGCTCGGGCTGCCGGTCCATATCGAGGGTTATGCGCCGCCCCATGACGAACGCATCAATGTCATCCGCGTCGCGCCCGATCCCGGCGTCATCGAGGTCAATATCCATCCCGCCGCAGGCTGGAAGGACTGCGTCGACATTACCACCGCAGTCTATGAAGAGGCACGGCAGGCGCGGCTTGGCGCCGACAAATTCATGATCGATGGCCGCCACACCGGCACCGGCGGCGGCAACCACGTGGTCGTGGGTGGCGCCAGCCCCAATGACAGCCCTTTCCTGCGCCGTCCCGATCTTCTGAAGAGCCTCGTTCTGCACTGGCAGCGGCATCCTTCCCTTTCCTACCTATTCTCAGGCCTGTTCATCGGCCCGACCAGTCAGGCGCCCCGTATCGACGAAGCGCGTCACGACAGCCTCTACGAACTGGAAATCGCGCTCTCGCAGGTACCCGCCCCCACTGAAGGGGGTCCGCCTTTGCCGTGGCTGGTCGATCGGCTGTTCCGCAATCTGCTGACCGATGTGACAGGCAACACCCACCGCGCCGAAATCTGCATCGACAAGCTGTTTTCGCCTGACGGACCGACCGGCCGCCTCGGTCTCGTGGAGTTCCGCGGCTTCGAAATGCCGCCGAATGCGCGCATGTCGCTCGCCCAGCAAGTGCTGGTGCGCGCGCTTATCGCCCGTTTCTGGAAAAATCCGGCCGGTGGCAGATTCGTGCGCTGGGGCACCGCACTCGCGGACCGTTTCATGTTGCCACATTATATCTGGGCGGATTTCCTCGACGTACTCGCCGATCTCAGGGAAAACGGCTTCGACCTGAAGCCCGAATGGTTCACCGCCCAGCAGGAATTCCGTTTCCCCTTCTTCGGTGAGGTCGAATATGAGGGTGCGAAGCTGGAACTGCGTCAGGCGCTGGAGCCCTGGCACGTGATGGGCGAACAGGGCGCCATCGGCGGAACCGTGCGTTATGTCGACAGCTCCGTTGAGCGCCTGCAGGTGCGGCTGGAAACCTCCAATCCCGCGCGCTACGCGGTGGCCTGCAACGGCCGCGCCGTTCCGCTGACCCCGACGGAAAACCGTAGCGTCGCGGTCGCCGGCGTGCGCTTCAAGGCATGGCAGCCCGCTTCCGGCCTGCATCCCGTCCTGCCCGTCAATTCACCCTTGACCTTTGACATTTATGATACATGGTCGAGGCGATCGATCGGCGGATGCATCTACCATGTTGCTCATCCGGGCGGGCGCAATTACGAGACGTTTCCCGTCAACGGCAATGAGGCCGAGGCACGCCGCCTCGCCCGTTTCGAACCATGGGGACATACGGCAGGGCAATATCCGCTACAGGTGGAAACCGTGTCACCAGAATTTCCGCTGACGCTCGATCTGCGTCGGCCTTACGGAGTGTAAATTGTCCAAAGCCCCGGCAACGGAACGCAAGACGGAAACGGGCGCGCCACCGCGCGGGCTTGAATATTCCCCCTTGCCGGGCGTTGCCGACGAAATGCTCGATACCAACGGCAAGGTCAGACCGGTCTGGAAAACCCTGCTCGACGCCCTGTCGCGCATGTCGGAACGGGAATTGCACGAGCGTTTTGCCCGTACCGACCGCTATCTGCGCGATGCCGGCGTGTTCTACCGCGACTACGGCAAGGGCAGCAGCGAAAGAAACTGGCCGATCTCCCATATTCCGGTGCTGATCGACGACAGGGAATGGGCAGTTCTTTCCGAAGGGCTGAAACAGCGCGCCAATCTTCTGGAAGCCATGGTCGCCGATTTTTATGGCGAGAACCGTCTGGTGAAGGAAGGTTACGTGCCGCCGGCCCTGATCGCCTCCAATCCGGAATATCTGCGGCCCATGGTCGGCGTCAAACCGGCAAGCGGCCATTATCTGCATTTCTGCTCGTTCGAAATCGGCCGCGGGCCGGATGGCAACTGGTGGGTGCTGGCCGACAGGACGCAGGCGCCTTCCGGTGCGGGTTTCGCGCTTGAAAACCGGGTGGCCACCACCCGTGCGCTTTCAGATATCTATGCGGAAACCCACGTCCACCGTCTCGCCTCTTTCTTCGGCGCTTTCCGCGACACGCTGCAGGCGCACCGAAAGCATCCCGATGACCGCATCGCCGTGCTGACGCCAGGCCCGGCCAACGAGACCTATTTCGAACACGCCTATATCGCCCGTTATCTCGGCTTCATGCTGCTGGAGGGCGAGGATTTGACCGTCGTCAACGGCCGCGTCATGGTCAGGACCGTGGCCGGGCTGAAACCCATCGGCGTTCTCTGGCGGCGTCTCGACGCCTCCTATTCCGACCCGCTGGAACTGAACCAGCAATCCCATATCGGCACGCCGGGCATGGTGCAGGCGCTGCGCAATGAAGCGCTCACCATCGTCAATGCGCTTGGCAGCGGCATTCTCGAAACGCGGGCGCTGCTCGCCTTCATGCCCCGCATCTGCCGCCACCTTCTGGGCGAGGAACTGAAGCTGCCATCCATCGCCACCTGGTGGTGCGGGCAGGAAGCCGAGCGCCGCCATGTTGCCGGCAATATCGAAGGCATGGTCATCGGCCCGGCCTATTCGCGGCTCCCCTTCTTCGACGATAATGGCCAATCCGTACTCGGGTCCTCACTGCGCGAGACGGCAAAGGAATCGATCAGCGACTGGCTTGCCTCCGATGGCCACAAGCTGGTGGGTCAGGAAGTCGTGAAGCTTTCAACGACCCCGGCCTATATCGACAACAAGCTCGTGCCGCGTCCGATGAGCCTTCGCGTTTTCGCCGCCCGCACCCAGGATGGCTGGCAGATCATGCCGGGCGGCTTCGCACGGATCGGCAGCGGCGATGACGTTTCCGCCATTGCCATGCAATCGGGCGGCAGTGCGGCGGATGTCTGGATCGTCAGCGACAAACCGGTGGAACGCACCACGCTTCTACCGGCGGAAGAAAGTTTCACCCGCAACATGCCGGGCAGCCTGCCGAGCCGCGCGGCGGACAATCTCTTCTGGCTCGGCCGTTACATCGAACGCTCGGAAGGCGCGCTGCGCATCCTGCGCGCCTGGCACGGACGTTATGCCGAGTCAGCCGACCCGCGCCAACCGTTGCTCGCCCATGTGACGCGATATCTCGAAGCACTCGATGTGGAAATGAACGATGCCGTGCCGGAAAGCCTGCTCACCAACATCAACAGCGCACTTTATTCCGCCAGCAATATCCGTGACCGCTTTTCGCCTGATGGCTGGCTGGCGCTGAACGATCTCGCCAAGACGGCCCGCCGTTTCCACGCAAAAGTCGCTCCCGGCGACGACGCTACCCATGCCATGACGATCCTGCTGCGCAAGCTTGCCGGCTTTGCCGGTCTCGTGCACGAAAACATGTACCGCTTCACCGGCTGGCGTTTCCTGTCTATCGGCCGTTATCTCGAACGCGGCCTGCATATGACGCGGCTTCTCGGCCATATGACCGGCCCGGATGCGCCTGATGGTTCCTATGACATGCTGCTTGAAATCGGCGACAGCGTCATGACCCATCGCCGCCGCTACAATGTCAACACGGCCGGGCTGACCGTGACCGATCTGCTGGCGCTCGATCCGCTCAATCCCCGCTCGATCCTGTTTCAGCTGAACGAAATCCGTACCGAGGTGGAGCAGCTTCCGAATGCCTTCGTCAACGGCCAGATGTCCCCATTTTACCGCGAGACGATGCGCCTGCATTCCGGGCTCGCCGTCATGACGCCGGAAAACATGAACGGCGCGATCTATCGGCAGCTCGAAACCGACATGGAACATCTCTCCGATGTTCTGGCCCGGACCTATCTCGGATAACCCTATGCTCTACGATCTTTCCCTGCATATGGGTTACACCTACGACACGCCGGCCCATGGCGCGCGGCACATCATCCGCGTGCTGCCGCTATCCATTCCCGGCCGGCAGCGGCTCGTCGCCGGTTCGATCGATGTTTCGCCAACGCCGGAAGAGCGCGCTGTCTTCGAGGACTTCTTTCACCAATCGGCCACATCAGTGCATTTGCGCGCGCCGCATGAAAAGCTGGATATCCGCATGCAGGCGCGTGTGATGGTGGAATCACCGGCATTGACGGCCGATTTTTCGCCCGAGCTTTCACGTCTGCCGCAGGACATGGCCGATGTCTGGTCGATCGATTTCCAGTCGCCACACCACTTCATCGGCACAAGCCCGAGAATAGGGATGGATGCGGCGATATCGGCCTATGCACGGGAGTTGCTGACGCCCGGAATGACCATCCGCGAGATCGCGCTGGCCATGTGCAAACGCATCCACAGCGACTTCACCTATGATGGTGAGGCAACAACCGTGGATACGACGCCATCGGAGGCCTTTCAGCTGAAACGCGGCGTGTGCCAGGATTTTTCGCATATCATGATCATGGCGCTGCGCAGTCTCGGCATTCCCGCCGGTTATGTCAGCGGTTTCCTGCGCACCATCCCTCCGCCGGGCAAGGAACGGCTGGAAGGGGCGGATGCAATGCACGCCTGGGTCCGCATCTGGTGCGGTGAAGCGGCCGGTTATCTGGAACTCGATCCCACCAACGATATAGTTGCCGGAAGCGACCATATCGTCGTCGGTTACGGCCGCGATTATTCCGACGTCGCCCCGGTGATCGGGGTCCTGAAGAGCTATGGCAACCAGCAGATAAAACAGGCCGTCGACGTCATTCCCGTCCAGCAATGACGCAACCTGTATTATTTCAGCCCGCAAACAAATTAATTCTTGAAAATACTTCAAATTCTGCACCAATTTGAACGATTGGTAAGATTTGAATCTTCACGTTAGCGGATTTTACATCCTTTGTGGGTTTCCTGCGCTCAATCGAATATTCTAATCGTTGGGCCCCGCCATGACCGCCTCCGCAGATCAAAAACTCAAGCGCCGTTTCCTTGCCGATACGAGCGGCAATTTCGGTATCATGACGGCAATATTGCTGCCGATACTGCTGGGTGTGGCCGGAGCCGGCATGGAATTCGCAAATGTGATGCAGGTGAAAGCTGATCTGCAGAACACGGCGGATTCCGCAGCGCTTGCTGCGGCGACCGAAGCACGCGTGAAAAAAGGTGATGCCACCGACGAAGAGATCAAGGAAATAGCCAAGGCTTTCATCGCCAGCCAACAGCTGAAGAACCTGACCGAGGAAGAGAGGAAAGAGCTCGAAAAGAACTCTCCGATCAGTATCGCGACAACCGAAGATGCCCGCGGCAAGACCTATATCATCGAGACCACGATTAACCGTCAGCTGCAGCTCAATCCCCTTATTGGCTTCTTTGGCACCAAGACCATCAACATTTCCGCCACCGGCATCGCGAAAAGCACGGTCAACAAGGGCGCGCCGATCTCGATGTATCTGGTGCTCGACCGGTCCGGATCGATGTCATTCAAGACGGATACGATCAACACCGCGAAAAAATCTTGCCCGAACTACACCGCGAACAACTGGGGCAAAAGCGAAGCACAGGTCACATCCAGCCCGTGTTACGTCAACAAGGCCACATCGCTGAAAACCGCAGTTGGCTTTCTCGTCGCGACGCTGAACAAGGCCGACCCAACCTATACCGCCAGCGGCGGTTCCCAGCTCGTTCGCACAGGCGCGTCCGTCTATACACACGAGTCCTATCCTGCGCAGTCGATTACCTGGGGCACAAGCAGCATCGTCAGCTATGTCGACAAACAGATACCGGAATTTCCAACAGGCGGCACGGACGCACGCAGCAGCCTGACTGCCGCATATAACGCCCTCAAAAAGACGAATACCGTCGAAGCGGACGCGCACAAGTCAAAGGAAAGTGAATCCTTCGAGCGCTATATCGTCCTCATGACCGACGGCGAAATGACGGGAAACAGCGCCGCCTGGAATTCAGGCATCGACCAGTCGGTACGCACCACCTGCGAGACTGCCAAGAAAGACGGGATCAAGATTTTCAGCGTCGCCTTCATGGCGCCGGACAAGGGCAAGTCGCTGTTGCAATATTGCGCTTCCAGCGCCGACAACTATTACGCTCCCGAAAACATGGAACAGATCGTTACCGCCTTCGGCGAAATCGCCCGCAAGGCAGCCGGCAGCATAGCCACGCTCACCAACTGACAAAAATCCGGCAGGTGCAGTCGGAAACCATCCGGCCTGCGGGGCGCATATGCCCCGCGGCGATCTTCGCCAGTTCTGCATGGCTGGCGCAGGTGACAGCGGCTGCTGCCCGTGGCATAGGAGGGCGCTCCCATTCACAGGCCCTGTCATGATCCGCATTGAAAATATCAGCAAGTCGAACAGCCACCGCATTCTCTACATCGAAGCTTCCGCGGCACTCAACCGCGGTGAGAAGATCGGCCTTGTCGGCCCGAATGGCGCCGGCAAGACCACGCTGTTCCGGATGATAACAGGCGAAGACCAGCCCGATGAGGGCCAGGTGGTCGTCGAAAAGGGTATGACGGTCGGTTATTTCGACCAGGATGTCGGTGAAATGTCCGGCCGCTCTGCCGTAGCCGAAGTCATGGAGGGCGCAGGCCCCGTCAGTGAAGTGGCGGCGGAACTTAGGCAGCTGGAAGCCGCCATGTCCGATCCTGACCGGATGGATGAAATGGACGCCATCATCGAACGTTACGGCGAAGTGCAGGCGCGTTACGAAGAGCTGGACGGCTATGCGCTGGAAGGCCGCGCCCGTGAGGTGCTGGACGGGTTGAGCTTCAGCCAGGAGATGATGGACGGCGATGTTTCCAAGCTTTCCGGCGGCTGGAAGATGCGTGTGGCGCTCGGCCGCATCCTGTTGATGCGCCCGGACGTCATGCTGCTCGACGAACCCTCGAACCATCTCGATCTCGAAAGCCTGATCTGGCTTGAGGATTTTCTGAAGAACTATGACGGCGCGCTGCTGATGACCTCGCACGACCGCGAATTCATGAACCGCATCGTCACCAAGATCATCGAGATCGACGGCGGCAGCCTCACGACCTATTCCGGCGACTACGGCTTTTACGAACAGCAGCGCGCCCAGAATGAAAAGCAGCAGCAGGCGCAGTTCGAACGCCAGCAGGCCATGCTCGCCAAGGAAATCAAGTTCATCGAGCGCTTCAAGGCGCGCGCCTCACATGCCGCGCAGGTGCAGAGCCGTGTGAAGAAACTCGAAAAGATCGATCGTGTCGAGCCGCCCCGGCGGCGCCAGACCGTGGCCTTCGAATTCGCGCCGGCTCCCCGCTCGGGCGAGGATGTCGTGGCGCTGAAGAAGGTGAACAAGGCCTATGGCAGCCGCACCATCTATGGCGAACTCGATTTCATGGTGCGACGCAAGGAACGCTGGTGCATCATGGGCGTCAACGGCGCCGGAAAATCGACATTGCTGAAACTGGTCACAGGCACGGCAGAACCGGATTCCGGCAATGTCACCCTCGGCGCCAGTGTCAAGCTCGGCTATTTTGCCCAGCACGCCATGGATGTTCTGGATGGCGACAGCACCATTCTGGAATGGCTGGAAGAGCGCTTCCCCAAGGCCGGCCAGGCGCCGCTGCGCGCCCTTGCCGGCTGTTTCGGCTTCTCGGGCGACGACGTGGAAAAACGTTGCCGTGTGCTTTCCGGCGGTGAGAAGGCCCGCCTCGTCATGGCGGCCATGCTGTTCGATCCACCGAATTTCCTCGTGCTGGACGAGCCGACGAACCATCTCGATCTCGACACCAAGGAAATGCTGATCAAGGCCCTGTCGGATTATGAAGGCACGATGCTGTTCGTTTCCCACGACCGCCATTTTCTGGCCGCCCTTTCAAACCGGGTGCTGGAACTGACACCGGATGGGATCCACCAATATGGTGGCGGATATACCGAATATGTCGAAAGCACCGGGCAGGAAGCGCCGGGCCTTCGCAGCTGAGACGGCCTGCCGGACAAACAATCCCTGCGACGGCAGCTTTCGTTTTCGAATACCGGAGAAGCAGATGCGGATCGTGGTCTACAGCGCCAAGCCCTATGACAGGCAGTTCCTCGACGATGCTGCCAGGCCCGGCATGCGGATGCATTATTGCGAAGCGCGCCTGTCTCTTGAAACAGTGGCGTTGGCGAAGGGAGCGGATGCCATCTGCGCTTTCGTCAACGACCACCTGTCACGACCCGTGCTCGAAAAACTGGCGGAAACGGGAGTAAGGCTGGTTGCCCTGCGCTGCGCCGGCTTCAATCAGGTCGATCTCGCGAACGCCGAAAAGCTGGGCCTGACCATTGCCCGCGTCCCGGCCTACTCCCCTTACGCGGTTGCCGAACACACCATGGCGCTCATCCTGTCGCTCAACCGCAAGATCCACCGCGCCTATAACCGCGTCCGCGAAGGAAATTTCGCCCTTGATGGCCTGCTCGGTTTCGACCTTCACGGCAAGACAGTCGGCATTGTCGGCACGGGTAAGATAGGGGCGATTTTCGCGCGCATTGCGGCCGGCTTCGGCTGCCGCCTTGTCGGCCACGATCTTCGCCCCAACCCAGATTGCGAGGCGCTCGGCATGGCCTATGTCACGCGGGAGGAACTGTTTCGGACATCGGACATTCTCGCGCTGATGTGCCCGCTCACACCGGAAACCCGTCACCTCATTCGCAGGGAGACGCTGCCGCTTCTGAAAAAGGGCGTGATGCTCGTCAATACCAGCCGCGGCGCCATCATCGATACGCAGGCCGCGATCACCGGACTGAAAGACGGCACGATCGGTTCCCTCGGCATCGATGTCTATGAAGAAGAGGCCGATCTCTTCTTCGAAGACCTTTCCAACGAGGTGCTGCGCGACGATGTTTTCGCGCGACTGCTGACTTTCCCCAATGTTCTGGTCACCGGCCATCAGGGCTTCTTCACGCAGGAAGCTCTCAAGAACATCGCGGACACGACGATTGGTAATATCGAGAGCTTTTTCAGTACCGGCACGGCGCTATATGCGGTTTCCACGGAGCAGTTGGCCGGCCCCGCCTAAACTCTGCTGCCGAATTCGAGAAGATTTTTGATGCCCTCATCTGCGACCTCCGCATGAAATTGGGTAAAATTGGTATGATCATTGAGTTTTTCTAAAATTCATCATACATATTTGACAGGCTCCACGCCTGCCTCGATTTTAATGCATGGTGACCGACGTGCCTGAACAGCAAAAACAGCGCAGCAAATCCTCCGGTTCTCTGGTCAGTCAAGTCAGCCTGAGCCTTAGAAACGCGATTGCCTCCGGGCAATATGGACCCGGTGACCGCTTGCCCAGCGAAATCGAGATGACGGAAACCCACGGCGTCAGCCGCACGGTCGTGCGCGAGGCGGTGACGGCACTACGCTGCGACGGGCTGGTGGAGGTTCGCCAGGGGGCCGGCATTTTCGTGCTGAAGCGCGAAAAGGAGATGTCCTCCACGCCCGGCATCGATCGCGCCCGGCTGTCGTCCGATCTTGAGGTTCTGGAAATCAGAACGCCGCTTGAAATCGAGGCGGCGGGGCTGGCCGCCCTTCGCCGTTCCCCCTCGCAGGAGGAGGCGATTTTCGACTGTCACGCCCGGCTTCTCAAATGCATCGACGAAAACCGCTCCATTCGCGAGGCCGATCTGGCACTGCATCTGGCCATTGCGGCGGCAACCAACAATCCGCTCTTCACCCAGTTCCTCGAGCTGCACGGTCAGGCCGTGATCCCGCAATCCCGCGTGGTGCCCGAAACCCGGGAAAACGACCAGACGGCCTATCGACGACTGATCCACAAGGAACATGAGGCGATCGTCATCGCCATATCGGACAGGAATGAACAGGATGCCAAACTGGCCATGCAGGCGCATCTGCGCGGCAGCCAGAACCGCTATCGCGACATGATGCGCGACCTTCGCGGCATTTCGCACAGCTAGAGCATCTCCGAAAAAGCTGCGTGGCGGTTTGCGGCTAGGGAACTCGGCAATCAGAAATCTATGATGCTTCCCGCAGATCCGCGCCCCAGACCTCGATTTGCGTCAGCGCGGGAAACGGTGAGGGATCGTCCGCTTTTTTCAGGTCGTGCAGGCGGATCCATTCCACACGGCGCGGCGCGACCGGGAACGTCTGGGCGGCACCGGTTTTTTGCAGCGTGAAGCGCAGGCTTTCGCCGTCGGAAAATGTAACGCTCGCCTCTTCCCACCAGGCATCATGGGGAAAATCTGCCCTCAGATAAAATGTCAGCTGGTCGATCAGAACCGCGCGACCGAAAACAAGCGTCAACGAAGCTTCGGGATCACGGTTGATGCCCCAGCTGGTATAGGGCCAGAAACCATGGCCGGCGCTGACCTTTTCGCCATCAATGACATTACGGGCCGCAAACGCGGCTTCCCCACGCGTTTCGGTACTCGCATGGACATGCGGAAACAGCGAGGTGTTTTCGTGGTCATCGAAAGGGTTCAGGGCCAGGTTCCTGCGAACCCCGATCTCACCGGCAAGAGCACAACGCGCCGCAATCCGGTGAATGCTCCCGCTGAAAGCCTGCGGCGGATAGGATTTGCGCTTCGCCGCGAAAGGAACAGGCAGGACAAATTCGGCCGTCTGCAAAAAAACCAGCGTGGGCGGCATGCCGGCATCAAGGCCGAGCCAGATATGACCAGGCTGCGAAGCTTCGACGACGAGCCTGTCGCCTTCGCAATATTCAGCGCGGTAGACGAGGAACACCTCGTTCTCCGCCCCGGCCTCCGCCAGAATAGCACCGGCCGCATTAACGACCTTGAGTGTAAGCTTCATCGGCATTTCCTTAGCTGATCGTCAGGCACAGACGCTTGGCTTTGATGGGAACAAGAATGCGATAGATCATCTGCGGCAAAGACTGGCGAAGCCTGGTGTCGTCGATGGGGATGGCCTCGATGGCAGGCTCTCCCGCCCCTTCGCAGGCCACCTCGCCAAGACCCGCAAAGATCAGGCTTCCCGGCGTGACGACGGGCTTTTCGACAACCATCAGTGACAGAACCGCGCTTCTCTCGCCCTGATAATCATCAGTGATCTCGATGCGGCTGCCACGCAGCAACCGGATACGGCGCCGGTAATGCTCGACACGCGCTTCGGGCGGATAAGCTCCCGCTATATCGAAAGCAATTTCCGCCTGTTTTTCCGAAAACTCCGCCACGAAATCCCGTGTCGCAAACTCTGCCCCGGCGCCCTGCATGACGCCACCGAAGGTCGGCAGATTGTGAAAGGCCGACTGCATCGTCCAGATGTCATAGCGCCGCGGCGAGAAAGTTTTCGCGGTGTAGGTTTCCACCCCCACATCGATGATGAATGGCCTGCCATTCTTGTAAAGCGTGAAACTGCCGACATCGTTGTGGTTATGGCTCTCGCCATTATTGCCCGCCTTCACGGCAAGATCGAACACCCCGTCGCGGACAATCGCCAGCCCGATACCGGTATAGACAATGTCGTTCTTCATCGGTTCTGCAACAGCAAGTGCAGACAATTCCGGCGTGACGAGAACCGCCTGGACGCGATACCAGAGGTTCCACTCCCTGCGCATCAACTTATCCGTTGATCGGTTCCAGCAAGCTGCGGCGAAAGCCTGAAGCGGCAGGGAAGAGACGGCTTTGCCGAAGAGATATTCCCGAACGCCTGATATTTCGACCTTCGCCGGCGCATCGGCGAAGTTGAAAAAACTGTCTCCCGCCACATGCATGTTGAGGATGAATTCCGCCATGTTGCGCAGTTTCGGCGCCTTGAAAAGCGACGCCATGGAGCCGGGCGCGGCGGTATCGAGAATGCTCATCGCTCCGAACAGGCACAGCGCTGCATGGCCGTAATAAAGAACGCCCTCTTCGCAGGCTCCGTCTTCCGCATAGTCCTTCTGAAACGCATCGAGACTCTGGAGCGCCTTTTCCACGACCCAACGCCGCGTCGGCTGGTCGGTGGGCGAAAGCAGGGTGGAGAGCAGAACATTCTGGGTGATCCAGGCCGTCCAGTTGTTCATCCGCTCATCACCGCTCCCCATCCACCAGAAATGTCGGGCGAGATAGGGCTTCGTAATCCGACATTCGATCTCGGTGCGGACGCGAGATATAAGGGTTGGGGCCGCTTGCTCCAGTTCCGACGCGAGCAGGTGCAGGCACAAAGCAAGATTGGCACCCGTTTCCGCGGCGAACAGGTCGATCACCGGATCCTGCGGGTCGGGAAGCGACGCGCGGGGGCCACCGCGAATATGGGAATTATGCGCGGGCAATTGCCAGCCGCTTTCCTCACATATCAGCCAGAGACCATCGATGATGGCATCGAGAAACCGACCTTGCCCCTCGGCACATTCACCGAGAACCAACGCGTTCAATTTCAGCCGGCGGGAGAAATAAAGCGCCTCGAAACGATCACGATTGCCGCTCCGGCCATATTCCCGGTAATCGCCCGCCAGAATGACGGACCAGGGCTCGCCAAGAGCCTGCTCCGCCGCATCGACGAGACTGCCGCGAACCGCTTCCGTTGCTGAAGACCGAATTTTTTCTGTCGTCAGTTCCGCGCCGAAATCGGCGAACCGATCAGGCAGGAGCCGCATCATTTCGACAAACACGCCCTCAAACCTCCCGCGCGTTCCGTAATCCGATATGGGCCTCCTATCATACGTATTTTTGAAAAACCAGAAAATTTGTCTGACTTTATGTAAAGTTGTTTGACCAATATCGATATTGTGTTATCCAGAGCGCGGGAGGCGGCAGGGTGAAGACCCGGGCCGCAATGGAAAATGCAGGCAGCCGGCACCGATGAAGCGTGAAACGGCGGCAATGGGAGATATGCTGTGGCAATCGCAACCGCGACCATGTCCGACAAGCAGGCGACTCCGTATCGCAGGAAAAAACTCCGCATCGTCTCCAAACGGCGGCGCGGAATAGAAAATGCGCTCGTTGCCTATTCCTTCATTGCGCCCAATTTTCTCGGCTTTGCGATTTTCACGCTCGGGCCGATCCTCTTTGCCTTTGCACTGGCCTTCATGCATTGGGACGGCTCCAATGCGATGCGTTTTGCCGGTCTCGATAATTTCTGGCGGCTGTTCGAAGACAGGGCCTTCATCGCAGCCTTCTGGAACACGGTCATCTACACCGTCGCATCGGTGCCGGCCACGCTCGCCTGCGCGCTCGGCCTTGCGATCCTGCTCAACCAGAAAATCCTCGGCCGCAATTTCTTTCGCACGGCCATGTTTTTTCCCTATGTCGCGTCACTGGTCGCCGTGGCCGTCGTCTGGAACATGATTTTCAATCCGGAGATGGGTCCGGTCAACATGCTGCTCTATACGCTCGGCCTCGATCCCGCCGACATGCCGGGATGGGCGGCGGACCGGCACTGGGCCATGGTCACGGTCATTCTCTTCGGCGTGTGGAAGAGTATGGGTTATTACATGGTCATCTATCTCGCCGGGCTGCAGGGCATCAATTCGGAGCTTTATGAAGCAGCAGGGCTGGATGGTGCCAATGCCTGGCAGAAATTCATCCACGTCACCCTGCCGCAGCTTGCGCCGACGACGTTTTTCGTGACCGTCATGCTGACGATCCAGTCCTTCAAGGTTTTCGATCAGGTCTACATGATCACACAGGGCGGCCCGGGCACCTCGACGCTGGTTCTCGTCTATCACATCTACAATGAGGCCTTCATTTCCTGGGATCTCGGCTATTCCAGCATGATCGCCCTCGTCCTGTTCTTCCTGGTCCTTGTCGTCACCATCGTTCAGTTCAAACGGCAGCGGGAGGACTGATCCATGCGCATCATGGGCCGCAAAATCCCTGCCGCCACGATCGGCATCTATCTGACGGTGATCGTCGTCACCATCGTCATGCTTCTGCCCTTCGCATGGATGCTGTCGGCATCGCTGAAACTCAGCCGCGATGTCTTCGCGTTCCCGATCGAGTGGATACCCTCGCAGCCACGCTGGGAAAACTATGTGGAAATCTGGACGAAGATCCCGCTGGCATTATTCATCTACAACACGTCGAAGCTGACGATCATCGTCACATTGCTGCAATTGCTGACCTCAAGCTTTGCTGCCTACGCCTTCGCCAAGCTGCATTTTCCCTACAAGAACACGCTGTTTCTCGGCTATATCGCCACCATCGCCATGCCCTGGCAGGTCTATATGGTGCCGCAATTCCTGCTGATGCGCGAATTCGGGCTGAACAACACCCATCTTGCGCTGATTTTCCTGCAGGCCTTTACCGCTTTCGGCGTTTTCCTGATGCGGCAGTTCTACATGTCGATCCCGAACGAGCTTTGCGAGGCGGCGCGCATCGACGGCATGAACGAATACCAGATCTGGGCGAAGATCATGCTGCCGCTTTCCAAACCGGCGCTTTCCACCTTGACGATCTTCACCTTCGTCACGACCTGGAACGACTTCATGGGTCCGATGATCTATCTCACCAAGACCGAGCTGAAGACCATCCAGATCGGCCTGCGCATGTTCATTTCGCAATATTCGGCGGAATACGGATTGATCATGGCCGCCTCGGTGGTGGCGCTCATTCCGGTTCTCATCGTTTTCCTGGCGTTGCAGCGCTTCTTCGTCGAAGGCGTCGCCTCCACCGGCCTCAAGGGTTGATTTCATGCTCGATTTGACCACGTCCGTTCCAGCCCCGATCACGACAGAGGAAGTCGATGCCGCACTCGCCGCCGCCGTCGCGCAGGTCAGGCGCAACCTGCCCGAGTTCACCTACGCGGCGCAAAACCACTCGAGCGTGAAGAACCTTTACCCTGCAGTCGCCAATGACCAATGGACTGCCGGTTTCTGGCCGGGCCAGATATGGCTCGCCTTCGAGCACACCGGCGACAGGACCTTTCAGCATGCGGCGCAAATTCAGGTGCAGAGTTTCCTGCACCGTATCGAAAACCGCATCGAGACCGACCATCACGATATGGGCTTCCTCTATTCACCCTCCTGCATTGCCGCATGGAAACTGGTGGGGGACGAAGACGGAAGGCGCGCGGCGCTGATGGCGGCGGACCAGTTGATGGAGCGGTTCCAGCCGGTCGGTCAATTCATCCAGGCCTGGGGCCGCAGGGATAATCCCAACGAATATCGCTATATCATCGACTGCCTTTTGAACCTGCCGCTGCTTTATTGGGCGAGCCGCGAAACGGGCCGGGAGGACTACCGCACCGTGGCGCTTGCCCATGCCCGCACCACGCTTGCCCATTCCGTTCGGCCGGACGATTCCACCTATCATACATTTTACATGGACCCGCAGACCGGCGCGCCGGTGCGCGGCGTCACGAAACAGGGTTACAGCGATGAGAGCTACTGGGCCCGCGGACAGGCCTGGGGCATTGCCGGCATGGCCATTTCCTATCGATACGAGCGCCTGCCCGCCTATCGCGGCACCTTCGAGCGGCTTCTCGCCTTCTATCTCAAACGCCTGCCCGATGATCTCGTACCCTTTTGGGACCTGATTTTTGCGGATGGCGATGGCGAACCGCGCGACAGCTCGGCGGCAGCCATCGTCGCCTGCGGTCTTCTGGAAATGGCGGAGCTGGAGACACCGGAAAAGGCAGTGGAATATCGCGATCTGGCAAGGCGCATGGTGAAAAGCCTCGCCGATGTCTATTCGGTTCGCGATCCCGCGATCTCCAACGGGCAGCTTCTGCACGGCACCTATTCCAAGAAGACGCCCCATAATACCTGCCGGGGCGAAGGCGTCGACGAGTGCGTCTCCTGGGGCGATTATTATTATCTGGAAGCGCTGATCCGGCTTTCGCGCAACTGGTCTTCCTATTGGTGAGCGCGAGGAACAGATGGCTAGCATTTCCCTGAAAAAACTCAACAAGACCTTCGGCGCGCTCAAGGTGGTTCACGATATCGATCTGGATATTGCCGACAAGGAATTCATCATTCTGGTCGGCCCTTCCGGATGCGGCAAATCCACGACGCTCAGGATGATCGCCGGGCTGGAGGAAATTTCCGGCGGCGAATTGCGCATCGGCGAGGACGTGATGAACGATGTGCCCTCCAAGGATCGCGACATCGCCATGGTGTTCCAGAACTATGCGCTTTATCCGCATATGACGGTCTACAAAAACATGGCCTTCGGTCTGGAACTCAGAAAGGCGCCGCGCGATCTCATCGACACCAAGGTCAAGGATGCGGCGAAAATTCTCGACATCACCCATCTCTTGAACCGCAAGCCGAAAGCGCTCTCCGGCGGTCAGCGCCAGCGTGTCGCGCTCGGCCGGGCCATGGTGCGCAACCCGGAAGTCTTCCTGCTCGATGAGCCGCTTTCCAATCTGGATGCCAAGCTGCGCGGCACAATGCGGTCGGAAATCTCCAAGCTGCACAAGCGGCTGGATGCCACCTTCATATACGTCACCCACGATCAGGTGGAAGCCATGACCATGGCAGATCGCATCGTGGTGATGAAGGACGGCCATATCCAGCAGGTGGATACGCCGCAAAATCTCTACGACCGGCCGATCAACATGTTTGTCGCGGGTTTCATTGGCGCACCGCAGATGAACATGCTGCCCATGACGCTGCGCCGCGACGGCGACCGCTTCACCGCCCTGTTCGACGGCAATCCGCTGCCTCTGCCAGCTGATATCGATTCCGGGCGGCTGCGATCTTACGAGGGAAAGAACATCATTCTCGGCATCCGCCCGGAAAATTTCCACGAATTCGCCCCGGCGGATATCGATGCCGCCAATGTCGCACCCTTCCGGGCGACGGTGGAACTGGCGGAACCGATGGGATCGGAAGTGCATCTCAACCTTGTCTCCGGCGGCAGAAACCTCGTCGCACGCGTCTCACCGCGCTTCAGAGCGAAGATCGGTGATCCCGTCGAACTGGTGGCCGATCTGACGAATGCGCAGCTTTTCGATCCCGCCACCGAACAATCGATCCTTTATTGAGGCGATGGGGAGAAACGCGATGCAATGGCTGGAGGGGTTATGGACGAGGGAAGGAGCCGGGATCGACAAGAACACCCCGCCGCTGACCGGCCTTGCCCTGTTCCTCGACATCATCAAACGCGAATGGTGGGAGATGGTGAAGCTCAATCTTCTCTTCATCCTCGCCAGCCTGCCGGTGGTGACGATGCCGGCAGCGATGCTGGCCATGGCTCGTGTCTGCGTTTCTTTCACGGATGATGAAAATACCTATCTGCTGCGCGATTTCCTCGAAGCCTTGCGGAAATTCGCCCTGCGCGGCACTACGCTTGTGGTTTTAAACGCGCTGCTGGTGAGCGCCGGTGTTTACGCGACCGTCAGCTACGCCGGGGCGGCCCGGCTTCAGCTCGTCTACAGCCTGCCCTTTGCGGTCAGTCTGGCAGTGACGCTGTTCCTCATCCTCCTGTGCGCCTACGCCATTGTTCTCATGGCAAGACAGGACCTGCCGCTTCGGGAAACGCTACGGCAGGCGGCATTTTCTGCGCTCACCAGGCCACTGCCCATGCTGGCGGCACTCGGTTTCGTCACGGCACTCTGGATCGCGCACATCCTGTTTTATCCGGTGTCCGTCTTCATGCCGGCCACCGTCAATTTTTCGCTCGGCATGTTCGCCCTGTGTTTTGCGGCGAGAAACGCCGCTACGCGGATGCGGGTGTCGATACCCGAACCGGCGGGGAGCAGCACTTAAGGCATACCGAAAATCAAACGACATCAGTCAGGGAAGGAGAAACGGGCTATGGAGTTTAAGACAACCAGACGTGCATTCGCTCTCGCAACCGCCGGTCTCGGCATTGCCATGGGCATGGGAGGAACGGCGTTCGCTGCGGGCGATGCACCCGTCACCTTGAAATGGGCCCTTTGGGATCTGGACAAGGGTGCCTACTTCAAGCCCTTGATGGAGGCCTACAAGCAGAAGCACCCGAATGTGACGTTCGAGGTGGTGGACCTCGGCTCGCAGGACTATACGCAGATGATATCCACGCAGCTGACCGGCGGCTCGAAGGATATCGACATCGTCACCATCAAGGATGTGCCCGGCTACGCCAATCTGGTGCGCGCCGGCAACATCACCGATCTCAGCGGCTTCATCAAGGACCAGAAGATCGAGACGGCACCCTATGGTGGCCTGATCGAGGAACTGACCATCGACGGCAAGATCTACGCCCTGCCGTTCCGCTCGGATTTCTGGGTGGTCTATTATAACAAGGATATTTTCGACAAGGCCGGCGTGCCCTACCCCAGCAATGACATGACCTGGGCGCAGTTCGATGAAATCGCCGGCAAGCTGAAGGGCGGCATGGGTGCCAACCGCATCTATGGCGCGCTGTTGCACACCTGGCGCTCGACGGTGCAGCTGCCCGGCATTCAGGATGGCAAGCACACGCTGGTGGACGGCAATTATGAATTCCTGAAACCCTGGTATGAGCGGGCGCTTGCCCTGCAGAAGAGCGGCGCGATACCGTCCTATGCCTCGCTGAAAACGTCGAACACCCATTATTCCGCTCTGTTCTTCAACGGAACGATCGGCATGCTGCCCATGGGCACATGGTTCGTCGGCACCCAGATCGCCAAGGTAAAATCCGGCGAGTCGAAAAGCGTCAATTGGGGCATCGTGAAATTTCCCCATCCGGATGGTGTAGCAGCAGGCGCGACGGCCGCGCAGATTGCCGGACTATCGGTCAATGCCAATTCCGGCCACAAGGAAGCGGCACTGGATTTCATCCATTTCGTCACCGGCCCTGAGGGTGCGGCCATCGTTGCCTCCACCGGCACTTTCCCTGCGCTCAGAACCGATGATGTGGCCGAGAAGATCGCAGCGCTTCCGGGCTTCCCGCAGGATCAGAACAGCAAGGACGCATTGCAGGCGGGCAAGGCCTATCTGGAAATGGCGGTCAACCCGAATGCGGCCAAGATCGAAGTCGTTCTGAACCGCGTGCATGACGCGCTGATGACCGACAATATCTCCATCGATGACGGCATCAAGGACATGAATGACGGCGTCAAGGCTATCAAATAGTTGCCGCAGAGCCGCAGGCGGCGAGCCTGCGGCCCTTTCTCTGATCACGACCGGAAATTGATAATCGTGCCTCACGACAGCGCCACAGCCAATCCGCTCTTTCACAATCCGCTTCGCAGCCGGGACGATCTCGCAAAGGCGGTGATCGACCTCTTCAATCCGCTGCTGACCTGTTTTTCACCCGGCGGCGCGCGTGTGCGGCTTGGAGCAACGGGGGCGATTTTCGATTTTCCTGCGGCGGAACTGGAGGGTTTTGCCCGGCCATTATGGGGCATCGTTCCGCTTGCCGCCGGCGGTTATGATTTTCCGCACTGGGATCTCTACCGGCGCGGGCTGGCCAATGGCACCAATCCGGCCCACCCGGAATATTGGGGTGACACGGCTGATCGGCACCAGCGGCTGGTCGAACTGGCGGCCATAGGATTTGCGCTCGCCATGGTTCCCGAACACATCTGGGAGCCGCTAGCCGAAACGGACAGGCGGGCTGTCGCCGCCTATCTTCTGGCCGCCCGCGAGCGGGAGTTCGTCGACAATAACTGGAAATTCTTCCGGGTGCTGATCGATCTCGGGCTGGAACGGGTGGGTGTGGAATTCGACCGCGCCAAAACCCAAACCTATCTCGATGAGCTAGAGGCTTTCGATATCGGCAACGGCTGGTATCGGGATGGACCGGTGCGACGTGTCGACCATTATATCCCCTTCGCCATGCATTTTTACGGTTTGATCTACACGGTACTGGCGAAAGGTGACGGCGCACGAAAAGCGCGGTTCATCGAACGCTCGCGCATTTTCGCCCGTGACATGCGCCACTGGTTCGGGCCTGACGGGGCTTCGCTCGCCTTCGGGCGCAGCCAGACCTACCGTTTTGCTGCCGGTGGTTTCTGGGGCGCGCTCGCCTTTTCCGGTCTGGAGGCGCTGCCATGGCCGGAAATCAAGGGCTATTACATGCGCCACATCCGCTGGTGGTCGAAGCGGCCGATCGCCGATCGCGACGGCGTCCTGTCCGTCGGATATGGCTATCCAAACCTTCTGATGAGCGAGAGCTACAATTCTCCCTGCTCTCCCTATTGGGCGCTCAAATTCTTCCTGCCGCTGGCGCTGCCCGCCGACCATCCTTTCTGGACTGCGCAGGAAACCGAGGCGGAAGAATTCGCCGAACCCGTTTCGTTGCCGGAGCCTGGCATGGTGGCCTTTCACACGCCCGGCAACATCGTCGTTCTATCCTCGGGGCAGCAGCATGACAGGATGCGCGGCGCGCAGGAGAAATATTCGAAGTTCGTCTACTCCACCCGTTATGCCTTCAATGTCGAGGCGGATGACCGGCATTTCGCCGCCGCAAGTTTCGACGGCATGCTCGGCCTTTCCGACGACGGCGTGCACTTGCGCACCCGCGAGACGATGGAGGAGGCGTTGATTGCCAAAGACTGCCTTTATTCCCGTTGGCGGCCATGGGCGGATGTGGAGATCGAGACCTGGCTCGTGCCGCAAAACCCCTGGCATGTGAGGCTGCACCGCATCCGGACCCCGCGACCTCTGCAAACTTCCGAAGGTGGTTTCGCCATAGAACGCGCCGACTTCAACCGCGACCGAACTCAGGCCGAGGAAGGTCGCGCTGCGTGTTACGGGCAAGGCGACACAAGCGTCATCGTCGACCTTTCGGCCGGAATTCGTCGCGAAGGACTGTGCCATCAGGCCATCGCCAACACCAATCTCATCCACGCCAGAACCCTCGTTCCGCAATTGCGCGGTACTGTTCCGTCCGGCGAAACGGTGCTGATAACGGCCTCCATGGCGCTACCCGCCGGCAAGGCCGCCGAAGCCGCATTGGCGACCCTGCCGGATGCTCCCGATCTCACCGGGCTGGAAGAGATGTTCAGGCGTGAAGGACGACGTGTTCCGGCCTTTGCACTCAATGAAAACCGTGCGGGCTGACCATGACGACGGACGAACCCCCGACTGTTTCCCAAAGGCAGGATCGACTGAACATCCTGACCTGGGAGCGGAAGCCGGAGGATATAAACAGCCCCGATCATCAGGCACGTTTGCGTGGCCTTGAACACTCTGCCAACGCCGTTTTCGGACAAGACGTTTATATTGCCGCCAGAGCGGAGGTGCATACGGACAGGCTGCTGATGGGCGCACAGTCGTGGATTGCCGGTTACGCGATCGTGCGCGGCGACATTGAGCTTGGCGAAAATGTTTCGATCAACCCCTATGCCTGCCTTTTCGGCAAGGTGACCATCGGCAATGGGGTGCGCATCGCCTCCCATGTCAGCATCGTCGGTTTCAACCACGGTTTTGACGATATCGACACCCCCATCTATCGCCAGCCGCTGACTTCGCTTGGCATAGAGATTGGCGAGGATGTCTGGATCGGCGCCAATGCGGTGGTGCTGGATGGCGTGAAGATTGGACGCGGAGCGATTATCGCGGCAGGCGCAACCGTGGTGAAGGATATTCCCGCCATGGCCATTGCCGGCGGCGTTCCCGCCCGGGTTCTGCGATATCGTGGAGAAAAAGCGGCCGCGTCAAACCTCCCGGAAATAGAACCACTGCTGCGGAAGCTCGGTGGGGAAATCGCCGGCGACTGGCTGGCGGCCATTCGTTCCTATGAGGAAGAGGGCGCCTATCATTCAGCCGATGCATCCGGGCAAGTCGTTGAAAGCGCCAGACATCTGTGTGACGCTATCGAAATCGCCGCAGCCTTCGGGCAGGAAGGAACTGCCTTCGACGCCGAAAAGACCGTGACTGGCCTGCAGGCGATGCAGGATGCGCAAACGGGGCTGTTTTTCGCCGCCGAGACGCCCGCTGTCGATGCGCCGCCGGAGCGGAACCCTTCCATTCTCTACAATATTCTGGCCATCGGATATGCGCTGGAATGTTTTGGGGCCGCGCCGAAACAGCCAATTGCCTTTGTCGAGCACATGCGCGCCGGGGAACTGACCCGTCTGCTCGAAGAACTGCCATGGCAAAGCCGGGCATGGCATTGCGGCGCCACCATCGACGCCCTCGCCACCGCGCTTTATTTCAACAGGCGCTATTTCACATCCGGTGACAATCTTGCCATGCTCTTCGGCTGGCTTGCGATGAATGCGGACAGGGCAACCGGTCTCTGGGGGGAACCGACGGCCGCGCAGGGCCTGCTACAACCGGTCAATGGCTTTTACCGTCTCACGCGCGGCTCCTACGCCCAGTTCGGGGTGCCCGTGCCCTATCCAGAAGCGGCAATCGACTCCGTCATCGCCAATTACCGCGCCAATGGCGGTTTTCATGGCGTCGAATTTAACGCCTGCAACCTGCTCGATACGATCCACCCTTTGCTTCTGTGCCTGAAACAGACAGATCACAGACGAAACGAGGCGAAAGAGATCGCCCGCGAAATTGTGCGCCGAAACGAGGGGCGATGGCAAAAGGGGAAGGGATTTGCCTTCGCCGAGGGGCATCCGGCCGGGCTGCAGGGCACGGAAATGTGGATGTCGGTCCTCTGGCTTGCCGCAAAACTTCTCGGAGCGGAGCAGTTCCTGCCGTTCCAGCCCCGCGGTATTCATCGCCTTGAACCTGCGGAAATTGTCGGCGGCACGATTGCCCGGCCCTGATCGCCGGTATAGGTTTCCGACACTCTTTAGAAGCCTTCAAACCGGACCGGTCGAGCGACAGATGCAACTCAAAGACTGCTATAATTTTCATGATTTTCGCCGCATGGCCAAGCAGCGTCTTCCCGGGCCGATCTTCAACTACATAGACGGTGCTGCCGACGACGAGGTGACATATCGGCGGAATACGGCTGCCTTTGAAAATTGCGATCTCGTTCCGGATGTGCTGCGCGGCGTGTCCGACGTGGACATGTCAGTGACCGTCATGGGGCAAAAACTCTCCATGCCGGTCTATTGCTCCCCAACGGCGCTTCAGCGCCTCTTCCACCATCAGGGCGAGCGGGCGGTGGCGGCAGCAGCGGGAAAATTCGGCACGATGTTCGGCGTCTCTTCGCTTGGCACCACAAGCCTTGAGGAAGCGCGCAGGATCAGCGGCGGCCCTCAGGTCTATCAGTTCTATTTCCACAAGGATCGTGGCCTCAACCGCGATATGATGGCACGCGCCAAGAGCGCCGGCGTCGAGACGATGATGCTGACCGTGGACAGTATCACCGGTGGAAATCGCGAGCGCGACAAGCGCACCGGCTTTGCCATTCCCTTCAAGCTCAATCTTTCCGGCATCGCGCAATTCGCCGTCAAACCGGCCTGGGGCATCAATTACCTGACACATGAGCGCTTCAGCCTGCCGCAGCTCGACGGCCATATCAAAATGGATGGCGGCGCGCTCTCCATCAGCCGCTATTTCACCGAGATGCTGGATCCCTCGATGAACTGGGACGACGTGGCGCAGATGGTGCGCGAATGGGGCGGACCCTTCTGCCTCAAAGGCATCATGTCGGTGGATGACGCCCGGCGCGCTGTCGAAATCGGCTGCAGCGGCATCGTGCTCTCCAATCATGGCGGTCGCCAGCTCGATGGTTCCCGCAGCGCCTTCGACCAGCTGGCAGAGATTGTCGATGCCGTCGGCGACCGGATCGACGTGATGATGGATGGTGGCGTACAGCGCGGGACCCATGTTCTGAAAGCGCTATCTTTGGGTGCCAAGGCAGTCGGGCTCGGCCGCTATTATCTTTTCCCGCTCGCCGCTGCCGGTCAGCCCGGCGTCGAAAGGGCGCTCGAACTGATGCGCATCGAAATCGAACGCGGCATGAAGCTGATGGGCTGCACCACTGTCGAGCAACTGACGCGACGAAATCTGCGGTTTCACGGCTAGGCCGGCGTTCCGCGTCTCAATGCAAGGTCAGAGTTTTCCGCTTGAACCGCAGGCCATTTCCGCGGCGTTGAGCCGGTGCTCCTGAAGCGCCAGCCCGATGTTCCAGACAAGCACCAGAGATACCACCACACAAATGCCGCCGGAGATCAGGGAACGGTGGCGCTTTGCACCCGACAGGAACAGCCAGCCGATAATGGCATAGGCTGCAAGCGCCGGTACGGCAGGGATCAGAACCGATATAGGCCCGTCACAATCAACTGCGTCGATGCCAACGGCGCGATACTCATTCGGCGTCGTCACGATGCCAAGGACGGCGACGGGCAACATCGCAGCAAGAATGGCATAACGGAAGAAGCGAGGTGTATCGGGCATGTCGGCTCCATAGCCGGGTAATTAAATATCGCGATGGTCCGAAAACTTCCGCGCAGACTGCTTGAGGATAATCTTTTCTCGATGGCGGTCATTACCCCCAAGCCGTGCCAACGATCCTGAACGGGAGCTTGCCCGATTTCCTGGAGAAATCCAGCATTTTAAAGAAGACCGAACTTGGCAGGTCGCGTCGAGTATGATTATGGTTGCATTATGCAACAATATGGATTCACCATGTCCGAACAGCCTCTCCCCATAGATGACATCCGCTTCACCTCGCGTCGACTTGTCCGGGAACTCGGCTTCATGGGCGGAGATTTCGCAGGCACCGATCTGCCACCTTCCGCCGTTCACGCCCTGATCGAGATCGAGACATGCCCGGGAATTACGGCGCGTGATCTGGGAAAGATTCTGCGGCTTGAAAAATCCAGCGTCAGCCGCATGCTTCGCAAACTCGTTCTGTCAGGAGATATTCTGGAGAAGACGGACGGGCAGGATAACCGTATCAAGCTGCTATTTCTTGCCGACAGGGGACAAAAGCGGGTCGAAGCCATTCACGCCTTCGCCAACCGGCAGGTATCCGGCGCCCTGACACAGCTGACACCGGCGGATGCAAATACCATCCTTGCCGGGCTTCGCCTTTATGCCGATGCGCTGGGAGACCGAAGCGATGCCGCCGCGCCCGCCATCGATATCGTCTCGGGATATCGGCCAGGCATCATCGCCCGCATAACACAGATGCATGCGCTCTATTACGCCCGAACATCCGGCTTCGGCCAGCGTTTCGAATCCGTCGTCGCCGAAGGCCTCGCCTCCTTTTGCAACCGGCTCGAAAGACCGCGAAATGCGATATGGACCGCGATGCGCGGCCACGAGATTGTCGGCTCCGTCGCCATCGATGGCGAAGACCTGGGATCGGACATCGCGCATCTACGCTGGTTCATCGTGGATGACAGCGTGCGCGGCGGCGGTGTCGGACGCAGGCTGCTTGCAGCCGCTCTGGCCTTTGCCGATAAGAACGCCTTTGCCGAAACCCATCTATGGACATTCAACGGCCTTTCGGCCGCCCGGCACCTCTACGAGACACATGGTTTCGCCTGCGTCGAAGAACATCCCGGCAGCCAATGGGGAAGCGAGGTTCTGGAACAGCGCTTTATCAGACGGCTGAAGAGATGATGTGAGCGGCAGTCTTGTCTCGCAAGGCAGCCCCTAAACGCTGCTCAGCAAGAGGCTGGTTTCGCTGTTCGAGACGCCGTCTATCATACGGACCTCCCGCAGCACCCGGTCGAAATCCGAGAGGCTGCCGGCGCGGATATTCGCCACCAGATCCCAGTTACCATTGGTGGTATGGAGCGAGGAAATCTCGGCAATGCCACGCAGCTTGCGGATGACCTGCGTGGTCGATTTTCCCATGACCTCGATCATCATCACCGCGTGGACAGCACGATCATCATAATCCTCGCGCACCCGCACGGTAAAACCAAGCAGCGTGCCGGTTTCCGTCAGCCGGTCCAGCCGGTTCTGCACCGTGCCGCGCGCGACACCCAGCGCATCGGAAAGTTTGGCAAGCGACGCCCGGCCATCGACCCTGAGGTGAGCGATGATTTGCCGGTCGAGTTCATCCGGTATGTATTTTGCGATGCTCATGGGGATTTGACCGAATTGACAATTGGACTGAACATATTGTTCAAAATGACTTCAAAAACAACAAGCTTCTGCGATTTCAGTTGAACAGGCCCGACCGTTATCTTCGCTCTCGCAAGTGAGGAGTTGCCCATATGCCCCTGTCCCCGTCTTCAAAAGCCCTTATCCCTTTCGTCAGCGTCGAGAACATGATGCGGCTGGTGCATCACATCGGCATAGAGCAGATGCTCGTTGAACTCACCGATGCCATCGAGGCGGATTTTCGCCGGTGGCCATGTTTCGACAAGACGCCACGTGTCGCCTCGCATTCACGCGAAGGCGTCATCGAGCTTATGCCGACATCCGACGGGGAAATCTACGGCTTCAAATATGTGAACGGCCACCCGAAAAACATGGCGGAAGGGCTTCAGACGGTCACCGCCTTCGGCCTGCTCGCGGCTGTGTCCACCGGTTACCCCGTGCTTTTGACGGAAATGACCCTGTTGACGGCGCTGCGCACCGCCGCCACCTCGGCAATGGCCGCCCGGCATCTCGCGCCGAAGGGCGTCAAAGTCATGGCGATGATCGGCAACGGAGCCCAGGCGGAATTTCAGGCGCTGGCAATGAAAGCCGTGCTCGGTATCGAGGAGGTACGCCTTTACGACATCGATCCCCGCGCAACGGAAAAAACGGCCGCCAACCTGAAGGAAAGCGGCCTGACGGTGATCCCGTGCAAATCGGCCCAGGCCGCAATCGAAGGGGCGGGTATCATCACCACCTGCACCGCCGACAAGCAATATGCAACCATTCTGACCGACAATATGATCGGCGCCGGCGTGCACATCAACGCCATCGGCGGCGACTGCCCCGGCAAGACGGAGCTGCACCGGGATATCCTGCTGCGCGCCGACACCTTCGTCGAATATCCGCCGCAGACACGCATCGAGGGCGAAATCCAGCAGATGGACCCGGATTATCCGGTAACGGAGCTCTGGAAAGTGGTTCTCGGCGAGGCCGAAGGCCGTCGGGACACACGCCAGATCACCCTGTTCGACAGCGTCGGTTTCGCCATAGAGGATTTTTCCGCCCTGCGTTACGTGCGCGGTAAACTCGAAGGCTCAAGCTTCTATCAGGACATCGACATCATCGCCGATCCCGATGATCCGCGTGATCTCTTCGGCATGCTGCAACGTGCGCGGGCCTGAGGAGCGGGATGATGAAAAGAACCTATTCCGTTCAGGCTCCGGCCGCCGTCGTCATGGTGCGGCCACACCATTTCACGGTCAATACCGAGACCGCCGCCGACAATCGCTTTCAGGCAACACCCGACAGTGGTGAGGACTTCAGCGCCATCGCCCATGCGGAAATCACCCGTGCGGCGCAGACACTCGAAAGCCATGGCGTGACGGTGCATCTCTTTGAAGACGAAGGCACGAAAACACCCGATTCCGTCTTTCCCAACAACTGGTTTTCCACCCATGCCGGCGGCCATGTCGCCATCTATCCGATGAAGGCCGAAAGCCGCAGGCGCGAGCGTCGCCAGGATGTCATCGAGATGTTGAAGAGCCGCTATCGGGTTCAGGACATCATCGATTACTCCGGCCTGGAACCGGACAGTCTTTTTCTAGAGGGCACAGGTGCCATGGTGCTCGATCATATCGACCGGGTCGCCTATGCCGTGCGCTCCGACCGCACCGATCCGATCGCACTCGAGCGCTTCTCGACCCATTTCAATTTCGAGCCGATGGTATTCGATGCCCGTGACGAGGCGGGAGTGCCGGTCTACCACACCAATGTCCTGATGTGCATCGGCACGGATTACGCAATGATCGGCCTCGACATGATCACCGATGAAGGCCGGCGTGCTGAAATCGTCGCCCGGCTTGAGCGCTCAGGGCGACGGGTCATCGCCCTCACCAATGCCCAGATCCGCAATTTCGCCGGCAATGCGCTGGAATTGCAGGGACGGGACGGCCGCATCCTCGCCCTTTCCTCCACTGCCTACGCCTCGCTCACTCAGGCGCAGATCGACACGATCCGCGAAAGCGCCGTTCCGGTGGCGCTCGACATACCGACCGTCGAGAAAGCCGGCGGTTCGGTGCGCTGCACCCTTGCCGGCATTCACCTGACGCCAAGATAACAGAGGTTTGCAATGGAATTTTGAGCGAGTGTCAATTTCGACAAGTCCGCTATACAAATCGCTCAAAATACCGACAGAAAATGCGCTGAAATGCCATTTTTTATAGCCGTTCAATTTCGCTAGACTATTTTCATCGATGCCGCATCGGTCCCTTCACACTGGACCACCAGCGCATCTCTCGTCATCCAAAGGCTTGGGAGGGCCTTCCTCATGAAGACAAAAACAAAGAAATCATTGCTCATGTTCTGACGCCTGTCACGGGAAGGAGCCCCGCGCCGCCCCTATGATCCGCAACGGCAAAAGGGGGTTTCCTCAACAGGCAGTCACCGTTGTTTTCACCTTCGTGCAGCGCGTTCCGCTGTCCGCAGCCAGATAGCTGCACGCTTTTTATACGGAGTTTTCCCATGTCGATCCTCAAGAAAATAGCTTTTGCCGGGCTGGCCGTCGCCGCTCTGGCAGCCGCCTTGCCGGCTTCCGCCGACGATCTGGCCAAGGTCAGGGAACGCGGCACCTTCAGCTTTGCCATGAGCGGCAGCTTTCCGCCCTTCAGCTTCGTCAACGACAAGAACGAAGTTGTCGGCTTCGATGTCGATATCGGCAATGAACTGGCAAAGCGCCTTGGCGTGAAACCGGTTGTGGTGACGACGGCGTGGGACGGCATTATCGCCGGCCTGATTTCCGGCAAATACGATGCAGTCGTAGGGTCCATGACCATCACGCCGGAACGCGAAAAGGCCGTCGCCTTCGCCGGCCCCTATTACCATAGTGGCAGGGCCGTCTTCGTTCCCGAAACATCACCGGCGAAATCGCTCGACGACCTGAAGGACAAGAGCGTCGGCGTCACCCTCGGTGAAGTCAGCGACAAGTGGGCACGCCAGCACAGCGGCTGGACCGTGCGGACATACAAGGCTCTGTCGGAAGCACTGCTCGACCTCCAGGCCGGCCGCATCGACGCCATCGCCGCAGATTCCATTCCCGTTCTCGTGGCCTCGAAAAGCAGCGGTCAGAATGTGCGCGAAATCGCCATTCCAGACGCCGGAAATGGCGACAGCATCGGCATCGCGCTGCGCAAGAACAGTGGCGAACTCAAGGACGCCATCCAGAAGGCGCTGGACGACATGCGCGCCGACGGCACCTACGAAAAGATTTCGATGAAATGGGTCGGTCGCGACATTCGCTGACAGCTGCCCCGACATAAATCATGGAAGGAGGGTCCGCCCGTGGACCTTCCCTTTCCTTTCTCAGTTCGAGAGGAGGCACAATGGGCTTCTCCTTAATGACGCAGGTTTTTCCGTTTTTTCTGGAAGCCGCTCTCGTCACACTTGAAATCACCGCGCTTGCCCTGGCCCTCGGCCTCGTCCTTGCCACGCTGGCGACAGCGGCGCGCCTTGCCCGCTCGAAGCTTCTGCGCTTCGTCGGCGGCGCCTATGTCAGCGTCTTTCGCGGAACGCCCTGCCTGCTGCAGCTTTTCATCCTCTATTTCGGCGGCCCGCAGATCGGTATCGATCTCGACCCTTTCACCGCCGGCGCGATCGGCCTCGGCATCAATGTCGGCGCCTATCTTGCCGAAGCCATGCGCGGCGCAATCCTCACCGTCGACAAGGGACAGACGGAAGCGGCCCGTTCGATCGGTTTCGGCCGTGGGCAGACGATGCGGCTCGTGGTGTTGCCACAGGCCGGCCGGCTGATGATCCGATCCATCGGCGTCAACGCGATCATGCTGCTCAAGGGCTCATCGCTGGTTTCCGCCATCTCGGTCGTGGAACTGACCTATACCGCCCAGCGGTTCATCGGCTCGACCTATCGTCCCTTTGAAATCTTCGCCGTCTCGGCAGCGATCTACATGGTGCTGGTCTATCTGCTTGCCCGCCTGATCGACGCGCTCGATGCCCGTTTTGCGCTGAAATAGGAGGTATTCCATGCTGGATTTCACCATTGTTCCGCCCTTTGCCGCCGCGATCCTCACCGGCGCGCTGTGGACGGTCATCATCGCCGCAAGCGCCGCCGTCATCAGCTTTGCCGGCGGCGTGCTCATCGCGCTCGCCACGCTTTATGCGCCGCGTATCGCGCAATATCCCGTGCGTTTCATCAGCTGGGTGCTGATGGGAACGCCGCTGCTACTGCAGCTCTATTTCATCTATTACGGCCTTTCCCAGATCGGGGTGAACATACCGGCAATATGGACCGGCATCATCGGCCTCGGACTGCATTTCGCCGTCTACAATGCCGATATCATCCGCATCTGCATCCTCGGCATCGATAACGGCCAGACGGAGGGCGCCCGCAGCATCGGTTTCAGCAAGGTGCAGACGCTGCGTTACGTCATCGTGCCGCAGGCCGTGGTGCGCGCGCTGCCGCAGATCGGCAACAACATGATCGCCATGCTGAAGGACACCGCCGTGGTTTCGGTTCTCGGTGTTTCGGAACTGGTTCTCGCCTCCCAGCAGGCGATCAGCGAAACCTATCGTCCCTTCGAATTCTATCTTGTCGCTGCCGCGATCTATTACGCGATCAACGTGGTGCTGGAATTCGCATTGCGCAGGGCAGACAAAAAAATGGAGTTTATCCGATGAGCAATTCCCGGCCGATGGTCCAGCCCGCAATCCAGCCCACTGTGGACGTGCGCAATGTCGCAAAGTCCTATGGCGAGCTCGAAGTTCTGAAGAATATCAATCTTTCCGTCGCAAAGGGCCAGATCGTTGCGATCATCGGGCCGAGCGGCTCCGGCAAAAGCACGCTCTTGCGCTCCATCAACCATCTGGAAACGGTCAATTCCGGAGAAATCTATCTCGAAGGTGTGCAGGTAAACCAGCCGCTCAAGGGCCGGGCTTTCGAACGCCACATCAATGCCGTGCGTCAGGACATGGGCATGGTCTTCCAGCACTTCAACCTGTTCCCGCATCTCAGCGTGCTGGAAAATATCACGCTGGGGCCGATCACGCTCAAAAACATGGCCAAAGGCGCGGCAACGGAGCTTGCCATGTCACTGCTTGCCAAGGTGGGGCTGGATGCCAGGGCGGCGGCCTATCCTTCCATGCTCTCCGGCGGCCAGAAACAGCGGGTTGCTATTGCCCGGGCGCTCGCCATGCGGCCAAAAGTCATGCTGTTCGATGAAGCCACCTCCGCTCTCGACCCGGAACTGGTGGAAGAGGTCAACCAGGTCATGAAACAACTGGCGAGAGAGCACATGACCATGCTGATCGTGACCCATGAAATGCGTTTTGCCGCGGAAGTCGCCGACCGCGTGCTGTTCATGGACAAGGGGCTGGTGGTGGAGGAAGGCCCGCCCTCCGAAATCTTCGTCCGGCCGCAACAGGAGAGGACGCGCAGCTTCCTCAAGACCTATCTCAACAACTGATCGCCAGCAGGACACAAGATCACAAGCGCAGACTGTTGCGCTTGTGATCCGCAGCGTTGACCCCGCCGGAAAAAATCAGAAGACAAGCTGGACCTTCATGGATTTGCTTCTGTCACCCGCAGTTTCGAAGGCTGTGACCGCCTCTTCCAAAGGAAAGGTTCCGGTCAGCAATGGCTTCAGATCAACGCGGCGGTGGTTGATGAAATCGACGGCAAGTCCAAATTCCTCATGGAACCGGAAGGTGCCCTTCATCTCGATTTCCTTGGCCACCACCATGTTCTGCGGAATGGACACATCACCGCCAAGACCGAGCTGAACCACGGTGGAGCGCGGTTTCAGCGCTTCAAGACCCGAACGGACGGCTCTTTCATTTCCGGATGCCTCGAACTGGACGTCGAAATAACCCTTGTTCGCCGAATAGGCGGAGAGCGCATCCGGGTCGCTGGCGACATTGATGACACGGTCGGCGCCGATGGCGAGCGCCTTTTGTAAAACCGCATCCATGACATCGGTTGCGACGATTTCCCGGGCGCCATGGGCGCGGGCGGCGATGATGGCAAGCGCGCCGATCGGCCCGCAGCCGGTGACCAAAACGCGCTTGTCGGTCAATGCGCCGGCGCGGTTGACGCCATGCAGCGTTACCGCGAAAGGTTCGGCCATGGCCGCTTCATGAATGGAGATGCCATCCCGCACCTTGTGGCACTGATACGCCTCGGCAACGAGGCGCTGGCGAAACGCACCCTGAATATGCGGCATCGGCATGGCGGAACCATAAAAGCGCATGTTCAGGCACTGGTTCTGCTGGCCCTTCAGGCAAAATTCGCAATGGTTGCAGGGCCGGCTCGGCGATACGGCAACGCGGTCGCCGACGGCAAGACCGGAGACACCCTCTCCCAGAGCCTTGATGGTGCCGGCGACCTCATGGCCGAGGATCATCGGCTCCCGCACGCGCACGGTGCCGAAGCCGCCGTGATTGTAATAATGCAGGTCGGAGCCGCAGATACCACCCGCCTCGATGGCGACCTCGACCTGTCCGGGGCCGGGCTGCTCGGTCTCCCGTTCTTCGATCCGCAGATCCTTCGCCGCGTGGATGACAACCGCTTTCATAGTCTCTCCTCCCATGAGGGCTTGGCGCGGCGGCTATTGCCGCCAGGCCGTCTCCCTGGATTTTCTCAGATATCGACCACGAGGCCCTTGGCTTTCAGCACAGCCTCGAGCTTGCTGACCTCGATCACCGACTTGCCCTGCTTGTAGGCTTCGATGTAACCGGCCTCGGCATCTTCGCGGGCCTGCGAAAGCTTGGCCGCTTCCTGCGCTTCCTCGCGCCTGACGACCACCAGCCCGTCGGCATCACCGACGATGATATCGCCCGGATTGATGATTTCACCACCGACGATCACCTGATCGTTGACCGCGGCAATGGTCTCCTTGACCGTGCCCTTGATGCAGACGCTGAGCGAGAAGACCGGGAAGCCGAGGTCACGCAGCTGCAGCGTGTCGCGCACGCCAGTGTCGGTCACCAGACCGCCGATGCCTTTTGCGAGGCAGGCATTGGCCAGCACGTCACCGAAGGAACCGGCTTCTTCATATTCGCCGGCGGAAACGACGATGATGTCGCCCGGCTTGGCATAGTTGATGGCAAGCTGCAGCATGATGTTGTCGCGCGGCGCACATTTGACCGTGAAGGCCGGGCCGCAAAGCTTCATGCGATAATCGACCGGCTTCAGCCGCGAAGACAATGCGCCACGGCGCCCCTGCGCCTCATGGATCGTGGCGGGAGAGAATTTGGCAAGGGCGTCGACATCCGCTTGGGTAGGGCGCTGTGCGATATCTTTAATGTGGATCATGAAAACCTCCCACGTTGAAGCTGTCGGCGAGAGCGTCTCGCCGACCGATAGTGTTGAAGAATTGGAAATTGGCCGAGGCTGAGCCGAAGCTCAGGGGATCGGATCGAACTTCAGCTCGGACAGAGGCACGACCTTGTCGGTGCGCGTCATCTTGTATTCGGTGTCCGGGCCAAGCCACTTGTCCCAGATACGATTGATTTCGCCATCCGCATCGAGCTTGCGCAGGATTTCGTTGATCTTCGCGGTCAGCGCCGGATTGTCCTTGGCCATGCCGATGCCGATGGGCTGGAAGAGCATCGGCTCTTCGATCATCCGCATCTGCTTGCCCTTGGTCTTGGATTCATTGACGAACTTGGTCATCGTCATGGTGTTGCCGACAATGCCGCGCGCCTTGCCCTGCTGAACGGCGAGATAGGCGGACGCCGTATCCTGGAACGTCAGCGGCTCGGACTTGTTGAGCTTGACGGAGAGTTCCGATGTCGAGCCCTTGCTGGACGCGATGCGCTGGCCGACAAAATCGGACTTCTTGGTGCCGGGGTCATCGACCGGAACGATCAGCATTTCCTTAGCCAGATAATATGGGTCGCTGAACTGGATCTGTTCGGCGCGGCTCTGGGTATAAGCGAGGTTGGCGACCGAGAGATCAACGCGGCCGAGCTTGACTTCTGGAACGCGCGCCTCGACCGACACCGGCTTGATCTCGGCCTTGACGCCGAGTTCCTTGGCGATGGCCCCGCACAGATCAACGTCGAAGCCGGCCATTTCACGTGTCTTCGGGTCCGGTGAGGCGAAAGGCGGCACGTCGGCGAAAGTGGCGCAACGCAGCGTCTTGTTCGCAATGATCGTGTCGAGCTGGTCGGCCTTGGCCGGAATGACTGCTGCCGAGGTGGCAAGCGCAGCGGTAAGCGTAATTGTCTTCCAGTTCATTTCAGTTCTCCCTGTTATTATAGAGGTTGGGTTGGTAATTCAGTCCAGAGCGGATTTTTGCGAAACCGCTCATATTTGTTGCCAGCTCGCCCTAGTGTCTGAGATCAGCGAGAAAACGCTGGGCACGCGGGTGTTGCGGATTTTTGAAAAACTCGTCCGGTTTGGCGGTTTCGAGAATGCGCCCGGCATCAATGAACCAGATGCGGTCGGCCACTTCACGGGCAAAGCCCATTTCGTGGGTGACGCAGAGCATGGTCATGCCTTCGGCGGCGAGGCTCTTCATGACGGCAAGCACCTCACCGACCATCTCGGGGTCGAGAGCGGAGGTCGGCTCGTCGAACAGCATGACCGGCGGCTCCATGGCAAGCGCCCGCGCAATGGCGACGCGCTGCTGCTGGCCGCCGGAGAGCTGGGCCGGGTAAGAGCTGGCCTTGTCGGCAAGGCCGACGCGATCGAGAAGTTTCAGCGCCTTGTCATGAGCGACGGCCGGAGCAACACCCTTCACCCGGATCGGCGACATGGAGACGTTCTCCACCACCGAAAGATGCGGGAAGAGGTTGAAGCTCTGGAAGACGAAGCCCACCCGGCTGCGCAGCGCATTCAGCTCCTTTGCGCGCATCTGGGCATGGATGTTCCTGCCATCCAGCATGATCGACCCGCTGCTGATCTCTTCCAGACGGTTGATCGTGCGGATGAGGGTGGACTTGCCGGAGCCCGACGGTCCGCAGATGACAACGACTTCGCCACGGGTAACATTTTCGTTGACGTCCTTGAGTACCTGATAATCGCCATAGCTCTTGCAGACCTGCGAAAGCGTGATGGTGTAGTCCTGAGTGGCGGAAACTGGCGCGGTCATAGCTGCTCCGTAACGATATTGGCGGGGGCCGGGGCCGTGTCAGCGGCAAGCTTGCCACGCGGGCCAGCCCGGCGGCGGGCGATACGCCGCTCGAGAAGATTGGCGACATGGGTGAGCGACCAGCAGATGATGTAATAAACCAACGCCAGAATAAGGAAGACCTGGAAGGGCTGGGTCAGGAGCTGGTTGTTCACCTGGTTTGCCGCAAAGGTCAGATCAGGCACATTGATGACGTAGCCAAGGGTCGTATCCTTGATGGTCGACACGAAGGTCGATATCAGGCTCGGGATCATGTTGTAGAGCGCCTGCGGCAGGATGATGTAGCGCATCGCGCCGAAATATCCGTGGCCGAGCGCCCGTGCCGCATCCATCTGCCCCGTGCCCAGCGATACGATGCCGGCTCGGACGACTTCGCTCATGAACGCGCCCTGATAGATGACGAGCGTCGCCAGCATGGTGACGAAGCTCGGCACATCCGCTCCGGTCCAGAGCGGAACGAGAAAATAGCTCCAGAGGATGAGCATCAGCAGCGGCACGCCGCGGGTGAAATACACCACCGCGGTGACCGGCCAGCGCAGGACCCGCCATTTCGACAGCCGCGCCAGTGCCATGAGAATACTGACGGGGAAGGCGAGCGCGATGCTGAGCGCCGACAGGATGAGCGTGTTGGCAAGGCCGCCCAGCGGCCCGTTGGGATATTGGCCGATGAGGAGCAGCAGCCAGTAATCCTGCACGATTGCAATCATATCGTGGATCATGCCCGTGCCCTCCTGAGCGGATCGGCGCGCATGGAGATATAGGCTCCGAGACCCATGATCAGCAGCGAGAAGAACAGATAAAGCACGGTGGCGACCAGATAGACCTCAAACGTCCGGAAACTGAGATTTTCGACTTCCTTGACCGCATGAGTGAGTTCAGGCGCCCCGATCAGAACGCCGAGACTGCTGTTCTTGAACAGCGAGGTGCTGTGGTTGATCAACGGCGGCAGCGCGTTGCGAACGCCCTGCGGCATGATGACGAAACGCATGGCCGAGACATAGCTATGCCCGAGCGCACGTGCGGCCTCCATCTGGCCGGGATTGATGGAGCGAACGCCGGAACGCAGATCCTCACTGAAATAGGCGGCCTGACAGAGGCCGAGGCCGATAATGGCGAAGATCGATTCCGCATTGTGACTGGAAAGCCAGCTGGCCAACCCGCTTGGCAGCAGCGTGAAGACGCCGAAATACCACAGCATCAGTTGCACGAGTGTCGGCACGTTGCGATGATAGGAAACATAAGCCGCCACCAGCGGATCACCGAAGCGGAAGGGTGACAGGCGAATGGCAAGCAGCACGATGGCGAGCGACATGGCCAGCAGCCACGAGCCGGCATAGATGATGAACGTCATCTGGATGCCGTGCAAAAGCATCGAGACGTAGTCCGCATTGCTCAGGATTGCCCAGAGGTCAAAACCGCTCACGCGACTTTTCCTCCGGCTCCGCCCGCCGCCGCCTTATTTTCAGCCGGCCGATTTTCAACCGTCTGGGGCTTGGCCGTCTGCAGCCCGCCCATGACCTGAAGCGTCGGGGTAATTTCCATGTGGCCGATATTCATGGACACGGGTGCGGCGATGGCAAAGGCAATCGCATCGGCGATATCGGATGCCTGCGGCAGCTCGAAACCATCGATGAAACGTTCGCGAATGCTCGGATCGTTACCATGCACATGGTTGAAAATATCGGTTGCGACGCGGCCGGGGCAGATTTCCGTCACCCGCACGCGCTTGCCGAAAGCATCGATGCGCAGCTGGTTTGACAGCATCGCCACGCCGGCCTTGCTGGCATGATAGGTGGAGTTGCCGCCGAAATTGTAATTACCGGCTATGGAGGAGATGTTGATGACGTGGCCGCGATCGCGCGCCACCATGCCCGGCACCACCATGCGGCACAGATGCAGCACGGCGCGCAGGTTGACGTCGATCAGGAGATCGATATCGCTCTCATCCGCTTCCAGAAATTTCTTCGGGCGGTCGACGCCGGCATTGTTCACAAGGACATCGAACGCAACTTCGCTGGTGAGCTTCGCAAGCGCCGGCCGGTCCGTCACGTCAATGGCATGGGCAAAGCAGCCGGTGCGCTTCGCCAGCTGGCTGAGAGCGTCCGCGCTTCTGGCAACCGCATGCACTTCCAGCCCTTCGCGGCAAAGGCGCTCGACAACGGCGGCGCCAATTCCGGAGGATGCGCCGGTCACGAGTGCGGTCTTGTAGTCTGAGAATGGCATGTCTGTCCCCTATCGTTGAGCAAACATTAGTGAAGCTTTCACCGCTTGCCTAAGACCGATTTTTTTTGGAGTAATAAGCAACTTGTATGGATGGTGAATACGGACGCCACTTCCGGCACTGCGCCCGTCCAGCCGGCGAAAAGGAACGCCTCCCCTGCCACCGCCCGAACCGGCAGAAGCGCCTAGACGACCGGTGTCGGCAAATCTTTCCCAGCAAAATGTGCATCCAGATTGGCGAGAACCAGAGCGCCCATTTCCAGCCGCGTCTCATGGGTCGCAGCGCCGATATGCGGCGCGAGAACCACATTGCGCATGCCAAACAACGCCTCGGGAACATGCGGTTCGTTCTCGAAGACATCGAGTGCCGCGCCTTTCAGCCCACCCGCCATGAGAATATCGACCAGCGCCTTTTCATCGACAAGCGACCCCCTGGCGACATTGACGAGAACCCCGTCCGGCCCGAGTGCCTCCAGTACCTCGCGGTTGATGGCGTGTTTCGTCTCCGGCGTTGCCGCCGCCGCGACGATCAGGACGTCGCAGCCACTTGCGAGCGACACGGCCGTGGGATGATACTCATAGGCCACCTCCTGTTGCCGCCGGCTGAAATAGGAAATCTCCGCATTGAACGCCTCAAGCCGCGCCGCGATGGCGCGGCCTATGCGGCCAAGCCCGTAAATACCGTAACGCCGCCGTGAAGCCTTGTTGCCAAGCGGCATCTCGGCTTTTTTCCATTCCCCCGAGCGGACATGGTGATCCGCGCTGACAAGCTGGCGCAGCAGCATGATGGAAAGGCCGATGGCGAGATCGGCGACGTCCTCGGTCAATACATTCGGCGTGTTCGTCACCCTGAAGCCGCGTGCACGGGCCTGCTCGAGATCGACCTTGTCAAAGCCGACACCGTTGATGGCGACAATTTCGAGAGCGGGCAGACAGGCGGCGAGTTCAGGAGCAAGGCCGATATGACCGCCCGTGACAACGGCCTTTATCGACGCCGCCTCCGCCTGCAGAAATGCCTGTTTGTCAGATATTTCGTGCCAGCGATGGACCCGGAAGCGCTTTTGCAGTTCGGCTTCTATCTGTGGCTGAAGCGGATAGGTTTGCAGAAGATCGGGCTTCATGCGCGCTCCTTAGCCGCGGCCGACGAAAGGCATGCCGCTCGCCATCACGGTCATGGTCAGCACATTCGCTTCCAGCGGCAGCGAGGCCATATGCACCACAGCCCGGGCGACGATACTCGCATCGATGGTCGGTTCGATGGCGGTGCTGCCATCCGCCTGCAGCACGCCGGTCGCCATGGCGCGCGTCATCTCGGTGCTGGCATTGCCGATATCGATCTGCCCGCAGGCAATGTTGAATGCCCGGCCATCCAGCGCGGCCGACTTGGTAAGGCCAGTGATCGCGTGTTTGGTCGCGGTGTATGGCGCCGAACGTGGCCGCGGCGTGGTGGCCGAAATCGAGCCATTATTGATGATGCGCCCGCCCTGCGGCGACTGCGCCTTCATCTGACGAAACGCCGCCTGCGTGCAAAGGAAAGCGCCGGTTAGATTGGCTCCCACCACGGCATTCCAGGTTTCGAACGGTACATCTTCGATATGGACCGCCGGTGCCGACATGCCGGCATTGTTGACCAGAAGGTCGAGGCGGCCGAAACGTCCGGTGACCTCCGCAAACAGCCGTTCGACATCGACCGGAAGGGAAATATCGGCCGCGACGGCCAGAATACGGTCTCCATGTTCCCGCCATTCGGCAACGGCAGCATCAAGAACCTCACGCCGCCGACCCGTTATTGCGACACTGTAGCCATCTTCCAGAAGGGCTGCGGCAATCGCCTTGCCGACACCTGTTCCTCCGCCCGTGACGAGCGCGACCTTTCCCTTAGTCATACTGCGTTTCCCTCCAGTTCATCTTCCACATGCGCCTGAATGATTTCGGCGAAGGATGTTTCCGCCCTGAAGCCGAGCGACAGAGCGAGCTGCGGATCGTAATCCTCGGCCCAGCCGTCGACGATCCGGATGATCCGTTCGTCGGGAACACGCTTGATAAGCGCCACAGCCTTCTCCCCGGCAAAGGCGCGCAGGGCCTCGATCTCGTCGGCCACCGTGGCCGAAAGCCCCGGCATGATGAGATTGCGACGAACGCCAAGCCCGGAAAGATCGACGGTCGCGGCGCGCAGCAGGAAGGCGACGGCCGAGCGCGGGCTGGCGAACCAGTGGCGCACGGTATCGGCAACGGGTAGCACCGCTTCCTGGCCGACCAGCGGTTCGCGCAGGATATTGGAAAAGAAGCCGGAGGCGGCCGCATTCGGCTTGCCGGGGCGGATGCAGATGGTCGGCAGACGGATGCTGACGCCATCAAAGAAACCACGACGGCTATAATCCGCAAGCAACAGTTCCACGATCGCCTTCTGCGTGCCGTAGCTGGTCAGCGGCGCGGTCAGGAACTCATCGCCGATCACCTTGGGGAATGGCGACCCGAACACGGCGAGCGACGAGCAGAACACCACACGAGGACGATATCCGTCCTTCTGATGTTCCAGACGAATGGCTTCGAACAGCGAACGTCCGCCATCGAGATTGATGCGATAGCCTTTTTCGAAATCGGCTTCCGCCTCACCTGAAACCACGGCGGCGAGATTGAAGATCACATCCGGCCGTTTTGCGATCAGCTTTTCGGCGACGCCGGCATTCGACAGATCGCTGCGCTCGACGGTCACCGTGCCGCCAAAACCTTTTGGCGCAACCGGCTCGAAAACATCCGTCAGCGTCATAGCGCTGATCTTCACGCCGCCAAGCGTTCCGTCGGAAGCAAGACGTTGCGTCAATTTGCGGCCGATCATTCCGGCGGCCCCGATTATCAGAATGTGCATTGTTTCACCTTTGCTTGGCCAGCAATGCCGGCTCGATTGATTATCAGTCGTCGTCACCCTGAAACACCACCTCACGACGGCGCATGATCGCCGGCATCGCCATCATGATGACGACCATGCCGGACAAGGCGAGCAGGGTGGCACTGATCGGATGGGTGACGAATGTCGAAAAATTGCCCTGCGAGATCAGCAGCCCGAGGCGCATGTTCTGTTCCAGAAGCGGACCGAGGACGAAGCCCAGCACCAGCGGTGCCGGCTCGCAGCCGATCTTGCGCAGGAAGAACCCGACAATGCCGAAGACCGCGCAAAACAGAACATCAACGACGCTGTAGGACAGGCCATAGGCGCCGATGGCGCAGAACATCAGAATGGCGGGGCACAAAAAGCGGTAGGGAATGCCGAGAAGGCGGACCCAGATGCCGATCAGCGGCAGGTTCAGCACCAGAAGCAAAAGATTGCCCACCCACATGCTTGCGATCAGCCCCCAGAAAAGGTCGGGCCGCGACTGCATGACCTCCGGTCCCGGCGTAATGCCCTGGATCATCATCGCCCCGACCATCAGCGCCATCAGCCCGTTGGCGGGAATGCCGAGTGTCAGAAGCGGAATGAAGGAGGTCTGCGCGCCGGCATTATTGGCGCTTTCCGGCCCCGCCAGCCCTTCGATTGCGCCCTTGCCGAAACGGGACGGGTCCTTGGCGATCTTGCGCTCCAGAGCATAGCTGGCAAAGGAACTCATGATCGCACCGCCACCGGGCAGCACGCCGAGGAAGGAGCCGAGCGCGGTGCCGCGCAGCACGGCGGGAAAGGCCTGCTTGAAATCTTCTTTCGTGGGCATCAGCGATCCGGTCTTTGCCGCACCCGCATCACGCTCCACGCCCTGCTGCAGGTTGAAGAGAATTTCGCTGACGCCGAGAAGCCCGATGGCCAGCACCACGAAATCGATACCGTCGAATAGCTCCGCCATGCCGAAGGTGAAGCGCTGCTCGCCCGATGTCGGATCGATGCCGACGAGGCTGAGCGCGATACCGAAGGCGACCATGCCGACCGCCTTGACCGGCGATCCGCTCGACAGGAACACGGCAAACAGCAACCCGAAGATCACCAGACTGAAATAATCGGCCGGCCCGAAGGCAAGCGCCACGGCCGAAAGCGGCTTTGCGACAACGACGATCAGCACAGTCGCCACCGTGCCGGCAAAAAACGACCCGAGCGCTGCCGTGGCCAGCGCCACACCCGCCCTGCCTTGGCGAGCCATGGCATAGCCATCGATGCAGGTGACGACGGATGAGGATTCGCCCGGCAGGTTGACGAGGATCGCCGTGGTCGAACCGCCATATTGCGCGCCATAGAAAATACCCGCGAGCATGATCAGCGCCGCCGTATCCGGCATCGTATAGGTGATGGGCAGAAGCAGTGCGACGGTGGCGGAAGGGCCGATGCCCGGCAGGATGCCGATCATCGTGCCGAGCGTGACACCCAGCAGGCAGTAGAAAAGGTTTACCGGCGTGACGGCCACACCGAAACCAAGAACGATATTGGAAAGAAGATCAGTCATGGCAGCAACGGTATCCTCTGTCCGAGGCCCACAACGAAAATGAGGATGCAGGTAAGGATGAGCACCGCCGAAAGCAGCAGGACCTCAACCGGCCGGATCCTGCCATAGGCGATGCAGGCGAGCACGATCAGCACGAAAGCGGCGGCGATAAAGCCCAATGGCTCGATCAGCAGCGCAAAACCGACAATGCCGGCCACCGCCAGAAACGGACGCATTTTCGGCGCCACCCAGGCTTCGGACGGTGTCTTTCCCAGCAGATCCTGCAAGAGCAGCGCGATACCCAGTGCAAACATCAAGGCCGCGATGACCGTCGGCATATAGCCGGGTCCGGGCTGGAAATTGGTGCCCATGCTCAGCGGCCGCGCGCCGTAATAAAGCCCGGTGGCGGCCACCAGAAAGAAAGCCCCGGACAGAATATTCGCCGTCAGTTTCGAGCCGTGTTCGGCCATGATTATCTCCCCTCCTCGTCGAGGAATACGCCGCGCCTCCCGACACGGCGTATTCAGATGCCGGATTGCTGGCTCAATCGGCCCAGACACATCCCTTCGAGCGCATCATTTCATAACGATCCTCGATATCCATCTTGCCCTGACGGTGCAGTTCCATCATGTGGTTCTCGTGATCGTCGCGCTCCTGGCAGGCCTTGACGAGTTTCGGGATATCGTTCTCACGAACGACGACGACGCCGTCATCATCGCCGCAGATTATATCGCCGGGGCTGATCAGTTCGCCGCCCACCACAACCGGATGGTTGATGGTGCCGAGCGTGTCCTTGGAAGTGCCCTTCATGCAAAGCCCGAGCGAAAACACCGGGAAGCCGATCTCGCGCAGACCCTTGCCATCACGCACGGCGGCGCTGACCACGAAGCCGACAATGCCCTTGCCGATGCAGGCGGCAGCCAACACATCGCCAAAGCCCCCCTGATTGGGATTGTCACCGCCATCGATCACCAGCACATCACCTGGCTTTGCCAGATTGATGGCTTCGAAAATCATCAGATTGTCGCCGATATGGCATTTCGCGGTGATCGCCGGGCCGCAGATTTTCAGGCCGGGCTTGATCGGCTTAATGCGATAATCGAGAGCACCGAGCTTGCCCTGCGCCTCGTGAATGGTGGCGGGGCTGAATTTGCTGATCGCCTCGATATCGGCTCTGGAAGGGCGCTGGAAATTGCGGATGACATGGGCCATTGGCCGGGTTCCTTTCAACAGTGGGTCATAGCCGGGCCGCAGGCCGGCCCAGGCGTCATTTGGTTGGGGTGAGAGAAGCGGTCGGTATCGGCCGCTTATTTTGTCCAGGGCTTGCTTTTCCAGAGCTCGGCCAGATTGGCGTTGCCCTTCTTGAGCGCCTCGGCAAATTCGGCCTGCGTCAGCGGCAGCGTCGTCAGTTCGCGCTTTTTGGCATCGGCAAGATAATCCGGGTCCTTCAGCGCCTTCTGGAAGGCATCGACCAACTTTGCCTCCACCTCCGCCGGCAGGCCTTTCGGCGCACCGAAACCGGCAAGCAGGCTGAACTGAACATCGTAGCCGGCCTCCTTGAATGTCGGCACGTCAGGTGAAAGCGGCGAGCGCTCGGTGCCCGAAGTCGCCAGCACACGAAGTGCGCCGGAACGGTTGTCGGCGAAGACCTCGTTGAGGTTCATGAAACCGAGTGTGACGTGGTTGCCGAGCATGGCAAGCCGCGCCGGCCCGCCACCATTGAAGGGCACGAAATTGAGCTTCACACCCGCCGCATCCTCAAACAGCAGGGCAGTGATCTGGCTCGGATGGCCTATGCCCGTCACACCGACGACGACCGGGTTCGCCTTGGCCGCCTCGACGAATTCCTTGGCGGTCTTGATCGGTGACACCTTGTTGACGGTCAGCGCCAGATCGCCACCGATCTGGTTTGCGAGCGGCGTGAAGGCGTCTTCCTTGTAGCTGGCATTGCCCTGCACGATCGGCGAATACATGGACGGAAAATTCAGCGCCCCGATGGTGTACCCGTCAGGTTTCGCATTGGCGATATAGGTCGCGCCGATCAATCCGCCGGCACCTTCGCGGTTTTCCACCACGACGGATGTGCCGAGATATTTTTCGAGATAGGGCACCAACGCCCGCGACTGGATATCGGTGCCGCCGCCGGCCGGATAACCGATGACGAGCGTCACCGGCCGCTCCGGATATTCCGCCGCCGCCCCTCCCGCAGCCAGCATTCCCGCCGCTACCAGCATGCCGAACAGAGATGTTTTCAAACGCATATCTTTTCCTCCCCGATACGCTTTCAACGGGGAGGCTAGGAAGAAGCCATCAACAATACAAATACCGAGTTTTCAATTTACCCATACATATTGTTTATGGGTTGAATGCCGGCTCGCGTCTTGCAACCGCCCGCAACAGGTCGCGGAACAGCCTGAACGTTCGCTCATCCACTTCCCTGCCCTTCAGCAGATGGATGGAGCGATAAATGACGGGCTCGGTAATATGAGCGGCCTGAAGCTGACCGGCCTCCTGCTCCTGCTGCACTGAGTTCCATGACAGGATCGTCGCGCCAATACCGGCGCTGACGGCGCGTTTGATCGTATCCTGCCCGTCGATCTCCATGGTGACATTCAGTGTAATACCGGCACGGGCAGCGGCCTCGTCGATCGATATACGCAGCGGATTGTCCTTCGGCGGCAGGATCAGGTTAAGCCCTGCCGCAGCCTCAAGCGGGATTGACCGACCGATAGGCCTTGAAGAAACGGCAAACAGGCTCTCCTTGACGATAAGATCGTCGGCCTTGTCCTCCGCTCCCACCAGCGCAACGGCCATATCCACCTTGCCGAGACGGATGAGCCGCAGGGATTCGTCATTGCGCGCCTCTATCAGCCGCAGCGACACCTTGGGCATCGAAGCGGCAACCTCGCTGATGATGCTCGGCGCAAAGGCTGTGGCCCAGGAGGGAATGAGGCTCAGCCGGATCACCCGCTCGTCCAGATAGGCCATGGCCCGGATTTCCGCTTCCGCCTGCCGCACCTTCTCGGTAATCTCCCGCGCATGGGAAAGCAGGACTTCACCCTTTTCCGTCGCCTTCACGCCGCGCGCCAGCCGGTGCAGCACGGGAAAACCCACCAGCCGTTCCAGTTCCGTGATGTGATGGCTTAGCGCCGGCTGAGCTATCCCCAATTGCCGCGCCGCCGCCGACATGGAGCCGCAATCGGCGATCGCGACCAGATATCGCAGCCTGCGCAAATCCAACATGCCCGCTTAAACCTCCCGCCGGTTAGAAATGCGATCATGACACCAAATCACCGCGGTGGCCTAGGGGAAAAGCGCCGTGCGGTGGTCCTGCCGCTCTTCAAGGGAGTGATGGGGTAAGACAAGATTCTTATGACAGCCGGCTAAGGCTTTTCTCAATGTCTTCCCCATGACACGGTCCTGACTGCGATGGGGAGCGGGATGAATCCTAAAACCGGAATTTTGCTCAAGCTGACGGCCATGCTGGCTTTTACAGTCATGTCCGCCTGCGTGAAGGGCCTGGACGGGGCGATACCCGTCGGCGAAGTTGTCTTCTGCCGGGGATTTTTTGCCCTCATTCCCCTCTGTCTCTGGTTCATCGCCTCGTCCGAGCGGATAACCGTGCCGGCCCGGAAAAACATCGGCCGCCTGCTCGCGGGCAGTTCGGCCGGGCTTGGCGGCATGTTCTTCGGCTTTCTGGCGCTCGCCTATCTGCCGCTGGTGAATGTGACGGTGCTGAGCTACACGACACCGCTTTTCACCATCATGCTGGCGGCGCTGCTTCTAGGCGAAAAAGTGCGGATATACCGCTGGTCCGCCGTGCTCACCGGTTTCATCGGCGTCTTCATCACGCTCTCGCCGAAACTGATTTCCGATGCCGCCTCAGGCCCGGCCCAAATCGACAGGGTCGCAATGATCGGAACCGCACTGGCGCTGACCGGTGCGCTTTGCGCGGCCTTTTCCTCCATCGCCGTCCGCCATCTGAACAGTATCGAAAAACCATCGCGCATCGTACTCATCTATACGCTGACGGGTGTGGTGGCCGGCCTCGCCACGCTCGGATTCGGATGGAAGATGCCGGACTTTCACCAGTTCCTGCTGCTCGCCGGCGGCGGCCTTGCCGGCGGCATCGGCCAGATCACCATGACGCTCAGCCTGCGCCATGCCCAGGCCTCGCTGCTGGCGCCCTTCGACTATACGACGATGATATGGGCGATCGCACTAGGCTATCTCTTCATGGCCGAAGTGCCGACGGGCGCAACGATCGCAGGCGCGCTGACGGTCATCGCCGCCGGGCTTTTCGCCATGTGGCGCGAAAACCGGCTGGCGAAACAGGCCGTCAGGGCGCCGACAGCGTCAGCTGTTCCGTGACCCGCTTTTTGTGCAGCCGCCTTTCCCGCCACAGCGTGAACAAACCGGCGGCAACGACGATAGAAGCCCCCAGAATGGTCGTCAGGGCCGGAACCTGATCCATAAAGGTGTAACCGATCAACAGCGCCCAGATCATCGTCGTGTAATCGAACGGCGCCAGCAGCGAGGCCTCGGCATAACGCAGGCTGAGCGTCACCAGTATCTGCGCGGTTCCGCCAATGAGACCGGTGCCGATCAGCAGGGTCCATTGCCACGCGGTCGGCATTGTCCAGCCCATGCCGATGCTCGCGAAACCAATGACGGTTGTGAGCAGGGTGAAATAGAAGATGATCGCCCCGGTATTTTCCGTCTGCGTCAAATGCCGGATCTGGATCATCGATATGGCGGAGAAAAAAGCCGCCGCCAGACCGAACAGGCCGCCGAGCATGGCGACGCCGGAACCGGAAGCGACATCCGAAACATCGAAGGAAAAATGCGGCGACAGGATCAGCACGATGCCGCAGAGCCCGACGACCACCGCTGTCCAGCGATAAATCCTGACGACTTCCTTGAGAAGCAGCACCGCCAGAATGACGGTGAAGAGCGGTGTCGCGTAGCTGATGGCCGTCGCGTCAGCCAGCGGAATATAGGCGAGCGCCAGATAGCTGAAGACCATGCCGCCGGTGCCGGAAAAACTTCGCACCAGATGGCCGCCAATATGGCTGGTTGCCACCTGCCTTCGAAAACCGCCCTGCGCCGCCATCCACAGACAGAGCGGCAGCATGGCCACAGCCGACCTGAAGAAGACCACCTGCCCGATGGGTATCTCGCCCCGGAGGCCGCTGATGCAGGCGCCCATCAGCACCAGAGCGAGCGCTGCGGAGATTTTGAGGAGAATGCCTTTGCGGGAATCCATGGTTCGTTTCCTTCGGACGTCTTTGAACCGTTTCACCACGCAAAGGCGGGATATCAAACCGCAAAGCAGTGTCCATAGGAACTTCGTCTGACCCCATCAATCCCGCCCCCATGGTAGCTATTGCTGATGGACAGGGTGCGGATTCCGCTCCGCCCGCCTGCCGCCGTGGGGACAAAAAAGACGTTGGAAACCAATATGGATCTGGAAAAGATCAAGAAACTGATCGAGTTCGTCGGCTCTTCGCGAGTATCCGAATTGACCGTGAGCCAGGAGGGAACCACGGTCCGGATCATCCGCGAAAACAATGCCGTTTCACTGCGGGCGCCATCATCGCAGCCCCGGCCCGTTGCGGTAGCCGAAACGGCATCCGAGACACCCCGCGCCGAAGAACAGGCGCCAGCATCCGCCGCAGCCGCGCCGGCGTCATCCGGCATCGTCGCAGCACCGTCATTCGGTCTTTTCCATCGCGCCCCCAGCCCGGGTGCGGCACCTTTCGCCGAGATCGGCGATGAGGTTAGGCAAGGACAGGAACTCTTCATCATCGAGGCGATGAAAGTGTTCAATACCGTGAGGGCCGAACGAAGCGGCAGGATCGCCAGATTTATCGCTAATGACGGCGAAGACGTCGAACTCGGACAGCCAGTGCTGGAGTTCGAATGATGGATGCGACACTCCCAAAGGCAGCGGCCGAACAAAGAACATTCGACAGCGTCCTCATCGCCAATCGCGGCGAGATCGCACTGCGCGTGCAGCGCGCCTGCCGCGAACTCGGCCTGAAGACCGTCATGGTCTATTCGGAAGCTGATAAGAACGCGGATTATTTGAAGGCGGCCGATACCGCCATCTGCATCGGCCCGGCATCCCCCGGCCAGAGCTATCTCAACGCGCCGGCCATATTGCTCGCGATGGAGCTGACCGGTGCTGGCGCGGTTCACCCCGGTTATGGTTTTCTGTCCGAAAGAGCATCTTTTTCGGAAGCCGTGGAGGCGGCGGGAGCGGTCTTCATCGGCCCACGCGCCGACGCCATCCGCACCATGGGCGACAAGATCGCGGCGAAGCGAGCGATGATGGCGGCCGGCGTGCCCTGCGTTCCCGGCCCCGATTCCGCCCTGCCGGATGACGCCGTGGAAGTTGCGAAAATCGCCGCCGAAATCGGTTATCCCGTCATCGTCAAGGCGGCCGGCGGCGGCGGCGGGCGCGGCATGCGTGTCGTGCGCGCGGCCTCCGCCCTTCAGGACGCCGTGCTCGTCACGCGTGAGGAGGCAAGCCGGGCCTTCGGAACGCCGGAACTCTATATCGAGAAATTCCTCGAACATCCGCGCCATGTCGAAATTCAGGTTCTCTGCGATGGTCAGGGCGGCGGCGTCTGGGTGGGGCTGCGCGACTGTTCCATGCAGCGCCGGCACCAAAAGGTCGTCGAAGAAGGTCCGGCCATCGGCATCCCGCCTAATGTCGCGGCTTTCGTCGGCAATCGCTGCGTCGAAGCCTGCCGCCAGATCGGTTATCGCGGTGTCGGCACCTTCGAGTTTCTTTACGAGAATGGCGAATTTTATTTCATCGAGATGAATACCCGCCTGCAGGTGGAACATCCGGTCACGGAAATGACCTCGGGCGTTGATCTGGTGCGTCAGCAGCTTCTCGTCGCCCTCGGCCATCCGCTCGAGATTTCGCAGGAGGACATCGTCTGCGAAGGCCATTCGATCGAATGCCGCATCAATGCCGAAGACCCCTATAGTTTCATTCCCTGCCCCGGTTTGATAACGGCCCTTCACCTGCCGGGCGGCCCCGGCGTGCGGGTCGATACGCATGTGACGGCGGGTTACAGGGTGTCCGCCCATTACGATTCGCTGATCGCCAAGCTCATCGTCCACGCGCCGACCCGTGAACAGGCGATCCTGCGCATGCGCCGCGCGCTTGGCGAAATGCGCATCGAAGGTGTTTCCACCAACCTGCCGCTGCATCGGGAAATATTGCAGGACCCGGCCTTCTCCGAAGGCGGCACGGATATTCATTACCTAGAACATTGGCTTGCAGCGCGGAGTGCCCAGTGAAGCGACAGCCTGTTTCCATATCCCGCTACAGCGAGCCCGGCACGATTGCCGATCTTGCCACTCACCTCGAGCGCAACAACGTCTCCGCCATCGAGATCAAGACCCCCGATGGGTCATTGAAGATCGTTGCCATGGCAGGTGGCCAGGCCCCTGCCGGAGAGCGGCCCATTGAAACGAACAAAGCGCCGGTAAAGGCGGGGGATATTCTTGCCCGTGCACCGATGGCCGGCATCTTCACAGCCGCCCATCCGCAGCGCCCAGACCGGGCGGTTCAGGCAGGACAATCCGTAGTGAAAAGCGAGATCGTCGCATTCATCGCGGTCGGACCCGTGCTTGTTCCGGTCATCGCCGAAAAAGCCGGCACCGTCAGCGAAATCGTGACGGAAGCCGGAGCGCTTGTCGGCTATGGCTCCCCCCTTCTCAAGACCGAAACATGATGGTGACGTCGATGAGCAACCTCCCGCTGAAAACGCCCCACCTCACCCCTGCCCATCTGGGCCTGCCGAAAATCTCGATGATCGGCAACAGAACCTTTCTGATCGAAGCGCCCGGCGAGCTGGACCTGCCCGCCCAGCGGCGCATCTGGGCGCTGACGCGCGCGCTGAAAGATCGCCCCGAGGTGCTGGAACTGATACCCGGCATGACCAACCTGCTGATCGTGCTGCGCGGCACGCCTGAAGATGCCGGGCATCTGCAGGACGACCTTCTCGACCTCTGGCAAAGGACGGCGGAGCTCGATCTTCTGGGCAAAACCATCGAGGTGCCCACGACCTATGGTGGCGAACACGCCATCGACCTTGCGGCGATCTGCGATTATTCCGGCCTACCCGATAAGGAGGTTGTGCGCCTGCACTTCGAGCGCACCTATACGGTTTTCGCCGTCGGCAGCGCGCCTGGTTTCGGTTATCTCGGCGGTCTCGATCCGCGCATTTTCATGCCGCGCAAAAAAGTCCCTTCGCTTCGTATGTTGAAGGGCATGGTGACGATTGGCGGCATGCAGTCCGGCATCTCGGTTCTGACCGGGCCGAACGGCTGGAATTCGCTGGGTTTCACCGAAATCACCATGTTCGACGCCACAGCCGAGCAACCGGCTGTGCTGGCGCCCGGCGACCGGGTTCGCTTCCTTCCCGAAAGGATCGAACTATGATCCATATTCTTGCCTGCGGACCGCTGAACACCGTGCAGGATCTCGGCCGCGCGGGTTACCGCAATATCGGCATCACCGCCACGGGCGCGATGGACCCGATTGCCCTGAGGGTCGGCAATCTTCTCGCCGGTAACGGCGAAGAGGCCGCGGCGATTGAAATCCAGACCTTTCCTTTCCGCATCGAATTCGAAGAGGCGCTGACCTTCGCGGTTACTGGCGCGGACTGCGCCGCACGGCTCGATGGTGCGGATCTGCCACCCTACTGGTGTGTGCGGGCCGAGAAGGGTCAAATCCTCGAGCTTTCGACCCCGCTGAAAAATGCGCGGGCCTATCTCTGCCTTCAGGGCGGCGTCGATGTGCCGGTGGTCATGGGATCACGAAGCACCTCGCTTCGCGGCTCTTTTGGAGGCCATGAGGGACGCCATCTCACCACCGGCGACAGGCTGCCGGTTCTGCCATGCGAACCACCGGCGCTGCCGGCAAGCGGCCTCGGTGTCATGCCGCTTACCGAGGCGATGCCGGACATGTTTCCGGTGTCGGAAAAAGGCGAATTGCTGCTGAGGGCCATTCCAGCCGCCGAACATGATCTTTTCGGCGACAGCGCCGAACGTTTCTGGTCGGAAGCCTGGAAAATCACCTCACAGAGCGACCGCACCGGTTACCGGCTGGCCGGAACACCGCTGACCCTTTCGGCCCCCGTGGAACTACGTTCCTATGGTGTCATCCCGGGCGTGGTTCAGGTGCCGCCGAGCGGCGAGCCGATCATCCAGATGAGCGACGCCAACACGGCCGGCGGTTATCCCAAGATGGCTGGTATCATCGACAGCGATCTATGGCGGCTCGGCCAGGCCCGCATCGGCAGCCGCATCCGCTTCGTGCAGGCAACGGTGCGCGAGGCGCTGGAGGTCGAAAAGGCGATCGACGCCTATTTCGCGGATATTCGCAGAACCCTGCCGCTGGTTAACGCCGCACTCGGCACGCTGACAAAACGATAATCCTGAAGAACAAGGAGAGGGAACCATGAAGATCGATGTTAATTCCGACATGGGCGAAGGTTTCGGCGTCTATAAGGTCTGCGACGACGAGAAGCTTATGGAAGTCGTCTCTTCGGCGAACATCGCCTGCGGCTTCCACGCTGGCGATCCGGAAATGATGGCGCGCATGGTGCGTCTTGCCAAACAGAACGACGTCGGCGTCGGCGCCCATCCCGGCCTTGCCGACCGTCTCGGCTTCGGCCGCCGCGAAATTCCCGTCGATGCGGAAGAAATGGAACAGCAGGTTCTCTACCAGCTCGGCGCGCTTTCGGCGATTGCGAAGGCGCAGGATGTCGCGCTCTCCCATATCAGCTTCCATGCCGCCATGGGCAACATGATCAACCGTGATGCGGCCCTTGCCGAACGGATCATGAAAAAGATCAGGGCGGTCGATCCCGAACTCATCGTTTTTTCGATGCCGGACATGCTGATCGAAAAGGCGGCGCTGGATTGCGGCCTGAAAGTGCTCAACCTCTTCCTCGCCGACCGGGCCTATGATGTGAAAGGCCAGCTCGTGCCACGCAAGCTGCCCAATTCCGTCATCAAGGAAGAGGGAAAAGTTCGTGCGCGGGTGCGGCAGTTTCTGGAAAAAGGCACGGTCACGACCATCGAGGGCGAAATCATTCCCGTTCGCGCCCGGTCGATCCTCGTTCACAGCGACACGCCCGGTTCACTGGAGCTTGCGCGCACGGTGCGCAGCGAAGTGGAAGCCTGTGGCGGCAGCGTCGTGCCGGCTCGCGAAGTGGTCGCCTGAAGCGGCATACGCCTCATATCATGAAGCACAAAAAGCAAGGCACCGCATTCCATGTCAGGAGCGCGGTGCCATAATTTTGTCGGCTATGGAATACAGCACGGATTTCGATCCGTCGCCAGCCGGGCTGCCTGAGCGACCCGGCCGCGAAATCATCAATTCAGCTGGATCACGTGATTGCTGTCGCTCGTCCAGCTCAGTCTCACCCGGTCGCCAGCGGCGCTGACGGCATTGGTGAAACCTTCCGTCTGCGTCTGCCGGTAGGCGATCATCGGCTCGCCATTGTCCAGACGCAGGTAATAATGCAGCATGAAGCCGCGATAGACGACCTGCTCCACCCGCGCCGTGGTGGAATTGCTGGCGTTTTCACCTGCGTCCACCGCAAGCGGTGAGACCGAGATCGCTTCGGGGCGAACGGTGACGACGACCTTATCGCCCTGAACCGCCCCCATATCCTCGACATCGAGCCGCACACTGGAACCGGTGACCAGCCTTGCAGAACGACCATTGCGCTCCGCCACGCTCGCCTCGAAGAAGTTCGAAGCGCCGATGAAACCCGCGACGAAGCGGGTCAGCGGCTTCTGGTAGATTTCGCCGGCCGGTGCGATCTGCTCGAGATTGCCATCCCGCATCACGGCAATCTGGTCAGCCATGGTCAGGGCCTCGTCCTGATCGTGGGTCACCATGATGGTGGTGAGGCCAAGCCGTTGTTGCAGGCTGCGGATTTCGACCTGCATGCTTTCCCTCAGGCCCTTGTCGAGCGCACCGAGCGGCTCGTCGAGAAGCAGCATGGAAGGTTCGATCACCAGGGCACGGGCCAGCGCCACACGCTGCTGCTGGCCGCCGGAAAGCTGCACCGGTAGCCGGTCTCCGAAGGCGTGCAGCTGAACGAGATCGAGCGCCTGCTTTACCCGCCCTTCCCGGTCGGCCTTGGAGATACCCCGCATCTCAAGACCGAAGGCAACATTTTCGGCAACGGTCATATGGGGAAACAGGGCGTAGTTCTGGAAGAGCATGCCAACATTGCGGCGGTGAACCGGGGTGCGCGTGGTCGGCTTGCCGCCGACCACGATTTCACCCGAGGTGGGATCGACAAGCCCCGCAATCATGCGCAGGCAGGTCGTTTTCCCGCATCCGCTCGGACCGAGAAGCGCGAGAATCTCCCCTGCCTTGACGGTCAGCGAAACATCATCGACGGCAACGACCTGACCGCCGTAGTGTTTGGTCAGTCTTTCCAGGCGGACTTCTACGGATTTCATCAGCGTTCCTCAGCCGTTAAAAGTCTGGTTGTATTTTTCGAGCCATTGGGCGCGGCGCGGAATGATGTATTTCCAGTCCGGTGTGAACAGGTTCAGCGATTCCATCTTCGCTTCCGGATAAGCGAGGAATTTCGCCGTATCTTCGCCAAACTCGACACCCTTGACCGAAGGCGCGCTGAGGGTGGCCTCCGAAAGCATCTTCTGCACGCCGGGGTCGAGAATGCGGTTGATATAGGCAAGCGCGAGATCGCGGTGCGGCCCGCCCTTTACCAGCGCGATGGAGTTGATGCCGGTGAATGCGCCTTCCTTCGGGAAGGTCATGTCGAGCGGCACGCCCTTCTTGGTATGCGGATAAACCGCCTTGGAATATTCGATACCGCCGAAATCCGCCTGGCCCTGCGCCACCATCATCGTCTGCGCTTCCGCGTCGTAGATCGAGAGCACGTTCGGCTTCAGATCGGCCAGTTTGGCCCAGCCGGCATCCGTATCATATTGCGCTTCTTTCAACGGCTTGCCGGTCGCAAGGGCGGCCGCCACCATCAGCATCAGCACGCTTTGCGTGTTCTTCGGTGTGTTGAGAAGCATGCGGCGGGCATATTTCTTGTCGAACATCTGTTCGTAGCTTTCGAACGGCTTGCCCGTCGTCGGATTGTAGAACAGGCCGGCAATGGAGATTGCAAAACCGACGCCGAAATTGTCTTCGAAAAGATAACGGGAATAGACATTCTTGAGGTTGGGGATTTCGTCCATCGGCAATTGTTCGATCAGGCCTTCCTCCTTGGCCTGTGGAACGCCGACATCGTCCATCGACATGACGCTATATTGCGGATTTTCGCGGGTGGCGCGCAGCGTGGCGATATTGGCGAGCGTCGCGCCTTCGGTCGTCAGCACCCGGCACTTATATTCCTTTTCGAAAGCCGGGATGACTTCCTTCTTGATCAGCCCGCCCTGCGCCGAATTATAGACGCCGACATATATGGTGCGGTCCTGTGCGGAAGCCGAGGTATAAAAATAGGGTGTGGCGAGCGCGCCTGCGGTGACTGTCAGGAAACTGCGCCGTTTCATGATGATGGTCTTGTCTGTCATTTCCGGTACCCCTCTTGTTGTTGATTTACATAGCCATTGCCCGGCGCAGACCCACCAGCCTGTCGAGGACGAGCACAACGGTCACCGCCAGAAGGATGATGATGGTGGACATGGTCGCGACCGAAGGATCGAAGACCGTGCCGATCTGGCGATAGAGAACGATGGGCACGGGTAGGTTCGCGGAATCGGCCAGCCACATCGAAACGGGATAATTGTCGAAAGAAACCATGAAGCAGAAGATCGAGCCGGAGGCAACGCCGGGCGCGATCTGCGGAAAGATCACCCGCGTGAAGGTTTTCCAGCGCGTGGCGCCAAGCGTGCGCGCCGCTTCCTCGAGACTAACATTGACGAGCTGGAGGCTGGTCAGCACCGTGCGGATCACATAGGGCGACGTCACGACGGTATGGGCGATCAGAAGCTTCAGCTTGGTATCCATCCAGCCATAGCCGGAGAAAAGCTGCAGCAGTGCCAGGCCGGTCACCAGCACGGGAAAGATCAGCGGCGAAAGCAGCAGCCCCTTCATCAGCGAACGGCCGATGAATTTTCCCCGGGAAAGCGCGAAAGCTGCGGGAACGCCGAGCGCCAGTGAAAGGATGGTGGTCGCAACAGCCAGCGCTGCGCTGAAGGTGAGGCCAGCGGTGAATTCCTCGTTCTGCATCACCGCCGCATACCAGCGGAAGGTGAAACCCTGCGGCGGGAAGGTGACGAAATAACTGTCGGAAAACGAGATGGCGACGACGAGAACGATGGGGGCCAGAATAAAGACCATCATGGCGGCGGTGATCGCATAAAGGACAATGGCGGAAGTGCCGGTCAGCTTGTTGTTCATGACGCGCTTGCCTTGATACGACGCCCGCCGAGCAGCCGCATCGAAACGGCGTTGATCAGAATGACGATGAAAACGAGGATGGTGGCGATAGTCGCGCCGAACGGCCAGTCATAGACCGCGAGAACCTGCTGTTCGACCATGTTACCGAGCATCTGCGAGCCGGGACCGCCGATCAGAGCGGGAATGACGTAGGATGCCGAGGCCAGAGAGAAGACCAACGTGAAACCCGCGACCAGACCGGGAAGGCTGAGCGGGAAGGTGATCCGCAGGAACACTTTCCATGCCGGCGCACCGAGCGTGCGGGCCGCCTGCTGCAGGTTCGGATCGATCTTGCCAAGCGCGGAGGACAGCGGCAGCACCATCATCGGGAAGAAGATGTGCAGGGAGCCGATGATGACGGCAGCATCGGAAAACAGCAGCGTCAGCGGAGTGTCGATAATGCCGAGATTCATCAGGACATAATTCAAGAGACCCGTTGGACCGTTACCAAGGATAAGCTGCCAGCCATAAGCGCGAACCACGACGCTGACGGCCAGCGGTGCGATAACAATCAGCGTTATGATGCGGGTCGTGGTGATATTGCCGCGCACGAGAACGGTCGCGACCGGATAGGCCAGTATCGCCGCAAGAACCGAGGTGATGAGACTGATGCGGATCGTCGCCCAGAGCACCTTCTGGTAAAGATCGACCTCGAAAAACCTGATGTAGTGGGCAAGCGTGAAGGGTGTACCGATCAACCCCTGCGAATTCTGCGTCATGACGCTGAAGGTCATCAGGCGGATGGCCGGAAGGAAGAAAAAGATCAGCAAAAATACCAGCAGCGGCAATATGAGTATGCCGGGCGAAAACAGCCGACGCTCGAGAGCTTTCCAGCCGGAAACTCCACGGCGTGGCGGGGCATGTGGTTCCATGATCGCAATATCCGACATCTATACTCCCGTCGCGTTGAATACGGCACGAGGCATCGCGTTGAGCCGAACGAGATCGTCCAGACCCTATGACTAGAATTTGCTGGGTGTGCTCCCTGTCGAGGCATCCGGTCTTGTGCCGGCGCCTGTCGCATATTTCTGCATTTTCGCGCCGGTTACCTCTTCGGGTAACATTGCCCGACGCGTCGTTCCCTTGTTGTTAAGCCAAGCTTAGGGGCTAAGCCGACGGGCTGCATAATATTTTATTGCTCTGAGGTCATCGCATACGCATATGGACTGCCCATCCCATTTTGACGGCGATGCATCAAAATCCCGTATGACCTCACATCGAAGTCGTATTGGGGAAACGGCGGAAAATTCCCGTAACCTCTTTGTCATGCACTGGCGTCGCGACGATGCCTGCCTTCACCGTTACAATCGGAAATAATCTATGCCCACTATCGCCCAACGCCTTAACAACGTCACCGTGTCAGCTTCGCTCGCCATGACCCAGAAAGCCCGCGATCTCGCCGCTCAGGGCATCAAGGTCATCAGCCTGTCGTCCGGCGAGCCGGATTTCCCGACGCCTGCCCACGCGGTCGAGGCGGCGTATGCGGCGGCCCTTGCCGGCGACACGAAATATCCACCCGCTGACGGAACCCCGGCGCTACGGGCCGCGATCCAGCGGAAGTTCAAGCGCGACAATAATCTCGATTACGATCCGAGCCAGATACTGGTGGCGGGCGGCGGCAAGCAGATCATCTTCAACGCCATCATGGCCACCTGCGACCCGGGCGATGAGGTCGTCATTCCCGCGCCGTCGTGGATCAGCTATGCCGATATCGTGAAGTTCGCGGGCGCCACGCCCGTGCCGGTGGTTTGCCCGGAAAATAACGGTTTCCGCCTGCGCGCCGAAGATCTCGAAGCCGCCATCACCCCAAAAACCAAATGGCTGCTTTTCAACTTCCCCAACAACCCCACGGGCGCCGCCTGCTCGCGCGCGGAGATGAAGGAAATCGCCGAGGTCATGCTGCGGCATCCGCATGTCTGGATCATGACCGACGACATGTATGAGCACCTGATCTATGACGACTTCGAATTCTGCACCATCGCCGAAGTCGAGCCGCGCCTCTATGACCGGGTCCTGACCGTCAACGGCGCATCGAAAGCCTATGCGATGACCGGCTGGCGTCTCGGCTTCTGCGGCGGCCCGAAGGATCTCATCAAGGCCATCAGCAACGTCAATACCCAGAATAGCGGCGGCGTCGCGACCATCGTTCAGGCTGCCGCCGTTGCGGTTCTCGACGGCCCGCAGGACCTGCTGAAGGAGCGCGCCGACATCTACAAGACGCGCCGCGACTTCGTGCTCGGCAAGCTTTCGGAAATCGAGGGGCTTCGCTGCCACAAGCCCGAAGGCGCCTTCTATATCTTCCCGAACATTGCCGCGCTGATCGGCAAGACGACGAAGGGCGGCACGAAGATCGAGAACGATACCGATTTCGTCATGGCGCTTCTCGCCGAACATCACGTTGCGACAGTGCAGGGCGCGGCCTATGGCCTGAGCCCCTTCTTCCGGCTCTCCTATGCCACCAGCATGGAAAACCTCGCCGAAGGCTGCGCCCGCATCGCCGAATTCTGCAACGGAATGAAATAGGGAGAACAGCATGCTGGGAGGAAATGGCCGTGTCATCATGGTTTCCGGCGCATCGCGGGGTCTTGGCCTTGCGATCGCCAAAAGGCTTTACGAAGCCGGTTTCACCGTCGCGGCGGGCGCGCGAAATCCCGCCGCCGTTGCGGTGAAGGACCGGCTTTCGGCCGATCGCTACGATGCGGAAGAGGCGGGCTCGGCGGAGGCCTGGGTTGAGGCCGTTGCCACCAGATATGGCCGGATCGACGGGCTGGTGAATTGCGCCGGCATCAACCCCAAAGTCAAGGTCATGGATACGGGCGAAGAAAGCCTCGACCAGATGTGGCGCATCAACGTCAAGGGTCCGCTGAGGGTCACGCGCGCCGCCATTCCTCATCTCGTAAAAACCGGACAGGGCAGGGTCATCAATGTGGCCTCGCTGGCGGGACGCCGCGTGGGGTCGAATGTGGGTTATGCCATGACGAAATTCGCCGTCGTCGCCCTCACCCACGGTATCCGGCAGGAATTATGGGACAGCGGCGTGCGTGCCACCGCTCTTTGCCCGGGCTATATCGCAACCGACATGACAGTTGGCGAAACGGAAGTCAGCCGCGAGGACATGACCCAGCCGGAAGATCTCGCCGAAATGGTGGAAACCCTGCTTCGCCTGCCGAACAACCTTTCGGTGGCCGAATTGCTGGTGAACTGCCGCAAGGAATCGATGCTTTGATCTTTTCCACGCGCGGCACCGAGAAACGGTGCTGCGCGTGGTTGCGAAACCGGCCTTGACCCCTTTATTTCAGGGTCTCCGCCAGTTGCAGCAATATCTCCTTCACGGCAAGCGCCGGCTCGGAGAGCGGCGTATTGTCCGATACGCAGAAGGACAGCGTTTCCTCTATCATCGGGCTGGCGATCTGCCTGACGACGATTTCCTCATTGGATTCCGCCACGATACGGTCGGCGATGGCCTTGGGTGTGATGGTCGCGCCAAGCCCGGCATCCACGCCGCGCGCGATGGTCCTTACCGATTCCAGCTCCGCCATGACGATCAGATCCTTGCGGCTGCGGGTAAAGGCGAGATTGATGGCGCGGCGCACGAAATTATAGGTCGGCGGCAGAAGGAAGGGCAAATATGCCAGATCAGCGACCGTGATCGGCGCATCGCCCGGCTCCACACCGAAGCTGCGATGCACGACCAGCACGAATTCCTCACGCAATAGCGGCGTGAACCTGACGCCCCGGATCGGCCCGGTACCGTGGATCAAGCCCATCTCCAGACGACCATTCATGATCATCTGGCTATAGGGCTGACTGACGCTTTCCGTGATGTGCAGCAGAATGCCGGGATGAAGCCGCTTGGTTTCCTCCATCAGACGCAGCGAAAGCGTGGCGGCGCTGCTGAAGGGCGCAAGCCCCACCGATACCTTGCCGGACAGCACGGCACCTGCCTCCAGCGCCTCCGCCTGCGCCTGCTCCATCTGCCGCAAAATCACCTGCGCATGCCTGTAGACGACCTTGCCGGCATCGGTCATGACGACGCCCTGCTGGCTTCGGGTCAAAAGTTTCTGGCGGAAATGTTCCTCGATGCTCGCCAGCTGCTGGCTCAACGCCGGCTGGGCGATATGCAACACATCCGCCGCCCTTGTGATGCTCCCCATATCGACAATCGTTATGAACGATTTCAGGCGCCTGATATCCATCTGCTGCTGCTTCTTATCCCATTACTGCTTGCAGGAATAAGATGCTCAATTTGCAGATAAAGTCCATCTTCCATTTCCCCGCCTTCGGCATGCAGACACATCGGACTGCCGCGAAAGGCGGCAGCGGGTGACATGCTGAAGAAAGCCGCCCAGGGTGGTCGGGCAAGCAGCCCTGAGGGACCTCCGGAAACAGGGGCGCCATTGTCCCCGGAAGACTGCGGAAATCGGCGCCAGCGGGCACCGAACGAGAGTTGCTTCCCTCTGTTGGCTAAGCGGGAGTGAGACCGCAATACGCGCCTTACCAGGCCGGCAACACCGTCATGAAGATAACCGACTGCGAAAGAGTGCGTGCCGGCACATCAATACGCCGGGCAGTCCGCTCATATCCTGTTTTTCTCCTGCAGCCTGTTGATCGCGGCAAGTTCCAGGGCGTTGCGGACACCCATCTTCGTCAGCACCTTGCCACGATGCGCCTCGACGGTTCTCATGGCGATCCCGAGATTGTCTGCGATCTGCTTGTTCATCGCGCCTGTGAGCATGAGGTCCATGACCTCCACTTCCCGCGCCGAGAGCGACGCACGCCGCGCCTGAAGGTCACGGCGGCTTTCCGCCTGTGCCTGCACGACCTGCCCGGCGGCAATGGCGTTGAGTGCGAGATCAACGATTTGATTGTCGTTGAATGGTTTTTCCACGAAGTCGAAAGCGCCGGCTTTCAATGTCCGCACTGCGACGGGGACATCAGCGTGCCCGGTAAGGAAGATGACCGGCACCTCGGAGCCCATGATGCGCAACCGCTCATAGACCTCCGGGCCAGAAAGCGCACCCATGCGCACATCCATGATGATACAGGTCATGTCATCAAGTGGCTGTGCCGCCAGAAACTCCTCTCCAGACGCCCATGTACGGGTTTGCACACCACGCGAAGCCAGCAGGAACGAGAGTGCGTCGCGAATTGCCTCCTCGTCGTCGACGATATCGATCAAACTACCCATCAATCCCCTCCCTCATGTTTCCTCCAGTTCTGCCGGTTGCGCATATCCCGCTTCAGATAGCGGAAGCGCGACGGTGAATACCGTTCCTCCGCCGCATGCCGCATGATGCGTCAGATGCCCCCGATGCAGTTCGATGATCGTCCGGCAGATTTTCAACCCCATGCCCATGCCCTGTGCCTTGGTACTGGCAAAGGCATCGTAGATCGTGTCCACCATCTCCGCCGGTATTCCAGCGCCGCCATCCTCCACTTCGATCACGGCCTGTCCGTCACGCTCGAATAAACGCACGGTGACGGCGGCATCCTTGCCGGACTCGGCCATTGCCTCCATGCCGTTGCGAATGAGATTGATGAGGACCTGCTCCAGCAGAATGGCGTCGGCAGCGACGACGCCGGCTCCCGGCCCCTGCCGCACAAGCCGGACGCCGTGTTCACGCGCATCGGCTTGAAGGAAATCCAGTGTCTCGTCTATGACATCCGAAAGCTGCAGGTTCGAGAAACGCGGCTCACGCTTTTTCACGAGGTCCTGAATACGGCGAATGATGAGCCCTGCCCGATCGGCTTGACGCGCCAGCTTCTCGGTCGCTTCCCGCAAGACCGCGAGGTCGGTTCCCTGCCGGTTCATCAGGTTCAGCATGCCTGCGGCGTAAGATGCGATTGCCGAAAGCGGCTGGTTTAGCTCGTGCGACAGTGTCGACGCCATTTCGCCGAGGGTCACCAACCGTCCGGTTCTCGCCAGCGCCTCATCATGAAGCCGGGCACGCCGCGCGGCTTGCCTCGCCTCCGTGACATCGATGATCGACCCCATCCATCCTCGATGCTCGCCGCGCGCATCAATCAGCGGCGCTTCATACACCTCGACCTCGATTTCGCGACCGTCACGCGAGACAAAACGGGTTTCAAACCGCTGGCTGACTGCCCCGCCTGCGGCAAGGCGGCGATGCCGCTGTTCCGTCTCCGACAAATATTTGGGGTCCCAATATGGTAAGGGAGCGGCATGTCCGACAAGCTCCTGCGCGGTCCACCCGACGAGTTTGCAGAATGCCGGATTGACAAAGAGAATTCGGCCCTCGTGATCTTTGGCCCGCAAACCGACAGTCAGGCTCTCTTCCATCGAACGCCTGAAGGCGGTTTCTGCCCAAAGACGCATCTCGGTATCGCGCCTGCGCTTGCTTGACCGGTGGAGAATTGCCATCGCCAACACGGCAAAGACAGCAAGGCCGGCAATGGCACCAAAAAGCGCCGTCGAGAGAAACGTCAGAGGGCGGCCGTAGGCGCTGATGCGAAGCCATGTTCCATGCAGCGGCGGATCGATGCTGATAACATGGGTGGGGTTTTCCGGATCAATCTCCAGTCGCTGGCGGTTGGCCAGCACATTCCCGGACAGATCAACCAGCGTGACGCCATATTGCTCTGCAATCCACCACGGCAGGTGCCGGTCCAGGACAGAGGGCAAGGAGATCGTCGCGGTGAGAGCTCCACGTCTGTCGGCCAGCAACAGCCCGAAAGTCACAAACCCTTTCGACGTGATCTTCCCGTAAACCGGCCTCGAGGTTGCGGTAGCCACCTCCAAAATCTGCGCTACCAGAGCCGGATCACCGGGCGCGGCAACATCCGGCAAGCCAGTTTCAGCGCGGCCGTCCGGCCCATACCAGAGAATGGAGACGACCTCCGGATTTGTCGAAATGTGGCTGCGTGCCCTGGCCGCAATCACCGCGTCCTCTGTTCCACCCGCATGGTCCATGGCAAGCCGGACAAGCATGTCTTCATCGACACCGAGCTGGAACCGTAACGTCTGCTCCACCCACAGGGCATCGGTCGCCAGCTTGATGCGCGCACCTTCACTGTCATCGCGCGCAACAGCCCAGACGAATGCCCAGACCAGCGCCGCCAGCGCGATGATTGCAATCAATGGAATGAGCGACAACAGATCGATCCGGGCCGCCAGAGGTCCGGGACTATCACCCGGCCAAGGATACCACGCCGAGTTTGAAGGAGCCTTGGCCTCCTTACGCGGGGAACCGCCCGGTATCAAAAATTTCGCATTTCTCATTGCCGGCTTCGTCCCCCCAAACGTCGGCAAGCCTCCCATGCCTGTCCTCGCAATATATCTTCATGCCCATCACGCCACTATTGCGGGAATCCACAATAGCGGGATCGCAAACATGGTGGCAAGGAAGCTTCCGATAGCGTCGCAACTGGAGGGTTGCGGAATTTTAGGAGGAAAACAATGTTCACTCGTCGTTCATTCGCGGCATTCGCCGGTGCCGCCGCCATTGCCTTGGCCGCGGCTTTCCCGGCCCTTGCCAATCCGGTTACCATCAAGTTCAGCCATGTCGTCGCCCCCGACACTCCAAAAGGCAAGGGTGCCCTGAAGTTCAAGGAGCTTGCCGAGAAGTATACCAATGGTGCGGTACTGGTCGAAGTCTACCCCAACAGCCAGCTCTATAAGGACAAGGAAGAGCTCGAAGCGCTCCAGCTCGGTGCCGTTCAGATGCTGGCTCCCTCCCTTGCGAAATTCGGCCCGTTGGGTGTGCAGCAGTTCGAGCTTTTCGATCTGCCTTATCTGATGTCCAACTACGAAGACCTTCGCAAGATAACCGACGGCGAAGTCGGGCAACATCTCCTCGGCCTGCTCGACAGCAAAGGGATCAAGGGCCTGGCCTATTGGGACAATGGCTTCAAGGTGATGTCGGCAAATTCGCCAATCGCAAGCCCGGATGACCTCCTGGGATTGAAGATGCGTATCCAGTCCTCGAAAATCATCGAGGCACAGATGCTGGCTCTGGACGCCGTGCCGCAGGTCCTGCCTTTCTCCGAAGTTTACCAGGCGCTGCAAACGGGCGTTGTCGACGGTACGGAAAATCCGCCGTCAAATATGTTCACCCAAAAGATGCATGAAGTGCAGAAGCACGCGACGCTGACCAACCACGGCTATCTTGGCTATGCGGTGATCGTCAACAAGGCATTCTGGGATGGCCTGAACCCGGATATTCGCGAACAGATCGACCGCGCCATGGATGAGTCGACCACCTATGCGAATTCAATCGCGCGCGAAGAAAATGAATGGGCGATGGCCGAGATGGTCAAGGCCGGAGCGACGAAGTTTCATGAACTGAGCGACGACGAACGGGCTTCGTGGATCGAGCGTTTGCGCCCGCTCCACGAGCAGATGGCGTCTCGCATCGGCGAAGACCTGGTCAAACAGGCACATGGCGTTCTGGGTATCCAGTAACACCGTCAAAACCTCTTTCCATTTTCTTCAAGGGGGTGCGTCCCGCACCCCCTCTCTTGTTCGTGAGGTTTGATTATGCTGCGCATGCTCGACCGTTTCGAAGAAATCCTGATCGCGGCGCTGATGGCTGCTGCCGTGACATTGATCTTCGTCGCCGTTCTTCATCGATTTTCGATTGGTTATGCCGCCGATCTCGTTCGTTTTGCCCGTGCCAACAACATGCCGGAACTCCAGGCCTGGGCGCGTTCGATTTTCTCCACCATCAATGCCATCAAACTGACCTGGGCGCAGGAAGCCTGCATTTACCTCTTCGTATGGATGGCGAAATTTGGCGCGGCCTATGGCGTGCGTATCGGCATCCATGTCGGGGTCGACATGCTTGTAAACATGCTGGAGGAGAAACGGCGCCGGATATTGACGATAATCGCGATGTCGGGTGGCGTGATCTTTACCGCAACCCTTGTGTGGATTGGCTCCACTTTCGTTTACCACGTCGGTGTCGGGGGCCAAATCTCCGCCGATCTCGAAATACCGATGTGGATTGTCTATCTCGCGGTTCCATTGGGTTCGGCCCTGATGTGTTTTCGCTTCATTCAGGCGCTTTGGCTGTACCTCACCACAGGCATCATCATTCACCACGAGATTGGCCATGTGGATGGCGTTGATGACGAGTCCGCCGCTCAGAACGGAGGACAGAAATAATGACCGCCCTCATCATTTTTGCCATCCTCACAATTCTGCTGGCGACAGGCATGCCTGTCTCGATCGCGCTCGGTTTGACCGTATTCAGCTTCCTGTTCGCGTTCACCAAAATCCCGATGGATTCCATCGCGTTGAAACTTTTCACCGGCATCGAGAAATTCGAGATCATGGCGATCCCGTTTTTCATTCTGGCGGGCAACTTCCTGACACATGGTGGCGTCGCCAAACGCATGATAGCCTTCGCCACGTCGATGGTCGGACATTGGCACGGCGGAATGGGACTTGCAGCGGTAGTGGCCTGCGCGCTCTTTGCCGCAATCTCGGGATCGAGCCCCGCAACCGTAATGGCGGTCGGATCCATCATGATTCCCGCCATGGTCAAGATGGGGTATCCGCCACAGTTTGCCGTCGGGCCGGTGGCGGCGGCGGGCGGACTGGGCATTCTCATTCCACCTTCCATCGTCATGGTCATGTATGCCGTTGCGACGTCAGGAATGCTTGCGACCGGACCGGATGGAGAAACCATTTTCTCGCCTTCGATCGGGCAAATCTTCATCGCGGGTGTTGTGCCCGGCCTGATCCTTGCCGCGATGTATGCGATCACGACGGTGTGGCGCGCATGGAAGAACGGCTATCCACGCCTTCCGCGGGCAAGCTGGCGGGATCGGCTGGTTGCCTTCCGGAAATCCGTATGGGGCCTCCTTCTGATCGTCATCATCATGGGCGGCATTTATGGCGGTCTGTTCACCCCCACAGAGGCAGCCGCAGTCTCGGCGGTATATGCCTTCGTGATTGCCGTCTTTGTCTACAGGGACATACGGATGAGAGATGTCCCGCGCATTTTGCTCGGGTCGGCCGCCATGTCAGCCATGCTGCTCTACATCATCACAAACGCTGTCATGTTCGCCTTCATTCTGACTTCGGAGCAAATTCCCCAGCTTATGTCGGATTGGATCGTATCGCTTGGCTTCGGCAAGATCGGCTTCCTGCTGGTCGTCAACATCATGCTCCTCGTCATCGGCATGGTCATGGAACCGTCGGCGATCATCCTCATCATGGCACCGATCCTTTATCCGATTGCCGTCAAGTTGGGGGTAGACCCCGTCCATTTCGGCATCATACTGATCGTGAACATGGAAATCGGCCTCGCGACGCCTCCTGTAGGGCTTAATCTCTACGTTGGTTCCGCGATCTCACGACTGGGCCTGACAGAGGTGTCCAAATCGGTCATTCCCTGGCTGCTGACAGCCCTCGTGTTCCTGATGCTGATTACGTATATCCCGGAAATCACGCTCTTCCTGCCAAGATTACTGGGAATGTAGCAAGGTCACACAATCTCCGCATCAGCCGCGGCAGACGCCCAGTCTGCCGCGGCATCGCTTCACGACAACTGAGGGCCGCTTTCAGGTATGAAAACTCATCCGCCCTGTTCATAGGCGGCCGATCGCAGTTCAGCGTTCATGGATGGGTGCTGCCTACCGTTGCTATCATCACTGGGCTCCGTTTCCGGGCACAGTTTAGGCAGAGCCCGTGCAAGCCGCCCTGAAGGCAACTTGCACGGTTCGCTCCTCAAACCGACAGAGGTTTTGCGGAACGAAGGGCCACATTGACCACGCATGTGATTGCGATGTTCGCAGCCAGGGCAAGCAATCCCGTATAGACGGTGAATGGCTCACCACCCAGACTGATGGCGTGCAGGGGTTTCCAGCCCGCGTCCCAGACAAGGTATGTTCCGCCGACAAAGCCTGTAATCCATCCGGCCAGCAACGCTGGCGCACGGAACCAACTGGAATAAAGACCAAAGATCAGCGCCGGCAGTGTCTGCAGGATCCATATGCCGCCCAGCAATTGCAGATCGAGGGCGAACTGCGTTGGCAGGAGAAGAATGACCAGCAAGGCCCCAACCTTGACGACCAGCGACGACAGTTTGGCGACCTTGGCTTCCCCTTCCGTGGTCACGCTGGGATTAACGTAAGCCTTCCAGAAGTTGCGGGTAAACAGGTTGGCGGCACCAATACTCATGACGGCTGCCGGAACCAATGCGCCAATCGCGATCGCAGCGAAAGCGAAGCCCGCGAACCAGCTCGGAAACAGCGTCTGAAACAGGGCCGGCACGACGTCGTTCGGACTATCCAGCTTCAGGCCTGCAGCGTGCCCCATATAACCAAGCAGCGCCAGCAGGCCGAGCAGAAGCGTATAGGCCGGCAAAAGCACCGCGTTCTTCCGGATCGTGTTGGCGCTGTTGGATGCGAATATGCCCGTCAGGGTGTGGGGGTACATGAACGCAGCCAGCGCCGAACCCAAGGCCAGGGTCGCATAGGCGACATATTGGTTTCCGCCAAGCAACAGGCTACCGGTGCCCTTGGCATCAAATGCAGCCTTGGCGGATGCGAAGACGTTTTCATAACCGCCGAGCTTGGACGGAATGAGCAGGACGGCAACGATCACCACGATATAGATCATGATGTCCTTGACGAAGGCGATCAGCGCCGGCGCGCGCAACCCTGCCGAATAGGTGTAAAGCGCCAGGATGATAAAGGCGATGGACAGCGGGATTTCCCCGTGAAGACCCAGCGCCTTGAGCGCAGCCGTCATGCCGATCAGCTGCAAGGCGATATAGGGCATGGTGGCGACGACGCCGGTCGCGGCAACCGCCAGTTCAAGGGCACGCGAGCCGAACTGGCCATGGACGATGTCGCCGGCTGTCACATAACCCGCGTCTCGCGCGCGCTTCCAGAGGAGTGGCATGACTGCGAAAACGAAGGGATAGACGATAATCGTGTAAGGCAGGGCGAAAAACCCGTAAGCACCCACGACATAGACAAGCGCCGGCACGGCGATAATCGTATAGGCGGTATAAAAGTCGCCTCCGACCAGAAACCAGGTGATCCAGGTGCCGAAAGACCGGCCTCCCAGGCCCCATTCATCGATATTGTCGAGATCTTTGGGCTTGCGCCAGCGGGATGCCACGAAGCCGAGCATGGTGACCAGAACGAAGAAGAAGGTGAAGACGGACAGCGCCGTGACGTCGATCTCAGTCGTCATCGCGCACACTCCGATAAGCGATATAAGTGATGCAAGCGGTCAGCGGCACCCAGGCCAGCTGATACCAGTAAAAAAAGGGAAAGCCGAAAAGAGACGGTTTTTCGAAATTGTAGAAGGGGACCCAGAGAAGTCCGATATAAGGAAGGGCAAGAAGCGACAAAGCCGCTTTCTTGCCCGGGGATGGTTTCGCCATTGTGGTTCCTCCCGATTTGGCGTGTACATCCGGGAGGTGGTAGGGTGATTGACCTGTGGCTGCAATCGCGCGGCCGGCAAACCTGAAAGCGCCTACCCAGAAGTGGGTAACGGCGTTATGGCCTCAGGACGCCGATCCCCCGATCAAGCGCATAACGCACCAGTTCCGCCGTCGATTTCAGCCCTAGCTTCTTTTTCAGGTGCTTTCGATGGGTTTCGGCAGTCGCCAGGGTGATGCCCAGAACATCGGCAATTTCGCGATTGTTTTTCCCGGCGACCAGCTCCCGCAGCACGTCGCGCTCCCGCGTGGTCAGAGGCTCGGCTTCATCGACGCGCGCCGTCTCCAATATGGCGTCGGCGACACCGGAAGAGAAATAGGTGCCGCCTTTCGCCACCGCTTCGACAGCCGCTGCGATCTCGTCAGTCGAAACGTCCTTCAGAATATAACCGGAAGCGCCGCGCAGCACTGAGGAGGAGATGTATTCCTTGTCGTCATGCATGGAAAGCATGATGACGCCACATGCCGGCAGGGCGCTTTTGAACAGGCTGATTGCCTCTATGCCATTGATTTTCGGCATTTTTATATCCAGCAGAACGACATCCGGATGAAGGGCTGCGGCCATTTCAAGCCCGGCCTGTGCATCTGCGGCGGTCCCCGCGACATTCAGATGGGCATAGGTCTGGAGAATGGCCCGGAGCCCATCCAGAACCACGGGATGATTGTCGACAAGCAGGACGTTGATGGGGCCGGATTTCGTCATGCCGCCGACTCCGCAGGGTCGCGATGGGCAGAGAGCGGCGTCAAGACAGTTAACATGGTTCCCTTCTCATCACTTTTGATCAGCAGAACGCCACGGAAATGCGCCACCCGTTCTTGCATGTTACGCAAGCCGAGGCCCTGTGCAGCGGTTCCCGCGCTATCGAAACCGACACCATCATCACCGATCGTCATCCGGCTGCGGCCACGCTCACTGCGCAACCGAATGAAAACCGTGGTCGCATCGGCGTGGCGCTCGACATTGGTGAGAGCCTCCTGCGCAATGCGGTAAAGCGCCGTACTGACGTTGGCCTTCAGGTTATCCGCAAAAAAGCTGGCATCCAGAACGGCATCTACACCCGTTCGGTCACGAAAGCCCTCACACAGGGCGCGCAGCGCCGCTACCAACCCCAGATCATCAAGCAGAGGCGGCCTCAACGCATGCGACAACTGGCGAACATCGCGGATCGCATCGTTGAGTGTCTTGATCCCGCCTTCTATCGCCCCGGACACATCGCCGTCACCCGCCTTGACCTTGCGTTCTGCAAGGTTCATCGCATAGCGGGCGCCCACCAGGCTTTGCGAAATCCCGTCATGCAGGTCGCGGGCAAGTCGGGTTCGTTCCTGTTCCTGCGTATCGATGACCCGCTGCGTAAGCAGCCGCAGCTTTCGGTCGGCAAGCCGTCGCTCGCTGAGGGTTATGACCATGCCCGTCGCAAACACCAGCAGGATCGCCGGAATAGCGACCAAAGCGACAATTTTGAATGTCCAGCCAATGGCGCTGCGAAAATCCGTCTGAGCCGCTTCGGTCTGGGTATGGATCTCATCAAGATAGATGCCGGTTCCCAGCATCCAGCGCCAATTATCCAGCTTGTCCACATAGGACAGCTTGTCACCAATCTGGCCCGTTGCGGGCCTCGCCCATTTGTATTGAACGAAACCGCCGCCCGCCTTCGCCGTCGCGATCAGGGTTTCAATTACCTTCTTTCCATCCGGATCGATGAAATCCAGCCAGTTGCGGCCCGGGAATTCGTTTTGTCGGGGATGGACGATGCTGTTTCCGGCATAATCGTAGACGAAGAAATACCCGTCCTCTCCATAGTCCAGGCTCTTGATGAGCTCGATCGCCCTCTGCCGCTTCTCGTCATCAGACAGGCCGCCCTGCGCCATGATTCCGCGGACGGCAGACATGGCCACATAGGTAAGATGAACGATTTCGCTTTCCTTGGCTTTCAGCATATTCTGCTCGAAAGTCGATATGCTGCTCTCGGCCAGGGTTCTGGACTGCCATGTGATGAAAGCCGTGATGGCAAATACCGCCAGCACCAGCGGCAGAATGGAAAGGGCTATGATCTGCTGCCGGAGGTTCATCGACGTAATAGTACCCTTCTATCTGCGGAGCCCGGGGGCTTTTGCCTGGTGAGAACCAGGACATGATTTAGTTTTTCTTCCAGACCATTGCCATCGTCGAACGGCAGCGCTTGACCCTATCGGTCAAAGGCCGAGACCTGCAGTTTCCCGGCACGCAGAAGGTGCTGAAGAGTATAGGCAACCGACAGGGCATCATCCAAGGCATCGTGCCCTCTCAGGACGGGATGATCGACACCATAATAATCTGCAAGTCTGTTGCTTGGTGTTCTTGCCAGGTCCTCCACGGGCATGCCGGCAGCAAGCAAAAGCTTGACCGCGTTATCGAAGCGGGACGCGGGAATTGGTGGGCTTATGCCCGCTATATAACAACTGATCGCGAGCATATTCAGCTCGTCCTTTCCCCAGGACCAGAAGCCTGCTCCTTCCGAGAAATTCTCCAGACCCGACAGCGCCTCCTGAAGGCTTGTGCCCTGCTGATCGATCTGTTCTTCGGTAATTCCGGTCAGATTTACGAAGTATGGATCAAGCGCATATTTGTCGCCATGCCGGTCAACCGGCGTGACATAGGCTTTGAAGGTTTCCAGAATGGGGAAGCCGGCTTCAAGTCCGATCCTGACCGCGCCGATCTGGGCGATGACAGGATCAGGGTCGATCGCCCCACACCAGAACCGGCTTTGGGAACCCTGTATGCAGAGAAATTCACAGTCGAAGACGATAGCTGTTTTCATGTGCCCTGCTCGCCAATCGGATCGCTTCGCTCCCACACTATTACCGATCAAGAGAATGGCAATGGCGGCTCTTGGCGCATTGCGGACAAACGAACAGGCATAAATTTTGAAAACACCGTGCCTACAGGGGTAAAACCTTCCGCCTATTGCCCCACGTAACGGGCCCGGGGTCGGATCAGCTTGTCATCCAGCTTCTGCTCAAGCGCATGGGCGACCCAGCCGACAGTTCGCGCGACGGCAAAAAGTGCAAGTGCCGCACCGCGCGGCAGCTTCAGGCTTCGCCGGAGGCTGACGAGCGCCACATCGCAGGTCGGCAGTTGCCCGGCAGTGTCGTTCATCATCTGCAGAAGCTCGTCGCGTTGCGCATCCGGCGGGAGATAGGGCAGCAGGCCAGTCGCTCGTGGGTCACCGTCCGGATAGAGCGGATGATGAAAGCCAGGAATAGCTTCACCCCGACGCAGGCGCTCATCGATGATCCGCTCGACATCCCCATATCGCTCCAGCTCGTCGAATAAAAGTTCGACAAGGCTTGTCATGCCGCCATGCAGGGGGCCGCTCAGCGCGGAAAGCCCCGCATTCAGGCACGCGCCCAGCGATGCCCCCGTCGAAGCGACGACGCGCACCGCAAATGCCGAGGCATTGAGTTCGTGATCGGCCTGCAGCACCAGGGCCCGGCGAATGAGATCCGCGCCTGCCGCATCCGCCTGCCATGCGTGCGCGAGGAACAGGTGAACCGCCTGCGTCTTCGGTTGGCTTGAGGTGCAGGCACCGGCGACACCCCGCAACATGGCTGCGGCCCCAGGCCAGAGACGTCGGTTGTCACGCCGCCAGGCGGTCACGCGGCCGGCTTCCACAAGCGGAAGAAGCGCCTGGCATCGCTCTGTCAGTGGCAGATTTCCGACATGGTCGAGCACGGGCTGTGGCCACAGCATCGGAGCAGCTTTTACATCATCGAATGGATCAGCTTCGCCGCAATCCCATAGCAGCCGGGCAATATCCTCAAGGCTCGCCGCCTGCGAAAGAGCAAGAGCGTCCTGACCGCGATAGCGTAACCGGCCCTCCGCAATTTCGGTAATGGCGGACTCGAGCACGGGCAGCCCCCAGTCAAGCGCAGCGGCAGCCACCTGCCGGGGACGCCGTCCAACGTTTTTCCTCTTCTTCAGCGCCTCAATGTCGTGCGCGCTGTAGAGCCTGCGGCGCGGATCGTCGGCTGCGTCACTCGTGTGGATCAATCCACGGCTTACATAGGCGTAAAGCGTTGCACGACTGATACCCAACTCGGCCGCAGCGCGATCGGCGGTCATGAACTTGTCGGAGTGCCGCATGATGATCTCGTATTGATTATATGAATCAAGATTGACCATATATGTGCACCGCAGCATCCTCAAGCATGTTTCACATTGAATGAGGAGAATGACCATGTCCGCCACCCCTGCTCTTGTCGGCAAAAGCCCGGCTCCCGGTCTCGATGATGTCGTTGCCGCCGAAACCATGCTCAGCCATGTGGACGGGCAGGCGGGCGAGCTTGTCGTTCGAGGCCATCACCTGGCGGAACTGGCTGACTGGTCTTTCGAACAGGTGCTGGAACTCCTGTGGTCCGGGCAGACGGCGGTGAAGATCACAGCCCAGGACATTCGTTCGCAACTGGGCAAGGCGCGGCTGCGCACATTCGAACGCATGCAGCTTCTGCTTCCGGGCCTGTCCGCCCTCACCTCCGTCGAGGCCTTGCGTCTTCTGTTGTCTTCGTTGCCGGATGATGAAACCACCTCGCATCACATAATGGCTGTCGCAGCCGTGCCGGTCTTTGCCGCAGCCATCATCCGCAACAGGCAGGAACTTGCGCCGATAGCACCCGATGCGTCGCTTGCCCATTCTGCGGATTTCCTGCGAATGCTGTCCGGCACATTGCCTTCGACGGAGAAGGTGCGAGCCCTTGATACATATCTGACCACCGTTGCCGATCACGGGCTGAACGCTTCCACCTTCACCGCCCGGGTAATCGCCTCGACCGGGGCCGGGCTGTTTTCATCGGTCGTTGGTGCGCTTTGCGCCTTGAAGGGACCTCTTCACGGCGGTGCACCGGGCCCGGTACTGGATATGCTGGACGCCATTGGCACCGAGGCGGAAATCGAACCATGGCTGCTGAATGCGCTGGGGCGCGGAGAACGTCTTATGGGATTCGGCCACCGGATCTACCGCGTGCGTGACCCGCGCGCCGACGTGCTGAAACATGCCGTTTCCAGCCTGAAGGAGGGCTCCGACCGCATTGCCTTTGCGGGTAAAGTGGAGGAAGCGGCACTGGCGCTTCTGAAGGAAAAGAAGCCTCTGCGTCCTCTGCAGACCAATGTCGAATTCTATACCGCACTCGTGCTGGAAGCGGTGGGTTTTCCGCGCGGCAGCTTTACCAATGTCTTTGCGGCCGGGCGTATGGCGGGCTGGACCGCCCATGTATTGGAACAGGAGCGCACAGGGCGCCTCATTCGCCCGCAATCCCGCTACATCGGCCCGCAGCCGAGATGAGATTTGGACCCTGACAACACGCGGGGGCCGAATCGATATTTCCAGTCAGGAACGCAACATTTTCGCTGGGAGGCAGCCGCGAGCCGCCTCCCTCCTGACGCAAGGTGACCGCTCCCGTTTGACCGTGTCGGGACAATGACCCCAATACCGGCCAACCCCGTACATGCGACGCTCTGCGGGCGGGAAAAATATCCTGATTATTCCAAGTGGCTTTTATTTTTGCAAAAGACACTTTATGCCCTTTATGGTTGAAACAATCAGGACGTCTTGAGTGAAAATAACCTCCTTCATTCCCTCCGCCATTCTTGGAATTGTTGGCCTTGCAGCGCTGAGCATCGTCTTCGGTTCGTGGTATACGATCGATCAAGGCGAGCGCGGCGTCATCCTGAGATATGGCGCGATCGCGGGAACGGCAGAGCCCGGTCTTGGTTTCAAACTTCCCGTCATCGATTCGATCGTCCGCATTTCGGTGCAATCGCAATCGAAGGTTTATGAACACATGGAGGCCTACAGCCGCGACCAGCAGCCAGCGACGGTCAAACTTTCGGTCAACTATCGCATTCCCGTCGATCAGGTTGCCTCCGTCTATGAACAATACGGCTCCGAGGAAGGACTTCTAGGTCGTCTTGTCGAACGCAAGGTCTTTGAGGAAAGCAAGACGGTCTTCGGACGCTTCAATGCGGTCACCGCCATACAGGAACGCGGACGCCTCAATCAGGAGATCGCGCAGGCGATCCAGGACAGCGTGCGAGGACCGGTGATCGTCGACAGCGTCCAGATCGAGAACATTGATTTTTCCGATGCCTACGAGGCAAGCATAGAGCAGCGTATGCTCGCCGAGGTCGAAGTCCAGAAATTGCGGCAAAATGCCGAACGGGAAAAGGTGCAGGCGGAAATTACCGTCACGCGCGCCAATGCCGACGCGGATGCCCGACGTGCCGAAGCCCAGGCGCAGGCGGATGCGGTCCGGTTGCAGGCACAGGCGGATGCCGAGGCGATACGCCTTCGGGGCGATGCCGAAGCGCAGGCGATAAAGGCGCGCGGTGACGCGCTCCGCGACAATCCCGGCCTTGTCTCCCTCACCCAGGCCGAAAAATGGGACGGCCGCCTGCCCACAACCATGTTGCCGAATGGTGCCTTGCCGATGATCAATCTCGACGAGAAGGCAGCTTCCCATCGTAACGGGGAGGCCGAATAGCTAACCGCAAGGCGGCCTCCGGTTCGGAGAAAACGCACATCATGCCAGCAAAACCTGACGATGGTAAACAATCACCAACAGCACCGCGCGGCCATGCCGGAGAGCTATTTCTGCTGGCCGTGGTGATAGCCTTCATTTCTGCATTCATGCTGGCGATGCTTCTCCATCTCTTCGATCCGGATGCCTTCGGGTCGTGTTTCGAGGGAGGGTGCGGTTATGCCGCGATGTTCGGTTTCGTCCCCGTTGCTACCTTCGCTCTTGCTCCGGTCTGGTGGTTCTGCTTGCGCCGTGCCGGCCCTCTCAGTCGTCTCATATTGTGGTTCCTGCTGTTGTTGGTGGCCGGGCATTTCATTTTGGCACCACTCATCAGCTTACCGGGCTTGGCAGGGCTATTGTGGATGATGGTGCGGCTGTGGCGTGAGAACAACAAACAGGGTCAACCGATCAACGATCTGTTCGTAAAACCTGCGGCGAAACGAGTGTCATCGGTTTCCCAGGAAGCAAGGGCAGGGAAAGCGACATGAAAACAGGTATATCCTCCGCCAGTCTCATACGCCCGGCAGGTTCAAACCACGCAGGCCAATGCCGCGCTACCCATTGAAACAAGGACGGACCTGATGCGCATCCTGCTGATCAATCCTCCCTACATCTCACTGTCGTCGAAAGGTACCGGGCACCAGATTCCTTTTGGGCTCCTGTGTATTGGCGGCCCGCTCATTGATGCAGGTCATGTGGTGAACCTTCTCGACGCAGAACGTCATCACCTGTCTCAACAGGATATTGAACGGGCAATACGCGCTTTCGCACCCGATATGGTCATGACCGGTCACGCAGGCTCGACGCCGGCGCATCGAGCCTGCGTGGAAACACTGGCCACCTCAAAACGCATCTCCCCTCAGGCCGTAACGGTTTACGGAGGCGTTTACCCTACCTATCACGCTGCCGATATTCTTCAGTCCGCGGCAGATGTCGACATCATCATCCGCGGTGAAGGCGAAACAGCAGTGACTGATCTTGCAGCGGCCATTGCGCAGGGCAATCCGCTCATCCGGGTGAACGGCATCACCTGGCGTCAGCAGGATGGTTCCATTCGTGAAAATCCGTCTGCGGCGCTGATCACCAAACTGGACGAACAGCGCATTGGCTGGGAACTCATCGAAAATTGGGACGACTATCAGTGTTTCGGGCGAGGCCGGGCTGCCATCATCCAGTTTTCCCGCGGCTGTCCGCATGTGTGCAGCTATTGCGGCCAGTATCAGTTTTGGAGCAAATGGCGTTACCGTTCTCCCGGAGCCGTTGCCGCTGAAATCGGCTGGCTTCACCGCCAGCACGGCATCGGTTTCGTAACCCTGGCCGACGAGAACCCTACGTCTTCTAAACGGTTGTGGCGGGAATTTCTCGAAGCACTTATCGAACAAAACGTGCCAGTCCGCCTGTTTGCGACGATTCGGGCCACCGATATCGTACGCGACGCAGATCTTTTGCCGCTCATGCGACGTGCGGGCATGGCCTGCATCCTCATGGGAATCGAGACAACGGATCCCGCAACGCTTGAGGCAATCCGCAAGGGCTCCACGACGAAGGACGACCAGCAGGCCGTAAAGCTTCTGCGTCAACACGGCATCCTGTCCATGCTTGGCCACATCGTTGGTTTCGAAGAGGAACGTCTCGCCGATTACGGCCGCGCCATCCGCCAGATCGCGCTCTACGATCCAGATCTCGTCAATGCCATGTATGTCACACCACACAGGTGGTCGGACTGGGCGGCGGAGAACAACGAGCGTGGTGTCGTTCAAACCGATCCCGCCAAGTGGGACTACCGGCATCAGCTTCTTGCCTCAAGGTATCTCTCCACACGTTCCGTCTTTTGGCTGGTCAAGCTGATGGAAGTGGCGGTTCACCTGCGCCCGGGAACATTGTTGCGTATCCTTGCACATCCCGACAAGGACATCAGAGCCGATCTTCGCTGGTGTTTCCGTAACAGTTTCCGTGTCTGGCGGGCCGAGATCGTTGAATTTCTGCAAAGCCCGCCGCATGCTCATCCACAGATGCCCCTCGGTGAATGGTTGCGCAGGGACAGCAAAAAAGCACGTCTTCCGACGGATGCAGAACAGGCATCCAGCCCCACAGGGGTTGGCCGAACGGCGGTGTTGTAGCTTTGCAATGAGATCACGCAGGGAGTGCTTCGGGTATGCGTCAGCCTATTCGGCGGGCCGTTCCCAGTCCGGATTTTCCATGCCAGAGAACATTCGCAGGATTGCCTTGTCGCCGACGTCTTCATCCAAGACAGGGTATGAACGGGAAGGAAAGCGCCGATGAGGAAAGCTCATCTAACAAAGTGGATATTTTCCGGGCTCCTGGTCTTCAGCACCGTGTTTTTCAGCGCCGACATATCGGCTGCGGCAGAGAACGAATGCGGCACCCACGGCGAGGATATTATCCACCAAGCCTATCCAGCTGCTCAGAAGACCACCGAGTTGGAATTCAATATTGGCAACGCGACACTGAGGTTGGCCGCCGATACCTTCATCGGCAGTGATCCGCACGTCATCGTGTGCCGGCTCTGGCCCGCCAATCCGGACCTCATGCTGGTTGCCGTACCCTTGATGACGAAGCTTTCAGACTACGAAAACGAGGGAGACCTGGACATACTCGTCGTTGAAAACAAGTCACTCCAGCTCAGGCAAAGGCTGCGAGTGAAAGGGATAATGAACGATGACGCGATCAGAATCCGCGGCATGACCTTCGATACCGCCCGCTACCAGCTGGCACCCGGCAAAACAGCCTTCGGCATACGGATCGAGACCGAAGGCTCTTCCAGAGCCAACCCTTTCGGCGACACCACATTACGGCTCTACACGATCGACGGCGAACACCTGCGCTCCGTTCTCGACAATATCGTCGTTCGGGAAAATGTGGGAGAGTGGGATACCACTTGTGCAGGAAATTTCCAGATAACGACGCGCATACTGACCATGGCCAGACGAACCCACGGGGGAGCCGCCGATATTGTCGTGACGGAAACCGAAGCACCCAGCATTTTCAAGGTCATGCCGGATGGGCAATGCGAGAGCTTCGACGAAAAGAAGCAGATCAGGAAAATCCAGGTGACATATGACGGCAAAGTCTACGTGGTTCCTCGCGGTCTGAAACGGGAATACTGACCTTCACCAGAACAGTTCCGAACTTGCCGCCTGACACCCGACCATATGTCGACTCGGGTAAGAAAGCAGGCGGCACGGCCATTCCGGTACACTCGACGGACACTCGCCATAATTGCCACTCACCCATTAGCCAATAGACCAGCAGGCTAGTCAGAGGACACCTCCCTCTTGCGACAGCTGTCGGATCATTCTGCAAGCCAGCAATAAAAGCGGGTGAACCATTCTGGAAGCACGCGGACCCAGACCGCGGCAGGCACTTGCGAATGTATCCTTTGTCGCATCGCCTTTACCGATGGACGCACAGCAATATTAAGTATGATCCACTATATGGACCTTATAGGCACGCGAATAAACTACACAAATCCGCCTATTTACTGTTGATTTCGTCAAATTTCCTGTGTATCCCGAATACATGGTTTTGTAACGGTCCATATTGTGGAGGCAATATACCGATACGTTCAGACTTTCGGAGGGGTCTGACCAGCCTGGCAACAACAGATAGTGTCGCGGTTGCGGCATGGACGGCCTGTTTTGCTGGCTACCATCCATTGCGAAGGTTGTTCTGCGGGAGAGGAGGCCCCAATGACCATGACCGCAAGCACAGATGACGACGTATTTGTACTCGATGGCGAGTTATTGCACACGGAGCCGGTGACGGGCTCGTGGTTCATGCGACCGATTGAGGCCGTCGCAGCCGTGCTGTTGGCCGTGATGATTGGCCTGCTTCTGCTGGGTGTGACATCGCGCTATGCCTTACATCTGCCCATCGTCTGGATCGATGAAATGGCGTCGTTGTGCTTTCTGTGGTTTGCCATGCTGGGCGCGGCAATTGCCATTGATCGCAGCGAGCACCTGCGTCTGACGCTATTTCTCAACATGTTTCCGCAGCGTTTTCTGGGCTACATCAATTCACTTGCCCTGGTGCTGGTGGCGACATTTCTGGCGGCGATCATTAAGCCCGCTATCGAATATGCCATCGAGGAGTGGGTGGTCACCTCGGCCGCGCTCAATATTCCCATGACCTTCCGCGCTGCGGCTCTGCCATTTGGCGCGTGTCTTATGCTGCTGCTGGTCTTCAACAATCTCTTCCGCAGGGAGAAATTGCGCGACATCATCGTGGCCGTTGTCACTGTCGCGGTCGCTTCCGGCCTGCTCTATCTGGCATCGCCGGTGCTCGAAACCTTCGGCAATTTCAATTTGGCGATCTTCCTCGGCCTGTTCGTGGCCGTGTTTCTGGTGCTGGGCGTGCCGATCGCCTTCTGCTTCGGTCTTGGAACCCTCGCCTACCTGACCTTCGCCACCTGGGTTCCGACCATCGTGATGATCGGGCGTATGGATGAGGGCATGTCAGGCATCATTCTGCTGTCGGTGCCGGTTTTCGTGCTGCTGGGCTGTGTGCTCGATGCCACCGGCATGGGCAAGGCGATCGTCGAGCTCCTGTCCTCGATGTTCGGCCATATCCGCGCCGGCATGTCCTATGTACTGCTCGGCTCGCTGTTTCTGGTCTCGGGCATTTCCGGCTCCAAGGTCTCGGATATGGCGACCGTCGCACCGGCGCTGTTTCCGGAAATGAAGCGCCGCGGCCACAAGCCCAAGGAAATGATCGCGCTTTTGGCCACCGGTGCGGCCATGGCCGATACGGTTCCGCCATCCATCGTGCTGATCGTTCTCGGTTCTGCGGCGGGCGTATCGATTGCCGGTCTGTTCACCTCCGGTTTCATGATTGCCATGGTGCTGCTTCTGGTGCTGGCCGTTTTGGCCCGCTGGAAGGCGCGGCATGAGAACATGGAAGGCGCAAGGCGCACCCCATGGCCGCTGGTGGGCAAGGCAGCCCTGATTGCCGCCCCGGCGCTGGTTCTGCCTTTCCTCATCCGCAGCCTGGTGGGCGGCGGCGTGGCGACGGCAACCGAAGTGTCCACTATCGCCGTGCTCTATGCCATGATCATCGGCGCGGTGCTTTATGGCGGCATCAGCCTCAAGAAGCTCTATTCCATGCTGGTGGAGACGGCGGCCCTTTCCGGCGCCATCCTGCTGATCCTCGGCTGCGCTTCAGCCATGGCCTGGGGGCTGACCCAGAGCGGCTTTGCCTTCCAGCTCACCGCCATGATCACCGATCTGCCGGGCGGCTGGATAACCTATATGATTGTGTCGATCCTGATCTTCATGATCCTGGGCTGCGTGCTGGAAGGTCTGCCGGCGATCGTTCTGCTCGCACCGATCATGTTCCCCATTGCCCGCACGCTCGGCATCAACGACATCCATTATTCGATGGTCGTGGTGGTCGCCATGAATATCGGCCTGATGGCACCGCCGATCGGCATCGGCTTCTATATCGCCTGCAAGATTGGCAATGTCTCGCCGGATGAAGCCATGGGCGCTATCTGGCCCTATCTCGCGGCCATGGTCATCGGCCTGTTGCTGATTGCCGCCGTTCCGGGCTTTTCGACAATTCTGCTCTGAGACCATGGCGGGGACCTGCCCGCCATGCCGATTAACGATCGCATGCTTTATTTGGGAGGAGAAAGCAATGAATATCAACAGACGTACCATGCTCGCCGGTGCCGGTTCCGCCGTTCTGGCCACCGCCTTCGTGTCACGCGCCCGCGCTGCCCAATACAACTATAAATATGCCAACAACCTGCCCGCCGCGCACCCCATGAATATCCGCGCCAAGGAGGCCGCAGACCGTATCGCCAAGGAAACCGATGGGCAGGTGAATATCAGCATCTTCCCCAGCAGCCAGCTGGGCGCCGATACGGACGTTTTGAGCCAGGTGCGGTCCGGCGGCGTTGAGTTCTTCACGCTCTCGCCGCTGATCCTGTCGACACTAGTGCCGAATGCCTCCATCAGTGGCATTGGCTTCGCCTTTCCGAACTACGATTCCGTGTGGGCCGCCATGGATGGCGACCTCGGTAAATATGTGCGCGGTGAAATCGCCAAGCAGAACCTCGTTGCCATGGATACCATCTGGGATAACGGCTTCCGCCAGATCACCAGCGCGTCCAAGCCCATCGCCACACCGGCCGACCTCGAAAGCTTCAAGATCCGCGTGCCGGTAAGCCCGCTCTGGACATCGATGTTCAAGGCCTTCAAATCGGCACCGGCCTCAATCAATTTCGCCGAAGTCTACACCGCGCTGCAGACCGGCGTGGTCGATGGCCAGGAAAACCCGCTGGCGATCATTTCCACCGCCAAGCTGTTCGAAGTGCAGAAATTCTGCTCGGTCACCAACCACATGTGGGATGGTTTCTGGTTCCTGGCCAACAAGCGCGCCTGGGAGCGCCTGCCGGACGATCTGCGCGCCATCGTTGCCAAAAACCTCAACCAGTCCGGCAAGGATGAACGCGCGGATGTGGCGAAGCTGAATGCCTCGGTGCAGGAAGACCTCATTTCCAAGGGCATGACCTTCAACGACACGGATGCGACGCTCTTCCGCGCCGCGCTGAAAGAGGCAGGCTTCTATTCCGAGTGGAAGGGCAAGTACGGCGATGAGGCCTGGGCCATTCTCGAAAAGGCCGTTGGCGCCAGCTTGACCTGAGCGGTCCGCTGAATAATTGGCCCCGCCCGTAGCGGGGCCAACCCGACTATATCTGACGATTGGAATGGAGACTGTTTTGACAGGTCGCCTGACGGGAAAACGCGCGCTTGTGTTCGGCGCAGGATCATCGGGTCCGGGTTTTGGCAATGGCAAGGCTGCCGCCGTGCAATTTGCCCGCGAAGGCGCGCGCGTGGCATGTGTCGATCTCTCCGCCGACGCCGCCGAAGAGACCGCACAGCTCATTCGCGACGAAGGTTTCGAGACGATTGCGGTTGCAGCAGATGTCACCGAGCTACTGTCCGTATCGGACGCCGTTGCCCGCACCTGTGAAGCCTTTGGCGGCATCGATATTCTGCATAATAATGTCGGCGTGACCCATATGGGCGGCCCGGTCGAGCTGGACGAGGATCGTTTTCGCGCCTCGGTCGATCTCAATATCGGCTCCGTTTATCGCACCACCAAGGCCGTGTTGCCGGTGATGCTGGCGCAGGGCGGCGGGGCCATCGTCAATATTTCCTCACTCGCCTCCATTCGCTGGACCGGCTATCCCTATTTTGCCTATTACGCCATGAAGGCCGCCGTCAATCAGGCGACCGTGGCGCTGGCCATGCAATATGCCCGGCAGGGCATTCGCGCCAATTGCATTCTTCCCGGCATGATCGACACCCCGCTGATCTACAAGCAGATCAGCAGCCAGTATGCGACAGTGGAAGACATGGTGGCGGCGCGCAATGCCGCAGTCCCGGTGGGCCGCATGGGCGATGCCTTCGATATCGCCCGCGCCGCCGCCTTTCTGGCATCCGATGAAGCGAAGTTCATCACCGGCATCTGTTTGCCTGTCGATGGCGGGCAAAGCTGCGCTGTGGGGGCGTTTTCCTGAAATGGCCGCAACAACGATCCCGGCAGAGAACGATCTGACAGGTGCACGGGCGGTGGACCGGGCGCTGGCGCTGCTCTCCATGGTGGGGAGGCACGCGGAACGCGGCGTGGCGCTTTCGGTCATCGTCACCGAAAGCGGGTTGAACAAGCCCACGGCCCGTCGCCTGCTACTGGCGCTGATCCGCGCCGGCCTTGTCGAGCAGGACGAGGAAACCCGGCGATATTATCTCGGCGAGGAAGCCTATGTGCTGGGCAGCCTGTCGTCACGCCGTTTCGGCTTGCTGCAGATGGCGCAGGACGGGCTGACACGCATTTCCCGTCGTACCGAGGATTCGAGCTTCCTCTCCGTGCGCCGCGATACGTTCGCGCTGTGCCTTTACCGCGAGGAAGGCACCTGGCCGGTGCGCACCCATGCGCTTCAGGCCGGTTTTGAACACCCCTTAGGCATCGGCGCTGGATCGCTCGCCATGCTGGCCGCCCTGCCCGATGCCGAGGTGGAAAGCGTCATCGCCGCCAATAGCGGGCTGATTGCTGCGAACTATCCGGGCATCACCCTCGATGGGTTGCGCCGGGATGTCGAGTTGACCCGGACGAATGGCTATTCGCTCAACCCCGGCCTGATCCTGTCGAACTCCTGGGGCATCGGTGTTGCCATCCGCACACCGGATGGCGCGTTGGCGGGGGCGCTCAGCATCGCCGCTGTCGATAGCCGCATGCGGGCGGAGCGTCAGCCGGAGCTCGCCGCCCTGCTGCGCGAGGAAGTGACCCGCATCGAAACACGCATCGCGGAAATGATGGCCAGCCGCGCCCGCACGCGCGGCGATGGTGACACGAAACGGCAAACAAGGAGAACGAGCAAATGAGCAAAGCGCAGATCGTCGGCTGGGCGCATTCGCCTTTCGGCAAATCGGCCCTTGAAAATACCGAACAACTGATGGCTTCGGTCGTAGCGCCAGCCATAGATCATGCCGGCATCGACGTCGGCGACATCGACGGCATCTTCGTCGGCGTGATGAATAACGGCTTCTCGAAGCAGGACTTTCAGGGCGCTTTGGTGGCGATGGGCGATGAGCGGCTTGCCTATACGCCGGCGGTGCGGTTCGAGAATGCCTGCTCGACAGGATCGGCCGCCCTTTACAGCGCCATGGATTTCATCGAGGCAGGGCGAGGGCGCATCGCTCTTGTCGTTGGGGCCGAAAAAATGACGGCGCTGCCGACGGCGGAAGTCAGCGAAATCCTGCTCTCCGCCTGCTACCGGGCGGAGGAAGCCGATATTTCGGGCGGCTTTGCCGGCCAGTTCGGACGCATCGCACAGGCCTATTTCCAGCGTTATGGCGATCGCTCAGAAGAGCTGGCAATGATTGCCGCCAAGAACCATGCCAATGGCGCGGTCAATCCCTATGCCCATATGCGCAAGGATTTCGGCTTCGATTTCTGCAATACGGTATCGGAGAAAAATCCCTATGTCGCAGGCCCCCTGCGCCGTACCGACTGCTCGCTGATCTCCGACGGGGCCGCCGCGATCATTCTAGCCGATGAGGAAACGGCAGCCACACTCAACCGCGCCATCGGCTTCAGGGGCCGCAAGCATGTCAATGACATTCTGGCGCTGAGCCGCCGCGATCCGCTGGCGTTTGAAGGCGCGCGCCGCGCCTGGGCTGGCTCGCTGGAACTCGCCGGCGCAACGCTCGACGATCTCTCCTTCGTCGAAACACACGACTGCTTCACCATTGCCGAACTCATTGAATATGAGGCCATGGGGCTGGCGAAGCCCGGTGAAGGGCACCGGGTGGTGCAGGAGGGCACAACGCTGAAGACTGGGCGCCTGCCGATCAACCCATCCGGAGGCCTGAAGTCGAAGGGCCATCCCGTTGGCGCGACCGGCGTTTCCATGCACGTCATGGCAGCCATGCAATTGATGGGCGAGGCAGGCGACATGCAGATACCCAATGCCTCGCTGGCCGGCGTGTTCAACATGGGGGGCACTGCTGTTGCCAACTACGTCTCGATCATGGAGCGCGTGAAATGACGACGCAAAGTGCCGTGCAGCATCCTGCGGGCGGGGTCGCGCCCTCCACCACGCGGGTGATGAATCTCTCGCACTTCCTGACCCAGGCGGCACGCCGCAATCCTGACCACATCGGCTTCGTCTGGGGCGAAAACACCTGGACCTGGGCTCAAATGGATGCTCGCGTCGATGCCATGGCCCATGCACTGGTCAGTGAATTCGGCGTCAGAAAGGGCGATCGCATTCTGGTGCAGTCTTCCAACAACAACCAGATGTTCGAATCCATGTTCGCCTGCTTCCGGGTGGGTGCGGTGTGGGTGCCAACCAATTACCGCCAGTCATCAGATGAAGTGGCTTACCTGGCCAAAGCCAGCGGCGCGCGCGGCATGATCTGCGCCGGCGCGTTTCCCGATCATGCCAAGGCAAGCCGTGAAGCAACCGCAATCGAATTCACCATTGCCATCGGCCGGGCCGATTTCGGTGAGGATTACGATGCCATCGTGGCCCGACATCTGGGCCGGAAGGTCAAAAGCGAAGCTGTGAACCGAGACGACCCCTGCTGGTTCTTCTTCACCTCAGGCACCACCGGCCGCCCCAAGGCGGCGGTGCTGACCCATGGTCAGATGGCCTTCGTCATCACCAATCATCTGTGCGATCTGATGCCGGGAACGGGAGCGAACGATGCCTCGATCGTTGTCGCGCCGCTTTCGCATGGTGCCGGCATTCACCAGCTGGTACAGGTTGCCCACGGGTCAAAAACGGTGCTTCCGGCTGCGGAAAAGCTCGATGTGCCGGCCGTATGGGCACTGATCGAGAAATGGCGTGTCACCAACGCCTTCACCGTGCCGACCATTCTGAAAATGCTGATCGAAGACCCGGCCGTGGACCGCTTCGATCATTCCTCCCTGCGCTACGTCATCTATGCTGGCGCGCCGATGTATCGCACCGATCAAAAACGGGCATTGGCAAAACTCGGTCCAGTGCTGGTGCAATATTTCGGCCTCGGTGAGGTCACCGGAAATATCACCGTGCTGCCTCCTTCTTTCCACAGCGCCGAAGATGGCCCGGACGCGCGGCTCGGCACCTGCGGTTTTGATCGTACCGGCATGGAGGTGCAGATTCAGAACGATGCGGGCGAGGAACTCGCAGCCGGTGAAACCGGCGAGATATGCGTCATCGGCCCCGCCGTTTTTGCCGGCTATTACGATAACCCCGAGGCCAATGCCAAGGCCTTCCGCAACGGCTGGTTCCGCACCGGCGATCTCGGTCATCGCGATGAGAACGGCTTCGTTTACATCACCGGCCGTGCCTCCGACATGTATATTTCCGGCGGCTCGAACATCTACCCGCGTGAGATCGAGGAAAAAATCCTCATGCATCCGGATATCAGCGAGACCGCGGTTTTGGGTGTGCCGGATGCGGTGTGGGGCGAGGTTGGCGTGGCGGTTTGTGTGGCGCGCGAGGGCGCGGATATCGCCGGCATCGACCTCAAGGCCTATCTGGAGGGCAAGATGGCCCGCTACAAGCTGCCGAAAACCGTGGTGTTCTGGGATGCCATGCCGAAATCCGCCTATGGCAAGATCACCAAGAAAATGATCCGCGAGGAGCTGGAAAAACGTGGCCAGATGCCGGTTTTCGAAGAAAACCGGACAGGTTGACGCATACGACATCCAACCGGGAGGAGAGGCTATGACACAGCAGACGATAGGGACAAAAGGCGCGGTCGCAATCACCGGCGGTGCATCCGGCATCGGTTTTTCCACGGCGCAGCTTTTGATGGCGCGCGGCTGGCAGCCATGGCTGCTGGATCTCAAGCGCGAAGCGCTGGATGCGGCCTGCGAAAAACTCGGCATAGCCCCCTCGCGCGGCATCGTCTGCAACGTGGCGGATGAGGCGTCGATAGAAGAGGCTTTCGCCACCTTCACGGTAGGCGGCGGCGATCACGCGGTTGATCTTGTGGCCGTGGTCAACAGCGCCGGCATCGGTATTGACAAGCTCTCCGTCGACACCAGCGTCGAAGAATTTCGCCGTATCGTTGATGTCAACCTCGTCGGCAGCTTCGCAGTGGCTCGTGCCGCAGCCCGTTATTGGCTGAACCGTGAGATTTCCGGCTCCATCGTCAATATCAGCTCGGTTTCCGGCATGTGTGGCAATCGTGGCCGCAGCGCCTATGGCGCTTCGAAGGGCGGTGTCAATCTTTTGACGATGGTGATGGCAAACGAGCTGGGGCAATCAGGCATTCGCGTCAATGCGATTGCTCCCGGCCCGGTCGACACTCCGCTGACCCAGGCAGTTCATACGGAGAATGTTCGCAGCCAATGGCATAGCCGCGTTCCCATGCATCGCTATGGCAGGACGGATGAGATCGCCTCTGCGGTGGCTTTCCTCGTGTCAGATGACGCGAGCTACATCAACGGACAGGTGCTTGCCGTGGATGGCGGCTTCATTACCGCAGGGCTCGCGGTATGACGGAGACAGGTACGCAGGAGCTTCCCCGCCGCATCGTCCATCCCGGACCGATAACGCCCGAACGCTTTCGCGCCGTCGGCTGCCATGCCCATCCCGTCACGCTGACGGCCAGATCCGGCGTCTGCGTCAACGAGGCAATTGCCGATGCCTTTGCGGCGCGGGGTTTCGAGGGTGGTTACATCAGGTTGAAAAACGTGCCGATGAAACGACTGGATTATGTCATGCCCGCCGCCGCGCCCGATGATGCCCATGCCGCCTGGTATAGCGAAACCTTTTCCATGCCAGGCGGCACCATCATCGATGCCGGCCTGCATATGGGACGCCGTGACGGTAAGCCCTTTCTGCACTGCCATGGCTCATGGAAAAATGCCGACGGCGTTGTCTCCATGGGGCATCTGCTGCCTTTCGAGGCCGAGTTTGCTGCAGAGACGCCGCTTGAGGCGTTGGCGCTGGATGGCGCAATCCTCGATGTGCGAAGGGATGAGGAAACCAATTTCCCCCTCTTCACCCCTATCGCGCAACCACGCAACCGCAAGGATGCGGGCCTGCGGGCGCTGTTATGCACCGTGCGGCCCAATACCGATATCTGCACGGCCCTTGAAGCCGCCTGCCAGCAATTCGGCCTGCAACAAGCCGAGGTCAATGGTATCGGCAGTCTGATCGGCGTGGATTACGAGGACGGAACGTCGCTGACGGCCTATGCGAGCGAAACCCTCATCCGCAATGGCCGTATCGATCCCGTTATGGGCGACCAACAGGCGACGCTGGATATCGCAATGGTCGATCTCACCACCCACATCAGCGGCGGACGATTGGTACGCGGCAAAAACCCGGTTTGCGTCACTTTCGAATTACTTCTGAGCGAAAGACAAGGGGCAGCCGCATGAGTTGCGCCGGGGCGGCTCGCAACACCGCGCAACTCAACGGCCGATCATGTCGCAACTCACGCCGCCTGGGGCGTCTCCGAGGGCAACCATTCTTCCAGCGTCACCTCAAAGGTCATACACACGGGATTGGCGCCCGCGATGAACGGACCGCCGTAAACCGCACCCTCGGTATCGGCGACAACGCCGGTCAACGCGGCCCGCAGCGAACCGTCGGGCTGGGCGCGTACTTCACCGGCAATCGAGACGATTTCCACCGCCGGACCGCGAATTTGTACGAACTCGCTGCTGCGGGTGCCAAGGCAGGCATCGACGAGACTACCAAGCGCACCGCGCACGAAGGCATTGCGGAACCCTTCCGCGAGGCACAGCTTCTCGACGCCCAGCACGAGGTCTTCATTGGGCGCGATGCGGGCATAGGCCACACGGCCCATGGAGCCGGATTCGACATGATCATGCGTGTTCATCGGCGCGCTCCGTGCGGTTCTTCGGTTGAAGAAGAGGAATATTGGTTTCGGGATCGAAGGATTGCTGCAGCACGAAACTGTCGAGCGAGGTCACAAGTGCGGAAATACCGCCCTCTCCGACAATACAGGATTCCGTCAGCAAATGGCCGCCCCTGACCACACCGGCCCCGGTGCGCATGGCCGCATGGCAGTGAACGATCGGCTCATCCTTCATGCTGCGCCCCAATGTGGCGTTGCCGAAAACCAGCCAGGCTGCACCGGCATCGATGGGTTTCGTATAGGCAATGACCGCCCTGCCGGAAGGATCGGGCGGGGCCACGCAATAGGACAATATGTCGAAATAACCACCGAGAATGGTGAGCGAGGCATTTTCGATGCCGTTTTCGAAAAGCGGCTGCACGATGCCGTCGAAAAGGCTGCGCCCCGGCGCAATGGACAACCGCACATGACGCGCAGACGGCGAGCGCAGGCTATTGATGCGCACCGGCGAGGAAATGCCGGGATGGATCAGCGTTCTCGGCCTTGGAAAATGCTGTTGCTGTACTGGTGCCATGCCTGCTCCTCCCTGCTGCCTGTACCTTGCAGTACGGTACTCAAAGCCCGACCGAAGGTGCTTTCGAATGACGCCGCCAAACGGCGTGCCGGAAAACACTTCTTTCGCCAGCAGCCTCATGGGCGGCAGATTTTTTTGCAGCATGTTTCGGGGAGATCGGCATGACGAAGCCGTTGGACAGAATTGACCGCAAAATATTGCGGGCCCTGCTGGAGAACGGCAGGCTGAGCAATACGGAGCTGTCAGAAAAGGTGGGGTTGTCACCCAGCCCTTGCTGGCAGCGCACCAAGCGGATGGAAGACGAGGGGGTCATTCGCGGTTACACGGCCATTATCGATCAGGCCCACCTCGGACTAACCGAGACGGTAATTATCGAAGTGATGCTGGAGCGCCACGACGATGAGGTTCTGGAACGTTTCGGCGCAGCCATGGCGGCACTTCCGGAGGTGCTGGAAGCCTATCTGACCACCGGCGAATATGATTATCTCATCAAGGTGGCGGTGGCAGGAACGAAAGGTTACGAGCAGTTTCTGCGCCGCAAGCTCTACAAAATCGAGGGCGTACGTCATTCCCGTTCCTGTTTCGCACTTAAATGCCTCAAGCACACACTGTCAGTTGTGCCCGACGTCGAACCTCCAGCTGGTTGATTGCCTGCCCACCTTGATCCTCAATCTTCTGCAATGTGGAGGGGGCGGCACACATACGCTTCAAAAACATCGCCGCGGCCGCTCCAGCGAATGCCGATGTCGGAGATATCGTTGGTAGCCGCAGAAATTCGCTCCTCCGAATAGTTCCGGGCAACGGCCGCATCAGAAAAACCTGTGTAGAGAGCAGAAATGCGCCAATGGCCGCCATATCTGTCCATTTTCCGGGAGTGCTGCCCACCATTTTAATGGGCGGTTTCACTGGCTGGTGGTTCGCGCTCCCAAGACTCCAGAGAAGACAAGGCCTCAATGTCGGCTGGCGCAGCGCGGAAAGATCAAATAATTGAATAACAGGGATCAATGCAGCATAATTGGTCGCATGGCACGCTTCTGATACCAAAGAACGATGTCTACGGCCCCGAAAACGTCACTGCTGTTCGTTCTCATTGCCAGCGGAACCGTTCTTGGTATCGCCGGGACCGATCTGGTGCTTCCAGCCATTCCAAGCTTGCCGCTTCAGCTTGGTGGAACTGTTGAGATTGCCCAGCTCGTCCTTGCGGCCTATGTTTTCGGCACACTGGTTGGCCTTTTGATCTTTGGTGAGCTTGGCGCGCGCTTTGATTCATGCATGCTGCTGGTCGCGTCACTTGCCCTGTTTGGGGTTGCGTCCCTGGCCGCCGCGGCATCACCTTCCATCGAATGGCTGATTGTGTTGCGGTTTGCCCAAGGCGCATTCGGATCGGCTCCGGCTGTATTCGCTCCCGGCTTCATTCAAGGTCTCTACCCGCAAGACAAGGCAGCTTCGGCCATGGGACGACTCGGTTCCATCGAATCGCTAGCACCCGCACTGGCCCCGATCGCTGGAGCATATCTGCTGGAGATCGGGAGTTGGAAGCTTTCCTTCCTCATCTTGGCGCTGCTCGCAGCACTGGTCGGCGCAGCCATTCTCTGGCAGCAAGCATATTTTCCACGTCCAGCGCAGAAGCTGCAAAGTCATAGCGGCTACCTAGCGATCCTGAAAAATATCGAATTTGTCAGCTATGCCTCAAGTCAGGCACTCTCGCTGGGTGCTCTACTTGTTTTCGTCTTTGGTGCGCCAGCCGTGTTGACCGGCCCTCTGGACAAGGAGATCAGGGACTTTGTGATCCTGCAGATCTTTGGCATCGTGGCATTCATTCTCGCGGCGAATTCCTCTGCATGGCTGGCAATGAAATTCGGTACTTTGAGGACCATCCGCGCGGGCACAACGATCATGCCTGTCGCGTTTCTTGCGATTCTCATCTACGCACTCGCCGAGGGAAAGAACCTTTATGTGCTTGTTCCAATGTGGGTGGTCGTGAATTTCGGGTTCGGCGTCAGAGGCCCGATAGGGTTTCATCGGGCAATAATTGCCGCCCGCGGCGACCCCTCGCGCGCTGCGGCAATCGTTGTCGCCGCAATTTTAAGCGTCGCCACCTTTGGAACCGTCGTTGTCGCCCCATATATTCTGGTCGGTCTCTGGCCGCTGGCGATAGCAAGCGCAATCTTTTCAGCCCTTGCGATGGTCTCACTAACACCCCTGCGAAATTCCAACTAGAATCCAGTTTCGTAGGTGAGCGGGCTCGATCTCCCAAGGCTTATTGCCGTCAAAACTTTGAATAAAATCAAATTCCTGGCTTCCGAATGGCAGCGCACCAGTGAATCGGAAGCAACTGGCACCATAAGCTTGTGGATTGCCTGCAAGGACGAATCAGAGGCGACTGCTGCAACACCGCTTCGGCGGAGCAGCATTGTTTTGGCGAATTCCCGGAAGCTCCTTCCACTTGCGTTCTTGAGAGGATGCAGCGCCAGAATGCAGACTTTTTTGCGGAACAATCTGTAGATGTTGAAGTTACCCTTCATCAGGAGGAGGACCATCTATGATTACCAAAGCCATTTTTGTGGGGGCAGCCGCTGCCTTGTCGACGCTTTTTTCCACTGTGGCACTGGCGCAGACCGACCTGACGATGTGGTATCACGGTGCTGGCAATGTTGAAGAACGCAAGATCCTGGCCGGCATCATCGAGGACTTCAATTCATCCCAGTCGGACTGGCGGGTCTCGCTTCAGGAATTCCCCCAAACCGCATATAATGAATCCGTCACCGCCGCCGCTCTTTCCAACAAGCTGCCTGACATTTTGGACGTCGATGGGCCAAACATGCCGAACTGGGCCTGGTCCGGCTATCTGCAACCGTTGCAGATAGATGAGGCGAAGCTTGCGAATTTCCTGCCCGGCGCCGTGGGCAAGTGGGGAGACAAGCTGTATTCCGTCGGCCTGTGGGACGCAGCCGTAGCGGTCTTCGCCCGCAAATCGGTTCTCGATGAAAACGGTATTCGCATTCCAACACTGGAACAGCCGTGGACCGGTGAAGAGTTCAATGCGGCACTTGAGAAGCTCGCGGCCAGCGGCAAGTTCGAATATGCGATCGACCTTGGAATGGCCGATAAAACCGAATGGTACAGCTATGCCTTCAGCCCGTTTCTGGAGAGCTTCGGCGGCAGCCTGATTGACAAGGAAAACTATCAAACCGCCGAGAACGTTCTCAACGGGGAAAATGCCATCAAATTCGGAGAATGGTGGCAGTCTCTGTTCGAGAAAAAACTTGCGCCCGGAACGTCACAATCGCCTGCCGACCACGAAACCGGCTTTCTGGAAGGTCGCCACGCCTTGCAATGGATGGGCAACTGGGTTGCGGTGAAGGCGCTGGAGAAATACGGCGATGATCTGCTGTTCCTGCCGGCGCCCGATTTCGGGCAGGGACCGAAGATCGGTGCCGGATCCTGGCAGTTTGGTGTATCGGCCACCAGCAAGCATCCGCAAGGCGCGTCCGCCTTCATCGAATTTGCCATACAGGACAAATATCTCGCACAGTTCTCCGATGCGATCGGTCTCATCCCGGCCACCTCATCGGCTGCCCAGATGACGAAGAATTACAAACAAGGCGGTCCGCTCGAGGTTTTCTTCGAACTGTCCAGGCGTCAGGGAACATTGCGTCCGGTCACGCCAGCTTACGCCTTCATCTCGCCGGTCTTTTCCAAGGCTCTTTCCGATATGGCCAACGGCGCGGATGTTGCCGATACGCTGGACAACGCGACAGACGAGATAAACAACAACATAGAGCGCAATTCCGGTTACCAACCCAAATAGGGGCAGGTGGTCGATGGCGTTCTTTTCTTCAAAGGGAAAGCTGACCCGAGACAGCGTCACAGGCTGGCTCATGGCTGCACCGGCGATGGTGCTGATCGGGCTGTTCCTGACCACACCCTTTTTGCTGGGGCTCGGTTTTTCCTTCACCAACCAGCGACTGACGTCTCCCAATCCGACCGAGTTTGTCGGCGTTGAAAATTACACCCAGCTGCTGGGTATCGGCGTGCTGACGCTCGAGCCGGAAAAAGAGGCGGACGGCAGCATCAGCCGGGATGCGGATGGCTCCGTCTCCTATCCGAGAATTCGCAATTTCACCCGCAACAATCCCGACTATCCCCATCTGGAAGGAATGCGGGAATATAAGAGCTTCAGCTGGGGCGAGAACCGGATCGTCATTCTGGCCAGCGATGTCGTATTCCTGACGGCCCTCGTGAACACGCTTTCCTTCGTGGTCGTCGTCGCGCCGGTTCAGGCTGCGCTGGCGCTATTTCTTGCCCTGTTGGTGAACCAGAATATCCCCGGCGTTACGATTTTCCGGGCGATCTACTTCATGCCTGTCGTGCTGTCGGTGGTGGTGGTGGCGCTGCTCTGGCGGTTTATCTATGCGGCCGATAACGGGCTCCTGAACAGCCTCTTGAGTTACATGAGCTTCGGGCTCTTCCAGCCCATTGACTGGCTGGGCAGAACCGATATCGCCTTATGGGCCATTCTGGTGATGTCGGTCTGGCAGGGTGTTGGGTTCCACATGGTCATATGGCTCTCCGGCCTGCAAACCATCTCTCCGGATCTTTACGAGGCAGCCGACATCGAAGGAGCGAGCCGCTGGCAGAGATTCAGCATGATAACCTGGCCGCTGCTGCGCAACACAGCCGTGCTGATTATCATCGTCATCACCATGCAGGCTTTTGCACTTTTCGCGCAGATCGATGTGATGACCAAGGGCGGGCCTCGTGATTCCACTCAAAGCATCGTCTACCAGGCCGTTGAACGAGGATATCGACAGCAGGACATCGCGGCAGGCTCCGCAATCTCGGTCGTCCTGTTCCTGCTTGTTCTGTGCATTTCCTTGACCCAGCGATACATGACAAGGGAGAAGCAATGATGCAGGCCGGACAACGCAAGAGCCTCGCTTTTCTCATCGGCAACTATGTGCTCATGCTCGCCTTCGCGGCGATCTTCATTTTGCCCCTGTTGTTCATGGGCTTCTCGTCGCTAAAACCGAACGACCAGTTGCTGAGTGATGCCACGTCGATACGAGCCTTCCTGCCGGTGGGACATCTCTCGCTTGAAAACTACACGGCAGCTTTCGCCCGGGCGCCGATTGCTACCTTCATATTCAATTCGGTTCTGGTCACGGTCGTTACCGTGTTTCTCGCCCTGCTTTTTGGCTCGCTTGCCGCCTTCGCCTTCACCTTTTTGAACTGGCGCGGGAAGGATGTTTTATTCTCGATCATCCTCGCCACGCTCATCATTCCCTTTGAAACGATTGCCGTACCGCTCCTGCTGGAAGTCAACAATCTGCCATGGATTGGCAGCGGTGGATTTACCTGGGGGTGGCTCAACTCCTGGCATGTGCAGATCATTCCGTGGATTGCAGATGGGCTGACGATTTTCCTCTTCGTGCAATATTTCAAGGATCTGCCGAAGGAATTGCTGGAGGCGGCGCGCATCGACGGGGCCGGCTGGCTGCGGATTTATGCGCAGGTGGTGATGCCGCTCAGCGGCCCGGTCATCGCGACGGCGGCAATCCTCAAGTTTCTCGTCATGTACAGCCAGCAATATCTATGGCCGCTTCTCGTTACCCAGTCCGAAGCCTACCGGCCCGTGATGGTGGGGCTGCAATATTTCTTCCAGCTCAATACGCCCTGGGGTGAAGTGATGGCCTATCTCACCATCATCACCCTGCCGGTGCTGATCTTTTATCTCTGCCTGCAGAGGTTGTTCATCTCCAGTATCGCGGCAAGCGGAATAAAGGGATAGCGCCTGATCATGCATAGGCACGTCACGTCGGTGGAGCAGAATTTTCCTGACGGATTGCGGATGAGAAGATCGGGAAAAGTGCAGAAAATCCGCGTCAAAACCCCTGAGGGCCGACATCTTCGCTGTGGGACAACTTGGCGCAGGACGGGCTTCAGTCAAAGTGTTTTATAAGAAACTGCCGGGTCAAGCACGGACGTGTCAACTTAAGTGAAACTTTTGGTTTCCGCATCAACTCACAATTTATTGTGGTTGCACTTCGGAGCGATTTGGCCTTGTTTGTGGACTTAAAATCTTTACGGGGAGAGAAAACAATGTCGATAAAAACAACAACTCGCGCCGCTCTGCTGGTAGGCTCGCTTCTGCTTGGCGCCAGTTCTGCGCTTGCAGAAACAGTTCTGCACCGCGGCAATTCCGGGGAACCGCAGACACTGGATCAGGCGCAGACCTCGATCAACATCGAAGCATTTATTCTGAAAGACCTTTTTGAAGGTCTCACCATTTACGATTCTGCTGGCAAGATCATTCCCGGTACTGCGGAGAGCTGGACGCTGTCCGACGACGGTACCGTCTACACCTTCAAGCTGCGAGCGGATGCGAAGTGGTCGGACGGCACTCCGGTAACGGCGGGCGATTTTGTCTTCTCCTACCAGCGCGTCGAGGACCCGAAGACCGCAGCGAAATATGCGAATATTCTTTACCCGATCAAGAACGCCGAAAAGATCAACAAGGGCGATGTGCCGGTGGACCAGCTCGGTGTAAAGGCAGTGGATGACAAGACCCTCGAGGTCACGCTCGAGCGCCCGACACCTTTCTTCCTTGAGCTCCTTGCTCACCAGACGGCTCTGCCAATCTCGAAGGCAAGCTACGAAAAGAACGGGACCAACTTCGTAAAGCCGGGCGTCATGGTCTCGAACGGTGCCTACAAGCTTGAATCGCATGTTCCCAATGACAGCTTGACGGTCGTCAAGAACACCAACTTCTGGGACGCACCGAACACCAGGATCGACAAGGTCATCTTCTACCCGATCGACGATCAGGCCGCATCCGTTCGCCGTTTCGAAGCAAAGGAAATGGACCTCGCATACAACTTCTCCGCTGACCAGATCGACCGTCTGCGCAAATCCTATGGCGAGCAGGTTCACGTGTCGCCGACGCTTGCGACCTACTACTATACCTTCGACACCCGCGAAGCGCCGTATAACGATGTCCGTGTCCGCCGAGCGCTGTCCATGGCAGTCGACCGTGACTTCCTTGCCAAGGAAATCTACAGCGGTTCACAGGTTCCGGCCTATTCCATGGTTCCCCCGGGTATGGATTCCTATGGTGAGCCGGCCAAGGCCGATTTCGCCACGCTGTCGCAGCTTGATCGTGAAGATGAAGCCCTCAAACTGATGAAGGAAGCCGGTTACGGTGAGGGCGGCAAGCCGCTTTCCATCGAAATCCGCTACAATACAAACCCGAACCATGAACGCGTCGCGACAGCTATCGCGGACATGTGGAAGAACACCTTCGGCGCGAAGGTGTCACTGGTGAACCTCGATGTCGCCTCGCATTATGGCTACCTCCAGGAAGGCGGCAAATTCAACGTCGCGCGCGCCGGCTGGGTTGCCGACTATGCGGATGCGGAAAACTTCCTTGCGCTTTCGGTTTCCTCCAACAAGACCTTCAACTATTCCAAGTTCAACAACGCGGAATATGATGCGCTGCTGCAGAAGTCCTACGACGAAAAGGACCCGGCCGCACGTTCCAAGCTGCTTCATGCGGCAGAAACCATCCTCATGAAGGAACAACCGGTTGTTCCGCTTCTGACACAGGCCGACCTTTGGCTGGTTTCCAACCGCGTCAAGGGTTGGGAAGACAATGCTGCCAACGAACACCTCAGCCGCTTCCTGAGCGTTTCCGAATAAGCAGCGTTGGCACGGTGGCCAACACCACCGTGCCGTGCCGGAGCCTGAAAAACCATGATCTCCTTTATCCTGCGCCGTTTGGCGAGCGCCGTGCCGACCTTGTTCATCGTCGTCACGATTTCGTTTTTCCTGATGCGTTTCGCACCGGGCGGTCCGTTCAATCTTGAACGCCCCCTGCCGCCGCAGACGATGGAAAACCTGATGAGAACCTATCATCTGGATGAACCATTATGGCGCCAGTATCTCATCTATCTGGGCAACGCCGTCACCGGTGATTTCGGTCCAAGTTACATCTACAAGGACAATACGGTCGCGCAGCTGATCGGCAAAGGTCTGCCCTATTCCCTGGAACTCGGCTGCTACGCTCTCCTGCTGGCGCTGGTGGGCGGGGTTCTCGCCGGCACCCTCGCCGCACTCAGGCAGAACAGCGCCTTCGATTTTTCGATCATGTCCATTTCGACAGTCGGCGTTACCGTGCCGAACTTCGTTGTCGCACCTGTTCTCACACTCATCTTTGCCGTTCTGCTCGGACTTCTGCCGGCCGGCAGCTGGGGCGACGGATCGCTGCGATATCTCATCCTTCCGATGATCGCGCTCGCTTTGCCACAGCTTGCCGTTATCGCGCGTCTGACACGCGGCGCAATGATCGAGGCTTTGCGGATGGATCATATCCGCACCGCCAAGGCTTACGGCCTTCCAGCCCGCAGCGTGGTGGTGTTCCATGCCATGCGCGCGGCGATGCTTCCGGTCGTTTCCTATCTGGCTCCCTGCGCCGCAGCCCTGCTGACGGGTTCGGCGGTCATCGAGACGATCTTCACTATCCCGGGCGTCGGCCGCTATTTCGTTCTCGGCGCCATCAATCGTGACTATACGCTGGTCATGGGAACCGTCGTTCTCGTCGCCATTTTCGTCATTGTGTTCAATCTCGTGGTCGATATTCTCTACGGCCTGCTCGATCCGAGGGTCAGACATGACTGATATCCCCGGGAACAATGCCCATCAGCCATTGGTGAAAAGCCGAAGCCTGTTCCAGCTGGCAGTCCTTCGTTTCAGACGAAACAAGGCCGCCATGGCGGGTTCCTTCATGCTTCTGCTGATCACGCTTTTCTCATTCATCGGCCCGCAGTTCCTCACACACACCTATGATCAGGTGTTCTCGTCCTATGTCTCTGTCCCGCCGAGCCTTGAGCCACGTCCGGATGTAAACAACCTGCAAGGCGTGATGGACGGGGTTGCCAGCCGCGCGCGCGTGGAGCTGAAGGAATTTTCCGTCGAAGGGCAGACCTTCACGGCCACCGTCACCTCCAGCAGCCCGATTGACCCACGCACGACACGTTATTTCGACCGCGCCAACGAATTCGAAAACACGAAGGTCGTTGCCACCGAAGATGAGGGCCGAACGCTGAAGCTGGAAGGCAGCGTCAACCGCGAATACTTCTTCTTCGGCACGGATTCGAACGGCCGCGACATGCTGGCCCGCGTGATGCTGGGTGGCCAAATCTCGATCGCCGTCGGCGTTCTCGCCAGCCTCGTTTCACTCGGGATCGGCGTTCTTTACGGCGCAACGGCGGGATACATCGGGGGGCGTGTCGACAATGTGATGATGCGTTTCGTCGAAATCCTCTATTCGCTGCCCTTTGTCTTTCTGGTGGTCGTTCTGGTGGTCTTTTTCGGCCGCAGCTTCATCCTGATCTTCCTGGTCATCGGTGCCGTGGAATGGCTCGATATGGCGCGTATCGTCCGTGGCCAGACGCTTGCCCTGAAGCGGCGGGAATTTGTGGGCGCCGCACAGGCTTTGGGCCTGAGCGACTGGCAGATCATCCGCCGTCACATCATTCCCAATACGATCGGCCCCGTCGTCGTGTTCGTCACTGTCGTCGTACCCAAAGTCATTCTTCTGGAAAGCTTCCTCTCCTTCCTCGGCCTTGGCGTACAGGCGCCGCTTACGAGCTGGGGGGCGCTGATTTCCGAAGGTGCCAACAATATCCAATCGGCCCCGTGGCTCCTGATATTTCCGGCGATCTTCTTCGTGCTGACCCTGTTTTCGCTCAACTTTGTGGGTGACGGGTTGCGTGACGCACTCGATCCCAAGGATCGCTGACATGAATACGACATCAGAAACCATCCTCACCGTCCGTGATCTCAAGGTCGATTTCACGACACCGGACGGCACGGTGAGTGCCGTCAAGGGCATAAATCTCGACGTCAAACAGGGTGAAACGCTTGCCGTCGTCGGAGAATCCGGTTCCGGCAAGAGCCAGACCATGATGGGCATCATGGGACTGCTTGCATCCAACGGCGCTATCGAGGGCTCGGCGAAATATCGCGGACGCGAGCTGATCGGCCTGCCGGTCAGCGAGCTGAACAATATCCGGGGTGCGAAAATCACCATGATTTTCCAGGAGCCGATGACCTCGCTCGATCCTCTCTACCGGATCGGCGCGCAAATCGCCGAACCGATCGTTCACCACAGGGGTGGCAGCAAGAAGGAAGCGCGTGCACGCGTTCTCGAACTCCTTAAACTTGTTGGGATTCCAGAGCCGGAGCGGCGTATAGACAGCTATCCACATGAACTTTCCGGCGGTCAGCGTCAGCGCGTCATGATCGCCATGGCTCTCGCAAACGAGCCCGATATTCTGATTGCGGATGAGCCGACCACCGCGCTTGACGTGACGATACAGGCGCAGATTCTCGATCTTCTGAAGTCGTTGCAGCAACGCTTCGGCATGGCCATCGTCCTGATCACGCATGATCTCGGCGTTGTCCGCCATTTCGCCAATCGCGTCGCGGTTATGCGCCGCGGGGAGATTGTCGAGGCCGGCACGACGGAAGATATCTTCGATCGCCCGCAGGCTGACTACACCAGAATGCTTCTCGATGCAGAACCCAGCGGGCACAAGCCGACAGTCGGTAAAGAGGCACCTATCGTTCTCTCCGGCCAGAGCGTGACGGTCGATTATAAAATTCCGGGTGGTTTCCTGTCGAAGTCGCACAAGTTTCGGGCTGTCGACGACGTCAATCTCAGCCTTCACCAGGGACAAACCATCGGTATCGTCGGTGAATCCGGATCAGGCAAGTCCACACTCGGGCGCGCGCTTCTGCGTCTTGCACATGCAAATGGCCGTATTTTCTTCGGCAAGACGGAAATCAGTGGTCTTGACCGAAAGGCGATGCGGCCATTGCGGCGGCATTTGCAGCTGGTGTTTCAGGATCCCTATGGTTCGCTTTCGCCAAGACAGACGGTCGGGGAGATAATCACTGAAGGTCTGTTTGTGCATGAACAGCGGCTGAGCCGAGCGGAGCGGGACAAGCGGGCGATCGAAGCGCTGAAGGAAGTGGGCCTCGATCCTGCCGCCCGCAACCGCTATCCCCACGAGTTTTCAGGCGGACAACGTCAGCGTATCGCAATTGCCCGTGCGATCATCCTCAAGCCGGACGTCGTCATTCTCGATGAGCCTACATCTGCGCTGGACCGATCCGTTCAAGGACAGGTTATCGACCTGCTGCGCGATTTGCAGGAGGCGCATGGCCTTTCCTACATCTTCATTAGCCACGACCTTTCCGTCATCAAGGCCATTTCGGACTACGTCATCGTCATGAGAAACGGGAAGATTGTGGAGGAGGGAGAAACGGACGCGATATTCAACAGGCCGGCGGCTGAATATACCAAAACACTCATCAAATCCGCGTTTTCGTCGTTCAATGAAGGGAGCTGATGGCGATGAAATCGCCTCGGCTTGCCGTGACAGGTGACGCAATTTTGATCTAGGGTGTCGGCTCGCCCTCTGCCGGGAACGACCCCTGGGATGCCGGCCGGGGAATATGGTGTCGCCAAAAATGTGAAGTCGGGTTTGCGTTCGGAGAAGCACATTCATGCTGAAAAAGTATCTGACGACGCTTGCAGACCGCTATTTCGAGAAGCGCACGGCCGGTCCGGTCCCGGAGAAACGCTGGCACGGCCTCTATGATGTTCCGCTCGACGATCTGAAACAGCGGGCAATATCCGGCGATGCCGATGCCGCCTTCGTATTGGGTGACATTTACGATCAGGGCTATTGCAATGTCACCCTCGACAGGGTGCAGGCAGTCGAATGGTACGAAATGGCGGCGGCCCTCGGGCATGGCGACGCGATGAACAATATCGCCAGCATGTACCAGCACGGCGACGGCCCTTTCCCGGCCGATCTCCTCAAGGCACGCGATTACTACGAGCAGGGCGTCAAAGCCGGCTGCGGAACGGCCATGGGCAATCTCGGCCATTTTTATACCGACGGCAGAGCCGGGCTGAAGCAAGATCATCGCCGCGCCGTCAAGCTCTTCAGCCAGGGAGCCCACCTCGGCGACAGCGATTCCATGGTCAGCCTCGGCCATCGCTACAGTACCGGCACCGGTATCCGCAAGAGCCCGATCCGGGCGCTTTACTGGTATCGCCGCGCCCTTCAGGCCGGTAATCCCCGCGGCGCCAACAATCTCGGCGTTGCCTATTATTATGGAACGATCGTGAAGGAAGATGCCGAAAAAGGCATTCAGTTGCTCGCCGCCGCGCTCGATGGCGGTTTCGACCGAGCAGCCTACACACTCGGTCTGGCCCACGAGGATGGCAAGGGCACGGAATGTGACCTCGAAGAAGCGCTCTATCTGTTTCGTCGTGCACGAATGGGTGGTCGCGACGATGCGGACGAAGCAATCGAACGGGTGCTGACAAGGATGGGCAGGGAATTTTCCCCGGCCGTCGATCCCGAACAACGGCTGGAAGACCTTCGGATTATGATCCGCAATCCGGAGAAGCGCTTCAGCGTCGAGGCACTGCTTCTGGAGCTGGCCCGTATCTGCGAGGAACTGGTCGAGGATAAGGACAATCCCGCCGCTGACCAACCCCATGTGCTTGGCAGATCGAGCCTGATCCGCGGTTTCGTACTGTGGAAACAGCGCAATCCCGCCTATAAGGAGCCGGTTGAAACGGCACTTGCGATCG